>NZ_JBVJOT010000089.1:0-23358 GCF_055583025.1 Streptomyces sp. NPDC104831
TACGTCACGGCCTTCTTCGACCTGCACCTGAAGGACGTCGCCCAGCCGCTCCTCGACGGGCCGACCCCGCAGAACCCGGAGGTCGCCTTCCACCCGTAGACACCTGCCATCAGTCCCCGCCCGATCCGGCGGGCAGTCGACCGGCAGCCGCCTGGGACGGCGATGACGCCTCGCAGGGCGAAGCGGCAGCAGAGGTGCCGCTCTCGCCCACAGATCATCGGGCACAAGATCAGCAGACACGGACAGGATTCCGCCGCCTCAACACCTCAACACCTCAACTGCCAAGCCTTCGAGTCGAACTCATTTTGAAACGATCAGTAAGTGGCACCATGCGACCGTCGGCGGCGCCGAACGTAGACGGCGGCGCTGATCGCGACCAGACCCACGGTTCCCGCGGCGGCCACCGGGGAGTACGCGGCAGCCGTGTGGGCAAGACCGCCGCCGCCCGCGTGCACACCGCCCCGCGGACCGTCGTGGTCACCTGGTCCGGACCGGCCTGGAGCTTCCGGGCCCCCTGCGGCGCCGGGGTCCCCCGGCCCCGCGAAGCCGCCTGGTCCTCCCGAAGTGCCCACGGCCCCCGGGCCTCCGAGTCGTCCAGCGCCGCCTGGCCCTCCCGGGACGCCTGCTGCTCTTGCGGGGCCGCCTAGACCGGCTCCGGCGAATCCTGGTCCTCCGGGAGCGCCTGGTCCTGCTCCGGCGAACCCTGGTCCCGAGGGTCCTGGGACTCCGGGGAGCCCCGGCCGTCCGGGGGCGCCCGGTCCTGTTCCGGGGATTCCTGCTCCTGGGGGGCCGCCTGGGTCTCCGGGAGTCCCTGGTCTCGGGGGGCCGGCCGGTCCTGCGGGGCCTCCTGGCACCCCAGGGCCTCCTGGGACTCCGGGAAGTCCTGGTCCTTCGGGGCCGCCTGGTCCTGCTCCGGGGAACCCTGGTCCTCCGGGGCCGCCCGGCACTTCGGGGCCGCCTGGTCCTGCTCCGGGGAACCCTGGTCCTCCGGGGCCGCCCGGCACTCCGGGGCCGCCTGGTCCTGCTCCGGGGAACCCTGGTCCTCCGGGGCCGCCCGGCACTCCGGGGCCGCCCGGCACTCCGGGGCCGCCCGGCACTCCGGGGCCGCCCGGCACTCCGGGGAACCCCGGACCTCCGAGGAACCCTGGGACTGCGGGGCCGCCTGGTCCTCCCGGGCCCCCGGGGCCCCCGGGACCGCCGGGTCCCCCGGGGCCGCCGGGGCCGCCGGGTCCCCCGGGGCCGCCGGGGCCACCCGCGCCAACTCCAGTCGCCCCGTAGCCCGCCCAGTAGGCCCCGTAACTCTGTCCGCGTGACACTTGCGCCCAAGCCGCACCCGCAGCCGCGAGGGCTGCGTCGCCGTCGTCCCCTTGGGCTGTCGCGTCTGGGGCAGCCACCCATGACGTGCCTGACGCGGCGAGGGCGGTAAGGACGATGGTGGCTTTGGCGCGGGAGCCGATCGCATAGGGGGGTTTCGGGGTGGGCATGCACGAACCTCCTGGTTCAAATGATTTTCATACGAATCACTCTTTCGCCTGGACCCTGCACTGTGGCTCGCGTGAACCTCGGCAACGGCGCCGGGCGCGCCGAGGGATATCCCTCGCGCGGCGGAGTCCTCGGACCCCCATAGCGCCCCGGCATCACCCGTTCGGCCTTCTGCCGGATACGCTCGGGCCGAGCGCGGGGTGCTTCAAGGGGGCCGGCGCGGGTCTTTCGGACGATGTGAACGGGGCCGGCGCCCCGGCGACAGATCGGCGTAAGCCGTACGGCGCAGCACGTCGGCAGGCCGGGAAACCGCCAGGCCGCGTCCTGAGAGCCGGCTATCGGCAATCACGCCGCTGACCCGGGCCCGCAAGTGCGACCGTCAACTCGCTGCACCACTGAAGAGTCGACGGATGCCGGTCGCGGATCGTTTCTCCTGGCCCGTCGATTTCACCGTGCCCGTCCGCTGGTGGCCGCGAACTCCTCCCACAAGCGGTCCTGGGAGGAGCGAGCCCGGGAGGTGTCGTCATGTCTCCGCACAACGCGATGCGTCTCACCGATGCCGCGCGGAAAGGGGCCCCGGCCGCGCCGGTCACCGTCGAAGGCGAGCAGGCCGCGCCCCACACCGTCGGCGGCCTTGTCCCTCTGCCGGAAATGTCGAACTGCGGCTGGGCACGAACGCACTTCGGGTCGGCCTGGTCGCCGGCCGCGATGGCGGGCGGGCACTCGCGCGCTCAATGCGAGAAGGGCGGAGCAAGATGGAAGCCACCGTCGTCGCAGACCGCAGGGGTGGCGCCTTATGTGACTCTCGACAGCGCCATCGGGATTCGAAGGTGCCCTTCAGGCTGCAAGGGACGAGTTCGTCCTCGACCCGTACGAAGTCCGGCGCTACAGCGGCTGGATGCGGCATGTCTCCCGGTCGTGTTGACGCCCCAAGCCGCTCTGAACAGGTACAACGTCGTAGTGCCGCTGGAGTGCCGGACGTACGACTCACTTGGGAGGGGTTGGCCAGGAGGTGTTTAGTCGCCTCTCGTCGGTCTACCCAAAAAGGGCACATCCGTAGAAAGGGGATGAAACATGATCACGAAGGGCCAGATCTCCAGTGTTCTGGACCACGCGGTCTACGACGGCGACGGTCACAAGATCGGCGACGCCAAGCACGTCTACCTGGACGATGTGACGGGGTTGCCGGAATGGGTGACCGTCAAGACGGGGCTGTTCGGCACCAGCGAATCGTTCGTGCCGACCCGGGAGGCGTCACTGGTGGATGATCACCTGGAGGTGCCGTACCGCAAGGACACGGTCAAAGGGGCGCCGCACATCGACATCGACTCTGGTGGGCATCTCTCCGAGCCGGAGGAACACCAACTCTACGACTACTACGGCCTGAGCTGGGACGAAGACCCGCGCGGCGACGGTGAGCGCGGGGACAGGAGTCGGGCGGTCGGTGCGGCTGGGACCGCGGGGACGGCGGCGGACGCGGGCTTCGGCGGACGTGCAACGGACGGGGGGTCGAGCGGCACAGCGGAGAGCGCTCGTGTCGGGGCGGGTGATCGGGCACGTGCCGGTGAGCGGCCCACGGCGGCCCGCGACGACGCCATGACGCGCTCGGAGGAGCGCATGAGGGTGGGTGTTGAGCGCCACGAGGCGGGCCGTGCCCGGCTGCGCAAGTACGTGGTCACCGAGGACGTGGAGGAGGTCGTTCCTCTGCGTCACGAGGAGGTGCGGGTCGAGCGCGAGCCGATCACGGATGCCAATCGCGAGGCGGCCCTGTCCGGGCCCGACATCACCGAGGCCGAACACGAGGTGATACTGCACGAGGAGCGTCCGGTGGCGCAGACCGAAGCCGTTCCCGTGGAGCGGGTCAGACTGGTCACCGAGGAGCAGACCACCGAAGAGCGGGTGCGTGGCCGGGTCCGCAAGGAACGCATCGCGGGCGAGGCCGACGGTACCTACGAGGAAAGCGAAGACGCCGGCGGTAACGGCCCTGGTTACGAAGGCCGGTGAGTGCGTCCCGCAACTCTGTGAGGCCGAACCGGAGGCGATCCGCAGAGTTGCGGGACCTGGTTTGCCGCTCGGGATGGTTCGAGAGAGCGCACCTGAAAAAACCAGCGCACTGGACATCGTAATCAATTCTGCCAAGCCGCCGCGCACTGGCCCGGTAAAAGCACAGGCACGCCCCTGGTCAATTCACGCGCCCCGCCTCTACATGGAAGGAGCGCTGAGGGGCGTGTCCACACCCGCAAAGGCAACGCTTCCCCGCGCTTTTGGGCGGTGCGGTCGCCCCGGCGGAGGCGGATCCGGTCGGCTTGTCCGGCGATGGTTGCCCACTGCTCAGCCGGCGGACTGACCGACGCGGGGCGGCCTTGCGGCGAGGCGTCGAGGACGAGGTGACCGAGCGGTTCGGACAGGGCGGCGAAGAACCCGGTTGTCACTCACGACCTGCGGGTCGGCGTCCGGTCGGCTCACCGATGCCGCGAGGCATGGTCGCAGAACGGGCCGCGTGCCCCGGCTTGCCCGAGGCCGGTATCGCCGCCGCCCAGTGACGAACTGTTCGCCGTACTCGAACGGGAACCGGCCAAGGGGCCGGTGGCACGGCGCCGCCGCAAGCGACCGCCGCTCCCCATCAAGGCGGAGGACGGCGGTGCCGGTGCCCCGTGCTGGAGATCTCCGGACTCGCCGCTCTCACGACCGTTCGTGGACTGTAGCGGCCGTCAGGGCCTGTCGGGGGGAGGTTCGGGTTCAAAGGGGGAAGCACTCGTCAGGCAGCGCACGCGGCATGCGGCTGGCTGGGTTTGCGCCTTGTCGCGCCTTGCCCCCGAGCCTACTGTCCCTCTTACATTCCCAGCCAAGAGGGACGCGATCAAATGTCCGACAAGGTGATCTGCGAATTAGCTGAAACCACTGACGCGACTCGAATAATCTCCGTGGAAGGAAACCTCGTAGAACTCGAAGTCCTGGCGTCGGGAACCGGAAACATCGATGGCCATGCCGTGCAAGTCGTCGCCAACCATCTGATGCGGCGCCTTCAGGACGGTACCGTGACGACCACCTGCCGGATCGTCGCCACGGCGGAGGGAAGTTTCGACACGGTCGCGTTGACCGGGTCCTCGTCGGGCCGGCGCGATGACGACGGCCGCTACCATCTGCGCGGTTCCATGAGGGCACAGAGCACGGGCGGCGTGTTCGAGAAGCTGGACGGCAGGAACATGAGCTCCACGGGTGAGATCACCCCGGACGGCGGGGTCAACAGCGTCTACAGCCTCCACGCATGACGCGTCGTGCCGAGCGGGTGAGCCTCGGTGATGAAGGGCGCCACGTGACAGGTGCTGCCGCCGCTTTGCACGCCCTGCGGAGCGCGGACGTGAGGGTCGTCTTCGGCATACCCGGCAGGGCCATAGTCCCGCTGTACCACACGCTGGGGGACTTCCCGGAGGTGCGTCACATTCTGGCCAGGCACGAACAGGGCGCCGGACACGCGGCCTCGGGCTACGCCCAGGCCACCGGCCGCCTCGGAGTGTGTCTGTCCACCTCCGGGCCGGGCGCGACGAACCTCGTCACCGCGTTGATGGACGCGCAGAGGGATTCCGTGCCCGTCCTGGCGCTCACGGGACAGGTGGAGAGCGATCAACTGGGCACCGGAGCCTTCCAGGAGGCGGACATCTGCTCCGTCGTCTCGTCGGTCACCAAGTACTCCGTGGAAGTGACCCGAGCGGCGGACGTCTTTCCGGCCGTCACCGAGGCCGCCCGCAGGGCGATGAGCGGGCGCCCCGGGTCGGTGCTGGTCTCCGTCACCATGGACGCTTTCAACGGAAGAACCCCGGTGCCCGGCGGCGGACGGGAGGCAGCCGACCCGCCGACGACCGACCCCGCCCGGATCGAGCAGGCCGTGGCAGCGCTGCTGGCTGCTCGGCGGCCGGTCCTGTACGCGGGTGGTGGGGTCGTACGAGGTGAGGCCGCCGGTCCCTTGCGGGAGCTGGCGGAGGAGATCGGCGTGCCGGTTGTCACCACCCTGATGGCGCGCGGCGTGTTCCCGGACGGCCATCGCCTCGCTTTCGGCATGCCCGGGATGTACGGAACGATCGCGGCCACCGCCGCCATGCAGAACGCGGACCTGATCCTCGCCGTCGGCGCCCGCTTCGACAGCAGGGTGACCGGGAAGCCGGACGCCTTCGCTCCCGACGCCCGGATCGTCCACATCGACATCGACGACGCAGAGATCTCCCGTACCGGGCGCGCCGACATCGGGATCAACGCTCACTGCCGTCCCGCCCTTGCCATGATGAGGGACGGGGTCCGCGAAGCCCTCGAAAGCGGCCGGCACCGTCACCCGGACCTCTCGTCCTGGTGGCACACCCTGGACGGCTGGCGCAGCCGCCATGAACCGGGCCATGGCGAGGAAATCGACGGGGCCCTCGACCCCCGGTACGCCGTGGAACGCCTCGGATCCCTCACCGCCGGCCCGAACACTCTGTACACGGCGGGCGTCGGGCAGCATCAGGTGTGGGCGGCCAAGCACCTCCGGTACGAACGCCCGCGCACCTTCATCACCACGTGCGGCGCGGGCACCATGGGGTACGCCGTCCCCGCCGCGATGGGCGTGCAGGCCGCTCACCCCGACGCGGAGGTATGGGCCATCGACGGGGACGGCAGCTTCCAGATGATGTGCCAGGAGCTGGCCACCTGCGTCCAGGCCCGGCTTCCCATCAAGGTTGCGGTCATCAACAACGCCATGCTGGGCATGGTGCGTCAGTGGCAGGACCTGTGGTACCCGCACGACAACGAGGAGACGGACCTCTCCGGCCACAAGGCGACGGAGAGCCCGGATATCAGTGCACTGGCGCGGGCCTACGGCTGTGCTGCGTTCACGTGCGCACACCCGGGCGAGGTGGACCAGGTCGTGGCGGAGGCATCCGCGATACGCGACCGCCCGGTGGTTGTCGAGTTCCTCGTGTCCAAATCGGCCAGGTCGTACCCTCTGGTCCCACCGCACGTACCGGTGCCGGATCTTCTTCCTGACTTCGACGGCATCGACTGAGACCGGGCCGCTCGGCCCGGCGGTGATGCCTTGGCCGCGGAAGGGTTCATGGATGGTTGCGAACGCATCGGCCGGACGTGCTGCGCAGTTCGAGCGTCTGGCGCTGGCCTGGGCCGGGAAGGCGGGACTGGGGCAGCCCGGCGCGGCCGAACTGGCGCAGGCTTTCGCGACACTGGCGGTAGCAGCACGCCTCGACCACCTGCAAAGGCGACTGAGTGTCGTCGGTGACCAGCTGAACGCCGTCAAGAGCGGGTTGGAGAACGTCGCTCGCGGGTTGCCCGGCGCCTGACCAGGGCACCGGGCCCGGCGGTCGTACTGACGCCTACCGGGCCGCGACGGGGCGGCCTCGCGCGGGGGGACCGACACCGGCGAGATGGCCCGTCGGCCGGTTGGGCACCGCGCGAGGCCTTGGGGGAGACGCCCGTGGCCCGTGCGGTGGGTCGTCCGCGTAGAGCCGGAGCACAAGCGCTGCACGTTTCCTTGCGGCCGCGACGCCAGAGGCTGGAGGCACCCGTGCGATCGTCACTCGTACGTGGTGGGGCGTCGGCGGGTGACGACAGCTCGTCCGATCCGGCGGCGTCTTATCGGTGGAGGCTGATCAGGGTGTTGTATGCCTCTTGGACGAGGTGGTTGTCGCGTGCCGCGCTGCTGTTGGCGAGGGCTGCGACGGCTGTGCTGTGGTGGGGGTTGAAGCCGGCGAAGGCGGAGAATCCGAAGGTGCCGCCGGTGTGGTAGTAGACGCTGCTGCCGTCGGGCCGGGGCCGGATGTTCCAGACGAGTGCCAGCTTGGTGGTGCTGCGGGGCCTGCGGAGCCGGGGCTGCCGGACGTCGTGCAGTGCTGTGCGCAGGGAGGCTGGGGCCGCTTCGGCTGAAGCCGGGTCGAGGAGGGCTTCTAGGTAGGTGAGCATGTCGCGGATGCTGGCTCTGACGGACCCGGAGGCGGTCAGGCCGGGCATATGTGTGGGTGGTTGGGCGTGACGCCGCCAGTGACCGGTGGCCTGTGCGTGGGGGAAGGGTGGAATGCCGCAGTAGGTGTCGCGTAGGAGCAGGGGGCGCAGCAGGCGGGTGTCGGTCAGGGACGGGTAGGGGGTGCGGGCCGCTTGGGCCAGGGCGTGACCGAGTAGTGCGACGGCGTAGTTGGAGTAGTGGTAGCGGGTTCCGGGGCGGGACCGCAGGCGGGCGCGGGGCAGGATGCGCAGGGCTTCGTCCTCGGTGAAGCGGGCGTAGGGGGCGGCCAGCAGGGGGACGGCGGGGGTCCGGGTGAGGGGGTGGAGGAGGAGGGGCAGGACGCGGGGCAGGCCGGGGGCGGCGTCCGGCAGGCCGGAGGTGTGGGTGGCCAGGTGGGTGAGTGTGATGGCGGTGCCCTGTGGCGGCAGGGTGGTCCCGGCGGGGAGGTGCTGGGCGAGAGTGTCGTGGGGATGGAGGAGGCCGCGGGCCGCGTGTTCGGCGAGCAGGAGAGCAGTGAACGTCTTGGTGAGGGAGCCGATCTCGAAGCGGGTGGAGGCGGTGGCGGGCCGGCCGCCGCGATGTGCGGTGCGGCCGCGTACCACCACGGCGTGACGGCCTTTGCGATGCAGTGCCACGGCGATCGTGCTGGCTGCGGGCGCTGCGGTCAGCAGAGTGCGCGTCGCCTGTTCGATGAGCGCGGGATCGAGGCCGCGGGTGCCGTCGTCGGCGACGGCGGCGTGGTCGGATGCGGTCATGCGCCGTGGTCCGGTGCGGTGGCGGTGGGCAGGGTCAGGTCGCGGGAGAGGGCGATGGTGGCGGCGATGGCGCTCACCGTGGTGCTGTGGTAGTGGTCCTGGAACCGGGTGGCGGGGTCATCGTCCAGGGGCTGGCCGTCGACAGGGAACAGGCCGTCGGGGTGTTGGGTCTGTTGCATGCGCTGCCAGTCGTCCAGTTCGATGTGCGGCCGGGGCAGGCAGACGCCGACGGCCAGCAGTTCGGCCACCAGATCCCACTGGCGGGTTTCCGTCCAGATGTCGGTCCATACCGGCAGCCAGCGGGTGAGGTAGGCGGCCATGGTGCCGGGCAAGGCCCCGGGGCGGCGTCCCCAGTCGGTGATGTGGAAGACGGTGTGCGTCAGGGCGTAGGCGGTTTCCCAGTCGATGTGCCAGGGCTGTGGGGTGGCCGCGAGCCAGGTGGCCTGGACGAGGCGTTCCCATTCGGGGGCTTTCGTGCCGCTGTCGTGCCCGGTGATGCGTAGGGCGTTGGCGATGGCGAGGCGCCTGCAGGGGACGTATTCGACGATGTTCGCGATGTCGGCCACGGCGAGGTGGGAGGTGAGTGAGCCTTTTCAGCGTTGGAGCTCCAGGGTGAGAACTGCCTTGGCTGCTGACGACAGCCAGTTCGGGCTGCAGCGGGAACGGCGGAAGATCCTCCATTGCTTGAGCGTGGCCACGCCGCGTTCGACCGGGTGGCGGAGCCGGGCGTGGGCCTGGTTCAGGGATCTCTGCCCGACGCTGAGCTCCTTGCGGGGTGGGCGTCTGGTCGGGACGGCGAACGTGCCGCCTGCGCCGGTGTAGGCCATGTCGGCCAGAGCGGGAACGCGGAGCCGGACGCAGGTCTTCACGATGCGGTGGGTGCGGGCGGCGGTCAGGTCGTGGGTTCGGCCGGGCAGGGCGCGGGAGATCCACACGAGCCTGCCGGTCGGGCTGGTGATGACCTGGTGGTTCACGCCGTGGCGGTGGTGCTTGCCCGAGTAGTCGGCGCGCCCGTCGCCGACGCGGTCGCATTCGGCGAGGGTGCCATCGACCAGGACGTACTCCGCGTCGGCCTCGCGCAGGGCCCGGGTCAGGCCCGGTGTTTTGCGGGCGAGGAGGTCGGTGACCTGGTGGACGTAGGCATGGGCGGTGCCGACGCTGATCCGGAAGCCGGCGGCGATCTGGGCGAGGGTGTCGTGCTTGCGCAGATACACCAGCGCGACCAGGGCCCGCTGGGAGGGGCGGAGCTTGCAGCGGCGGTCGCCCTCCCGGGCGACGATCAGCATCGTGACCCACTCGACGAGCGCGTGCGGCAGGTCCAGGGCGGCAGGATAGGTGACCAACGAGGCTCCCTGGTTGGTCGAGACGTGAGACATCTCGCTCAACCGCCCGGGCCTCATTCATTCTGCCCTCAGCTCGCGGGCTTCAGGACGGGGTTGAGGGCCAGGCGGTTGTCGGTGGGGTGGTGGCCTTCGGGGCTGAAGGGCGGAGGTTGTGCTCCACCGCCTACCGGCTGCCGACCGCGCCCTGCTTCTGGTGAAGGGCTCCCCGCAGCCTTTCACCAAAGCCGGGCGCGGTGCGTGGAGCAGAGCGGAAGACGGCGCGGACAGGCTCGGTCGCCAACGGAGGACCCCTTTCGTGGAGGACGGCCCGGCCGGCCATCGCTGCAGCAAGAAGGATCCACCCCCGCCACCGGACACCGAGATCTCCTCCGGCCTGGTGGGGAGACCGGCCGAGACGGCCATGGGGCTTTGGCAGGCGGACCCTGGCTCCTGTCGCAGTCGGTGGCTTCGGTGCCAGCCGGCCGTGCCGGCGAGCGGAGACGTCGGTGCTGTGTCGCTCGGGCCGGGTTCAGGTGATCTGGTCGGCGATGACGTCGAAGCCTTCCAGGGCGCCGACTGACCGGTCTGTCTGGACGGTGCCGTCCGAGGACACCTCGAAGAGGTGCACCGGTTCCTCGAGGGTGAGCAGCTGGTTGATCACGGGGAAGGTCTGTACGTTGTCGGCCTTCAACGTGGCGTACTTGCCCGGGGCGGTGGAGAGCCTGAGAAGGGTCTTCCCGGTTTCTTTGTCGGTGGCCTTCAGGGTCAGGGCGGTATGGAGGCGCAGTTCCCGGGAGGAGTTCAGAGTGCTGAGCGGTGTGTCCGCCATGTCGGCGGAGGCGAGGGAGATGAGCGTTCCGGAGCCGGGGGTGGACGGGCTGGTGTCCGCCTCCATGCGCAGCTCCTTGAACTTCATCGTGGTGCGGTCGGTGTCGGCTGTCTGGACACCGAGGGTGAAGCCACCCTTGAAGTCGAGGGTGAGCAGGCCGAGGACGTTCAGCTGCAACGGAACATTGGCGGCGTACGCGCTGTGCGGGAGTTCCACCCCTGCCGGCGGCAGCGGCGCCTTGAACACCGTCTTTCCGGACGACGAGGCGGCAATGACCGCGTGAGGGGTGCTGGCGGGTGTGGGGGCGGCCGCGAGGGCTACCGCGGAGGCCGCCAGCAGGGCAAGAACGGCAGTTTTCCTGATCATGGTCTGCCCAACGACAAGGCCGCCGGTCAGACACCACGGTTTCCCAGCACACCCACCGCCGGCTCAACGAAGTCCCCGGCCCCCGCCCCGAAGACCAGGGCAGCCGCCTTCCGACACTTTGCCCCGAGAGCGTGTTGCCCCACCCGAAGTGGTGAACACCCCAGGACCCGTGCAGAGCGTTTACATGTCATGAATCGCACACGCCGCACCGCAGCAGCTCTGCTGCTCGCTCTCGCCGGTCTCGCATGCTCGCCCACCACACAGGCTGCCGCAGCTCCTCCGGCCTGCACAGAGGAGGGCTTCTTTCCCGATTCCGAGGATCAGTCCAAGTTCTACCGCTGCGTGGACATGAACGGCGACGGCAAGGAACTCACCCGCTTCGACTTCCAGTGCGGACCGGGCACCCTGTTCCACCCCGAACTAGTCGCATGCGTCCACCCGTGGCAGATGCCCCCCACGGGCGCATCCGAGAACTCCTGAGGTCAGGAACCGCAGTGACCGGGAAGGTGGGCCCTCCGCCTTCGGGACGGCTGCAGTGGGCGTCGGCCGTTCTTCCCCCACTTGACGAGGCAGCCGTGCGGCAGGACGTGCGACGCTGTTTTGCAGTGCCATGAGCCGACACCAGGTGCGGAACAACCCTGATACGAAAGCGGTGAATGATAGTGCAGAGCGGGAAGTGGGACCTGCTGAGCGACCCCAAGGACCCCGTATGGGACCAGTTCCTCCAGGCTGCGGGGATGACTGCCGCTCGCCGGGAGGCTCGGGCCATGATCAGGCCGAGCGAGGAACTCAGCCGGGATGGCGACAGGTGGACCTGGACCAGCTCGTCGGCGCTGTACACCGACCAGGTCACCTTCGCCCTCGGCGAGAAGGTCTCCACTCCCTTGTTCGCCGGCGAGATCCAGACGACCTCTGTGTTCACCGAGGAAGCCGGCAAGCTGATCCAGACGTTCGAGAGCGAGGGCAAGAAGGGCACGATCGTGCGCGAACAGACCCCGGAAGGTATGACAGCCATCTACTCGATCCAAGGCGTCACCGCTGTCCGCAAGTACAAGAAAGTGGCATAACGCGCCCCGATCCGCTACCGGCACGGGAGCCGACCCGACCGATCAGTCAGGCCAGTCCACACCTGTAAGCGGCTTGCCGAACGACCTCTGCACGGCTCGCCGGGGTGATGGTCACGAGCAGGCGGGAAGGGGCACCCTGGAGACGCGGTGAGCAGGAAGACTCTGGGGTGTAGCGAGAGTGCGCAGCTCCTTCCCGACGGATCGCGCAAGAGCCGGCGGTACTGCGGTGCGACGTGTGAGCGTTGGCCGGTGCTGCTGTGGGAGGAATCGCTGCCTGGGTGACGACGTCGCGCAGACGTTCGTCGGCGGCAATCCGGCCTACCGTCGGCGTGGTCTGTGGCCGGGGTCCGGAGCGGTGGACGGTCGTTCGGGATCGAGAGATTCGGAACGCCCGTCCACCGTTTTCGAAGCGTGCGGCGAGAACTCACCCCGGATGCTGGGTCTTATGCCCCAAGGATCCTCCAGACCTGACGAGGGTGGCCCTGCAGACTGTGGTGTTCGAGGGAGACGCCGTCCCCGGTGTTGCCGTCTTGGACGCTGATTGCTCCACCGCAGTAGTCGGAGACGATGAAGTACTCGTTCTGAGCGACGGGGAGCAGTCGCCACTTCTGGTGCGACTCATTCCTCCAGGACCACAGCCTCATCTTGGGGGCGTTGCCGGGGTATGGTCCCTCGATCGACATGCCGCGGCCGCTGGAGCTGAATGCGGAGCTGAACCGGTAGAGGTTGCCGGGGAGGGAATGGAGATCCCACCGCTGACGGGACTCACCGCCCCCGGGTTGCTGTCTGATGCTGGCGCCGTCGCCGTCGGAGCGGTCGACAGTGGCGAACTTGCCGCTGAGGACGGACTGCAGCCGCACCCTGGTGGGCAGGCCGGTGATCTGGCCTGAGGAGTCGGGCAGCAGCAGGAAGTTGATCTCCCACTCTCCGTCGCTGCCGGCGTCGTACCACAGCTTCGGCTGATAGGCCCGGTAGTAGCCCGTCGCGTTGAGCTCCGCCACGCGGGATTCAGATTGACCCGTGAGCTGGGTGATCTTGCGGACGGCGCCCTCGGGCGGCGGATTGCGCAGGGTGCCCTGGATCTGCTTCTGCAGCACCAGCACGGATTCCGGGACCAGTAGCGAGTAGGTTCCGACGTGGTCGTCGTTGTTCTGAAGGAACTCCCTAACGGCCGTCAGAATCATCGCGAACAGCGCGATGACCTGGGGCGGCAGCCCGACCCCGGCCAACTCGCCGGCGACGGTGAAGGCGAGGTCGGCCCAGCTGTCCATCGTCAGCTCGTCCATCAGGATCTCGAGGACCGCATCGATGATGAGCTTGGCCTTCTCGAAGCCGGGACCGGGGTCCATCTCCCAGGCGTCGATCACCGTGGCAAGCCCGCCGTTGGCTACGGCGGCATTCCACAGGCGGTTCGGCTCGAAGTCGCGAGTGTAGCCAGTGCCCATGCTGAGCTCTTCGGTGGTGTAGTCGCGCTTGGTGGTCCCATCGCACAGGGCCAGCGAGAAGCGCGGCTCGTCCTTGCCCACCTCTCCCCACGACTCTTCGTGGCACTTGACGTAGCTGAGCGACATCCAGTAGGGACCAGCGCTGCTGGACCGCGCTGCCGCGATGGCGGGGTGATCGGCGGGAAGCCCCATGCAGACCAGCCCCCAGCCCTTCTCCTTGGCCTCCCGCACATAGGCCGCGTTTGGCTCGGGGTTGACCAGCTCCGCCTGGTCCTCCAGCACGCCGGCATCGGTGCCGAGCGGGCCCATGGGGCGGCTGGCGTCCACCGGCCAGATGTTCTTGCAGGTGGCGAGGATGTCCCGCCCGAGCTGCGGCAGATCGGCACGCAACTCGGCCCGGCCGTAGGAGTCCTCCGCACCCAGCGCGGCGAAGCGCTCGGGGAAGAACCTGCTGCGGACCTCTTGCGACGCCCCGGAGAAGGACCGGCCCATCTCGCCGAGCTCGGCATCGCTGAACCCCGCACGGGCGAACGCGTCCGCGAACGCGCTCTCCAGATCGGACAACGGCCTCCCCTCCGCCCGCCGGGCGAAAGCGTTGAGCATCACCGCCAGCAGGACGTTCGTGGAACGGTTCCGTTCCATCGAGGTCCCCAGAGTGGTGCGCACGCCCGTATCACCCAGCGCACCGCAAATCCCGGACACCACTTTCCGCGTGAACACCGCGTCGTCGTTGACCGCGTCGCTCATCGCCGCACCTCCGCCATGCCAGTAGGAAGGGAACGGTCACACCCGGACCCGGACACGACTCCGCCGACGCACCCCGCGCTCTCATGCGGTTCGACGCCAGCCGAGCAGCCTCAGCACCGGGCCCCTGCGCTACCCTCCCCACCCGGCCGCCCGGCCATGCCAAGCGATGGCTGACTCACCCCGAAGACACCCCCTGGGGGTTACCGGGAACGGCGTGGCTGCAACCGCGGTGCCGAATGGTGCCCTCCACCTCGTCACCCGATCGGTGGGCGCGCTGAAAAGGCTCAGTGCTTCCAGGCCCGGGTGGCGGTAGACGGCCTGGGCGAAGGGGGCGTAGCACTCCACGGCGTCGGTGGTCATGGAATGGTGCAGCAGCCGCTCGTACAGCAGCGTTCCCCGCCCCAGCCGCTGCCAGCAGAAGTCCAGCAGTTCGCGGGCCATGCGGCGCTCGCGGCTGCCGACGGTGCCCTCCGTCAGGGCCAGGCCGGCCGCGAGGGCCATCTCCGCCAGGGTTTTGACGGTATCCAGGTCGTGGGCCAGGTTTCCGGCGTCGCGTACGCTCAGTTCCCGGTGGGTGTGCAGCCACGTCAGGGCGCGGGAGCGGACCGTGTGGGCGAGGGGGCCAGGGGTGTACTCACGCGGCCTCCAGGCCGAGCAGGCGACGGGTGATCGCGGCGTCCAGGGAGCAGCGGCCGTTGTCATTGCCGCGCAAGGCGATGTCCGAGGTCAGCAGGTCCAGATCCACCTCGGGTGCGCTGCCTTCGGCGGTCAGCCAGGCCAGCCAGCGGGTGATGCGCGCGGCGGTGGTGAAGTCGCGGCGCAGAAAGGCGCGGGTGGCGCCGCGCGTCAGGGCCAGAGGATGACGGCGGGCGGCGTGGTGGACGGGTCCGTCCAGACCGGGGAGCGCGAGCGAGGCGAGCTGTCCCATCCGCAGCGAACACGGCAACACGGTGGACCCAGATCGCTGTGGGCGGCAACCGCTGGGTCTACCGGGACAACGCCCAGCACAAGTGCCTCGCGGCGACCCGGCTGAATGGTCCGGTCGAGCTTGTCGAGTGCGCGTTCGGGGACCAGGAACAGCAGTGGATCAAACGCGCTGGGTGAAAGGACGCGCAGCTGACATCCTCCCCGCCGTTGCTTCCGCTTCGGCTCGGCCGTGACCACGGCTCCCGCGATCTGATGGTGTTCGGCGGCGATCGCGTCGACGGAGGCGGTGGTGTAGAGCGCGACATCGATGCCCTCGGACCGGCTGGTGCCGAAGCGGACCTCGATCGACTGTGGGGAGCGGCCCCATCCGAGCCGGACCATGTGGGTGAAATCGACCCTGCGCACCCCGAGCCGGGCGGCGGCCTGTCCGGGCCCGAGCGGGGTGCCGGCGGCGACAAGCTCCGCCAAGTCCTCGCGGCGGCAGACCTGGTCGACCGACCGCATCGGTGTGATGGGCGTGTGCGGCGAGCTGGTCATTGCCGATCGGCAATTCCGGGTCTGGTGGGCCGAGCACCGCGTCGCACCAGGATTTCGGCAGGAAACGTATCGCTCACTCCACCGTCGGCGAACTCACCCTCGACTGGGACACCTTCCGCTACGCCGGTGCCCCGGAACAGCGACTTGTGCTCTGGTCGGCCGAACCCGGCACACCTCGGACGCGGAACGACTGGCCGATCTGGCCCGCAGCACGGCCCAGAGCCCGTGACCTCCTGAGCACTACGACTGAAATGTTCGCAGGCAATGGACCATCGCCGCTTATGAAAGAGGCCCTACTGTAGGACGCCATGCACACCAGCGTGCATCCGGTCCTGTACGACCCCGACGGCCTGATCGAGGCGGCGCCTCCTCTCGACTGTGAACCGTACGTGCCGTTGCCTCCGAGTTCCGCAGCCTCGCGGCCCGACTGCCGGGTGCCCGGCAACTCTCGGACGCGGACCCTCTCGGTGCGCGACAAAGGCCGGCCATCGTGCCGGCATGGTGGTGGCCGGGCGCCGCCAAGGTCGTCAGCCCTCGGTCCGGCCACCGTCGCCGAAGACGGAGCAATCAGGTGACGTTGGCGCAGATGGCGTAGGCGGTGACCTTGGCCTTGCCTGTGGTCAGGCGGGCGTACCAGCCGGAACGGGTGAGGCCGGTGGGCCTGCTCGCCTCGAGCGCGGCTTTCTGGTCGACGCCGGCATCGGCTCCTCCTGCGATCGCAGTCTTCCTGCCAGGGCAGAGGGCTGTGGTCTGCCAGGTGTCCGAGGACCAGACGACTTCGACACCGGAGACGGCGGCGGGACGCGGTGGGTCAGCGGTCGCGGAGGCCGCCCCTCCAAGGGCGAGTCCGGCGGTGGCGGCCACCACGGCGATGGTCCACGGTTTGGCGGTTGCGGTGAGGCCGCGCAGTGTCTTCATGGATGTCCCTTCTGCAAGGCGGATGCGCACTGGTACGGAGACGGCCGTCTGTTGACTTGCTCATGCCCACGGCCTTACTGCGGTAGAGCACGCTCACAGTGATTCCCCCGGACGAGGGACGGCTTCGGCCCCGGGGCGAGGGCGGCGTCCCGGCGCAGCGGGCCGCCGCCGTCCACGCCCACCAGCAGGCCGCGATGCCCGAGGAGTACCTCGGTGGCCGCACGACCGACGCGGGGACGTGGTTGCGCACGCCGAAGAACCTGGAGCGGCTCGCCGCCTTCACCCGCGCCGCCGACGCCCGCCGTCGCGCCTACGAGGACATGAACCCCCCGGCCGTGCCCGACGCCCCCGCCGACGGCCACCGCCAGGAGCACGAGCAGCAGCACCGTCAGCCCGGTCACGGCCAGGGCCCCGGTTCCCGGCCGTGACCGCCCGGCAGGACGCACATCGAAGCCACCGCGCCAGCGCCCGGCACGCACCCGGCGCCCCGGCCCCGGAGACAGCAAGGCGCGGCGAGAGTACGGGGACCGCCCCCGTGAACGAGGAGGAACCCGTGATCGACCTGATCCTGATACAGCTCTCGCCGAAGCAGCGGGAGCGCCTGGAGCGCCTGGCCGACGCCAGCCGGCTGCGGACGGCGCTGTACCCGTTGCCGAAGCCGCGGCCGGTCCGGCGCCGCTCCCGGCAGTACCCCGGCGGCCGGCCGAACCCGTGGCGCACCGCGCGCCTGCGCCGCAGCTACATCCGGTGAGTGGACCCGGCGGGCCCCACCGCCCACCCGGTGGGCGGCGTGACGCCCGGAGAGTGGAGCCACCGTGAGGACCCACCCGAGGGGAGTGGAACCCACCGCGAGGCGCACTGGGTGGGAGTGGCCTCCACCGTGACGTTGGGTGGACTCCACTGAGCCTCCGCCAACTTGAAGTCGCAGGTCAGAGGGCTGGTGTGACCGATGCTCGGGGTACTCGTGCTGGTTGTAGGCGGGAGCCCACGGAGAAGATCATCCGTCAGCGGTTGATTTCGAGGTTCGTTAGGACGAGCAGGGCGCGCAGGAGGCGGGTGGCGCGGGCGGGGTCGGTGCGGAGCTTGGCGCCAGGCAGCTGAGCGGGAGGCCCGGCGGCCGGTGTGCAGGTGATGCGGGCAGAAGTGCACCGATCAGCGGTGGGAGAAGCTCACCATGCACGGTGCCGAGGGCCGATGACCGGGACGTGCCGCGCCGGGCGGGGCGCCGTGGCGGAGAGCGGTTGGCGGTGGCATTGGCGTTCGCGCATGTGGTCGATTTAGGCTGCGTCGGTTCGTGCCGTTCACGGCGGCGGCCCATCGACGGAGAGGAAAGCCGATGATGCAGCAGGCGTCGGCCACCGGCCCGGCTCCAGGGCGTCGCCCCGAGCTGGTACCTGACCCGGATGCGGAGACGGCCCGTATAGCGGCGGTGCGCCGCTACGACATCCTCGACACTCCGCCCGACGGGGCGTTCGACCGGGTGGCGGCGATGGCCGCCCGGCTCTTCGACGTGCCGGTGGCGACGGTCACGATCGTGGACACCGACCGCATCTGGTTCAAGGCCGCCCACGGCCTGGAAGGCGTCAAGGAGATCGGCCGCGATCCGGGCCTGTGCGGCTCGGCGATCCTGCGCGATGACGCGCTGGTGATTCCCGACACGCTTCGTGATCCTGTGGCAGCGGACAATCCGCTGGTCGCCGGAGAGATGGGGGTACGCTTCTACGCCGCCGCACCGATCATCACCCCCGACGGGCACCGGCTGGGCACCGTCAACGTCCTCGACACCAGACCGCGCTCCATCACCGAGGACGACACCGCTACCCTGGCCGATCTCGCCGCGATCGTGCTGGACGAGATGGAGCTGCGGCTGTCGGCGCTGCGCGCCCTGCGCGACGAACAGGAGCGGCGGGAGGCGGAAAGCCGTCACGCCGAAGCGGAACGGGCGCGTGCCGAGGCGGAACGGGCGGCGCGGGAGCAGGCGGAGCAGGACAGGGCCGCCATCGCCGCGTTCGCCTCCACCCTCCAGCGCACCCTGCTGCCCCCGGCCCTTCCCGCGGTGCCCGGCCTGGAACTGGCCTGCCACTACCGCACCGCATCCGCCCACGACGTGGGCGGCGACTTCTACGACGTCTTCCCCCTCGACGGCGGCCGGTGGGCGTTCGCCCTCGGCGACGTGTGCGGCAAGGGCCCCGAGGCGGCGACCGTCACCGCCCTGGCCCGCCACACCCTGCGCGCCGCAGCCCAGATCAACCCGGACCCGGTCACTGTGCTGAGCGCGCTCAACACCATGCTGCTCACCGACGTCACCGCCGGCAGCCGCTTCTGCACCGCTCTCTTCGGCCTCCTCGAGCCCCGGGAAGGCAGCGGCTTCACCGTCACCATCGCCACCGGCGGCCACCCGCCCGCCTACCATGTGCGCCCCGACGACAGCGGCGCCGTATGGGTCAAGGCAGTACGCCCCAAGGGCGGCATGCTCGTCGGCGCCTTCCCCCAGGCACCCTTCGTCCAGACCACCTTCTCCCTGACCCCCGGGGAGAGCCTGTTCCTCTACACCGACGGGCTGACCGAAGCCCGCACCACCGAAGGCGCCATGCTCGGCGAGGACGGCCTGACCGGCTTCCTCCATCAGCGCACCGGGCCCGTCACCGCCACCTCCCTGGTCGAGGACACCGTTACGCTGCTGGCCTCGCTGCCCGACGGAGCCGGCGACGACGTGGCCCTGCTGGCCCTGTCCGTGCCCGGCCCCCAGGCCGCACCCGACAGCGGTATCGCCGCCACCGCCCACACCGCCGCCGCACCCGAACACATCGGCCAGGAGTGATGACCGACGTGACCGAAACGTTCCACCTGACCGTCCAGCACCCTCGCCCCGGCCTTGCCGTCGCCACGGTCGTTGGGGAGGTGGACATGCACACCGCGCTCACCCTGCACTCCGAAGCCCTGGAGATCATCCAGCGAGGGCACCCGCGCCTGGTCCTGGACCTGGCACAGGTCGGCTTCTGCGACTCCGCCGGTCTGAGCGCGCTCATCCGCATCTGGCACGCGGCCCAGGCGGCGGGCGGCTTGCTCAGCCTCGCCGCCGTCCCCGACCGTCTGAAGCGCATGCTCAGCATGACCGGCGTCGACACACTCCTGCCGGTTCATGCCACAGCCGCCGAAGCGGCCGCTGCCACGTCCGCCGGCCAGTCCACGGGCGCAGACGTGCACGGCTCCGTCACCAGCTCCTCGACAGGGGGCGGGCACCGCGAGCTGACCGAGGGCGAGCCGACGGCCTTGGACAACGCGCAGCGGCAGGAAGCATCCCAGGCAGGAAACATCATTCAGGGCTGAGCGGACAGGCGGAAACACAGAGCGGGGCGGCTGTCCCGTCCGGCAGGCGCCCACTCATGCGTACGACATCGACGGCGAACCGCCTCTCGGCGACGGCCGAACCCTGACCCTCTGACGGCGCATCAAAAGTGACCCACTTGGTGATCTTCGTCTGACTCTGGCCTTGGCGATCAGGGTCAGGAGGAAGGGTGATCCTCGTGGAGGACTGGGCAGAAATCCGCCGCCTGCACCGGGCCGAGCAGATGCCGATCCGTGCGATCGCGCGGCATCTGGGCATCTCGAAGAACACGGTCAAGCGGGCCCTGGCGAATGACCGGCCGCCGAAGTACGAGCGGCCGGCGAAGGGCTCAGCGGTGGACGCGGTCGAGGTGCAGATCCGTGAGCTTCTTCGGGAGACGCCGACGATGCCCGCGACGGTGATCGCGGAGCGGATCGGCTGGGAGAGGGGACTGACGATTCTCAAGGACCGGACGTGCCGTTCCGGCGCGGGGCTGGAGGCGGGTGAGGGCCTCCGCCCGGCGGTCACGGTGACGGCGGCCGAGGCTGGCGCAAGGCCTGGTATCGGTTCATCGGGGCCTCGCTGGACTATAGCCAGTTGATACCGGTGCCGCAGACGACCAATCGGTGGTAGCTATCAACGGAGTGCGCGAAGACGGCTGCGGCCACCGCGGAGCCGAGGATAGTACCGACGATCACCTGGGCGCGGTGTGGCCGCACAGCGAGACACCTAACCATCCGCCGCCGGCAGCCAGGGCGTAGCCGTACAGGGCCCAGGAGCCGTAGGCCTGGACGAGCAGGATGACAGCTCCGACGGAGATGGCCTGGTGCACGGACTGAGCGCCGAGGCAGTCACCGATGAGTTGCAGTCGCTCGTGCACTGCCTTCACGGAAAGCGCGGCCCCGGTTGATGCGATGGTTGCATGGAGCTTGATGCGAACCGTGTACAAACGGATCTTCAGCCGGGAAAGTGCCTGCGCTGTTCAAGGGAGCTTGGCCTCAGAGTGGCTTCGATCTTTGGATCTGGGAACTGATCGGCGATCTTTTTGCGCAGCCTCCGTGCCTGCCCAATGCGAAAAGCGCAGCGTTCATGAAACTTCGGCTGACGGACCTCAATTTTGTGTCGCCTATGGCATCGGCAATGTCGGTGGGGACGAGACTGGCACCCACGCGTTTCGCTCAGGGGACCAGGTCAGGTCGCAGAGCTGGCTGGAGCGGGCGACTGTCGCTAACCATCCCGATGGTGTCCAGCGAACGAGGGCTGACACATCCGAGTTGTCTTGTTCCAGTGACTCAAAAGACATGACGAGTAACTGGGGAAGCGCTTCCTCTGGCGTGCCTGCGTCGATATGAATGTGCGTGCCTGCCGGGGTTGTCAGGATCACTAGGCGGGTCCCGCCTCCTTGATGTGTTCCCCGCTCGCGCTCGTGCCGCAGGATCCGTCTGAGAGCGCTGCGCGTCGCACCATCTAGACGTTCCCCAACCCTGGTACCAATCGCAGTGCCCAGAGCCTGCAGGAATGGGACAAGTGTTGCGGCCGCGATGAACACCACTCCAGAGTCAAATCCAAAGCCACCATCATCTGGATCCACGAATCGGGTCGGTGGTGAGGGGGCTGAGTTCCTCGGTCTTGAGGCCGCAGGTTCTTCCCGAGGGGTTGTGTCGGACACCGGGTGCCACCTCTCGTGCTCCGCGTCATTCCTGACGACTCTAGCGTCGTCTTTCGTGATTGGCCGTCAGTATGACGTAGCTGATGGTGTGCTTATTGATCTTGATTGGGGCCTGCTGCTGTTCAGTTGCACGGGGTACCGCCATCGGCCGGAGGAGTCCCTGGCGACGTCGACGCCGACTTCCACTACCAGCTCGGGCTCCACCAGTACCACGTCACGGCTTGCCGGACTTGGTGGTGGTCTGGCACCCGGTGGCGGCCGACGCGCCGCCGGTTAGAGGCGAGCCATTCCGGATCGCGTTACGGGTACTGGCAGCCGCGCGAGCACACCGCGACCATCGGGGTCCAGTGCCCCACCAGGCGCCACGCCTGGGCGGTCTGCCCGAGCAGGTTCAGGGTCGGCACCATCACGAGGATCCGGCCGTCCGGGAACGACTCCAGCGCGCATGCGGCGGTGTCGGCGTACGGCCTACGTTCAGGTGTACGCCGACAGGCGGCCTTGATCGTCTTGCCCGAGCCGGTCGCTGTAGTACGTGGCCGCCACGGAGGACGGGCAGTTCAGGTAGCGGCTGCCTGACTTCGGCCGTTCCAGCGGATGCCCTTCTCACTGCGGATGCGGGCGCGTTCGCGGCGTTGGGCGGCCAGCACGTCGGGGTGGCGGGAGTTCGCGTTACGCCAGCGGAGGTAGGCGTGGAGGGCTCGGGTCTGCACGGTGTGGTTGCGGTGGCTGGAGTTAGCGATGGTGAATTGCCGTAATGGTCCGAAGTGGGCCTCGATCGGGTTGGCCCAGGACGCGTAGGTCGGGGTGAAGCACAGCTCGACCCGGTTCTTCTTCGCCAGCTCCGGATGGTCTCACTCTTGTGAGCCGAGAGGTTGTCCAGGATGACGTAGATCGGGGCACCGTCCGGGCGGGCCCCGCGGATCGATTTCAGGGCGGCCAGGGTGTTGCGGCGCCCTTCTTCCTGCGGTTGACGCCCCACAGGGTGTCGTCGCCGACGGAGTAGCAGCCGTGGAAGTATCGGACGCCGTGGGTGCGGTGGTAGGTCGCAGGATGGCGTTCGGGGTGGCCGGCGCGGGCCCAGCCAGCTCCGGTGATGGGGCGGATGCCGAGCGGGCCGAACTCGTCGAACGCAAACACCCGGTCCGGGAAGTGCTCCAGCACGTGCTCGATCCGGTCGAGCCTGGCGTCGCGCTCGGGGTCGGGGGATTCCTTCCAGGTCTTGGTGCCCTGGAAGGTGACGCCGCGGCGGCCGAGCAGCCGTACCGCCTCGCGGCCGATCCGGATCACACGGCCGTGTACGCGGCGCAGGTAGGCGGCCAGTTTGCGGAGGGACCAGCGAGTGAAGGGCTGCCCGAGCTTGGCCGGGCGGGTGGTGGCCGTCTGGACGACGAAGTCCTCGTCGTCAGGACTGAGAAGGCGGGGACGGCCTCCCGCCCACCGAGGGGCCAAGCAGGCCAGACCGATCTCGTTGAACCGGTGGATCACGTCCCGGACGGTGTCCTCGTCGGCCTGCACCAACTGCGCGATCACGGGCACCCGGTTCCCGCCGGCCGAGGCCAGCAACATCATCGCGCGCCGGTAACGCACCGAACTGGTGCTGCCTCGGCGCACGAGCTGCTGCAGCTTCTGCCCCTCCTGGTCAGTCAACCTGCGCACACGGACAGGTTCAGCCACCACACCCCCAGCGGTCAGATCGGACGACACCGCTCATCCAACCGCTCGGACACCCAACCCGGCGAACCTACGTGGTCAGGGCACTAGCCGTTTGAAGCACAGCCCCTCCAGCCCGGCCGTCGTCCACTCCAGCCTTCCGCGTGCCGTCGCCGTGTCGGTCGTCGACGGGCACAGCGTCATCGGTGCCCCCAGTCGACGGTCCGCGAAGAGCAAGTCCAGCGCCGCGCGCCGCCGCTCGTACGGCCAGCTGGTCAGGTCGGTGTCGCCTTGGTGCACCAGGTCGAAGGCGACGTAGTGCGCCGGCCACTG
>NZ_JBVJOT010000090.1:0-23161 GCF_055583025.1 Streptomyces sp. NPDC104831
GGCGACCTCGTCGTCGTCCTGGAGGCCATGAAGATGGAACAGCCCCTCAACGCCCACAAGTCCGGCACCGTCAAGGGCCTCACCGCCGAAATCGGTGCCTCCCTCACCTCCGGCGCCCCCATCTGCGAGATCAAGGACTGAACCGCAGTCGGACGGCAGTGAGCCGGCCCCTGGCGCCTGTCGCCGGGGGCCGGCCGCGTTGCGGGCCCCCGCCCGCCTCGGCGCGGTCGGTGGCGGAAGGCGCGGTGCGGGCGTGGACGCCGCGGCTTCGCCGCCCGTCCGCCCCGGGCCCCCGCCGGGCCCTCCCGCGGGCCGGCCGCATCGCCCTGGTCTCGCGCCGCGCTCTCACGACGGTGGCCGCGACCGCCCCGTGGGCGGCGTCGGCGCACGCCGTGCCCGCCTCGCCCGGCGACCGTCGGCCGAGTGTCCGCGCCGTACGGGGCGGCCCCTGCGGCGGGCCGCTCAGCGCCGCCGCAGATCCGCCACGCGTCCCCGTTCGGACGGGGTCGGGTCGGGGAGGGGGGTGGTGGAGCGCAGCGTGGGGGTGTGGCTTCTGCGGGGTCCCGGCAGGGGGGTGCGGCGGCCCGCTGGGACCTGGTCACCCCCCGGGTTTCCGCTCGCCCCCGCAACGGCGATCTGGACGCCCTGGTCGGCGAGGGCCTGCAGTTCGGTGACCGCGCGGTCGTCGTGGCCCGGGGGCTCGTCGGTGACCAGGCGGGTGATCAGGTCCGTCGGCACGGTCTGGAACATCGTGTCCGTGCCCAGCTTGGTGTGGTCGGCGAGGACCACGACCTCCGCGGCGGCCTGGACGAGTGCCCGGTCGACGGACGCCGAGAGCATGTTGGAGGTGGACAGGCCCCGTTCGGCGGTCAGGCCGCTTCCGGAGAGGAACGCCTTGGAGACGCGCAGGCCGTGGAGGGACTGTTCGGCCCCGGAGCCGACGAGGGCGTAGTTGGAGCCGCGCAGGGTGCCCCCGGTCATCACGACCTCCACCCGGTTGGCGTGGGCCAGTGCCTGGGCCACCAGGAGGGAGTTGGTGACGACCGTCAGGCCCGGCACGCGCGCGAGGCGGCGGGCCAGCTCCTGCGTGGTCGTCCCCGCCCCGACCACGATGGCCTCGCCCTCGTCGACGAGGCCCGCGGCGAGGTCGGCGATGGCGGTCTTCTCGGCGGTCGCGAGGTGCGACTTCTGCGGGAACCCGGACTCCCGGGTGAACCCGCCCGGCAGCACCGCACCGCCGTGCCGGCGGTCGAGGAGTCCTTCGGCCTCCAGTGCGCGCACGTCCCGCCGTACGGTCACTTCGGAGGTCTGGACGACGCGGGCGAGCTCACGGAGCGACACGGCACCGTTCGCTCGCACCATTTCGAGGATCAATTGGCGACGTTCAGCAGCGAACACGAAACTGACAGTAACCCCAGCGACCGTCTGGTTTCAGCAGTTTGCGCCGAATAGCAGAAGTTGTTCGCAGGGTGGGGTGCGAAGTGGTATAGGGCGCCGACCGGCCCGGCTTCACCGTCCGTCGACGCCCCACGCCCTTGTGACCAGCGGAAAGCCGGCCTGGACCGTCAGCCCTCCGCGCTCGCCTTGCGCGTGTGCAGCTGGCGGGCGACCTCCGCGATCGACCCCGAAAGGGAGGGGTACACGGTGAAGGCGTTCGCGATCTGTTCGACCGTCAGATTGTTGTCGACGGCGATCGAGATGGGGTGGATCAGTTCCGAGGCGCGCGGCGCCACCACGACACCGCCGACGACGATCCCGGTGCCCGGCCGGGAGAAGATCTTCACGAAGCCGTCCCGGATGCCCTGCATCTTCGCGCGCGGGTTGCGCAGCAGCGGCAGCTTGACCACGCGCGCGTCGATCTTGCCCGCGTCCACGTCCGCCTGCGTGTAGCCGACGGTGGCGATCTCGGGGTCCGTGAAGACGTTCGAGGAGACCGCCTTCAGGTCCAGCGGGGCCACCGCGTCGCCCAGGAAGTGGTACATGGCGATCCGCCCCTGCATGGCGGCCACGGACGCGAGGGCGAAGACGCCGGTGACGTCGCCGGCCGCGTAGACGCCGGGGGCGGTGGTGCGCGAGACCCTGTCGGTCCAGATGTGCCCGGACTCGCGCAGCTTGACCCCGGCCTCCTCCAGCCCCAGGCCCGCGCTGTTGGGAATGGCACCGACGGCCATCAGGCAGTGCGTGCCGGTGATGACCCGGCCGTCGGCCAGCGTCACCTCGACCCGGTCGCCGACGCGCTTGGCGGACTGCGCGCGGGAGCGGGCCATGACGTTCATGCCGCGGCGCCGGAAGACGTCCTCCAGCACGGCGGCGGCGTCCGGGTCCTCGCCGGGCAGCACGCGGTCGCGGGAGGAGACGAGGGTGACCTCGGAGCCGAGGGCCTGGTAGGCGCCGGCGAACTCGGCGCCGGTGACGCCGGAGCCGACCACGATCAGCTCTTCGGGCAGCTCGGTGAGGTCGTAGACCTGGGTCCAGTTGAGGATGCGCTCGCCGTCGGGGCGGGCGTCGGGCAGCTCGCGCGGGTGCCCGCCGGTGGCGATGAGGACGGCGTCGGCGGTGAGGGTCTCCTCGGTGCCGTCGGCGGCGGTGACGACGACCTTCCGGGACCCGTCCAGGGCCTGCATGCCGTCCAGCCGGCCGCGCCCGCGCAGCACCCGGGCGCCGGCGCGCGTGACGGAGGCGGTGATGTCGTGGGACTGGGCGAGCGCGAGGCGCTTCACCCGGCGGTTGACCTTGCCGAGGTCCACCCCGACCACCCGGGCCGACCGCTCCAGCGGCGGGGTGTCGTCGGCGACGATGATCCCCAGCTCCTCGTAGGAGGAGTCGAAGGTGGTCATCACCTCGGCCGTAGCGATAAGGGTCTTCGACGGCACGCAGTCGGTCAGCACCGACGCTCCGCCCAGACCGTCGCAGTCGACGACGGTCACCTCCGCGCCGAGCTGGGCGGCCACCAACGCCGCCTCGTATCCGCCGGGTCCGCCACCGATGATCACGATCCGAGTCACGTACTCCATTGTCCCGCACGCTTCAAGGTGCCACTGCCCCGGGGCACCACCGGATCGCTCCCGTGGCACACGGGGCGCGCGGGGCGGCTGCCGTACCCTCTCCCCATGTCGCTCTATGCCGCCTACGCCGGCAACCTCGACGCGCGCCTGATGTCCCGCCGCGCCCCGCACTCCCCGCTGCGCGCCACCGGCTGGCTGAACGGCTGGCGGCTGACCTTCGGCGGCGAGCAGTTGGGCTGGGAGGGCGCGCTGGCGACGATCGTCGAGGACCCGCTGGCCCAGGTCTTCGTCGGCCTGTACGACATCGCGCCGATGGACGAGGAGTCGCTCGACCGGTGGGAAGGGGTGGGGCTCGGCCTCTACCGCCGGGTCCGCGTGCGCGCGCACACCCTGGACGGTGAGGAGCCGGCCTGGGCCTACGTCCTCGACGGCTACGAGGGCGGGCTGCCGTCGGCGCGCTATCTGGGCGAGATCGCCGACGCGGCGGAGTCGGCGGGGGCCCCGCACGACTATGTGATGGAACTCCGCAAGCGCCCCTGCTGAGACCGGCGACCCGCCCCTTACCTCCCGGTTCGCCCTCCCTTTGTGGAAAACGACGACACAACGGACCCAATCCCGTGTGCTCTGTCATCTACGCGCGTAGGCGAAGAGCGGTTACCCTCATCGGCGTGAACGCATCTCTTCTTCCGGACGACATCCAGGGCGACCCTTACGCCGCCGCCGACGCCGCCGCCGCGCGCCTGCGCGCCCTCACCGGCGCCGAGACCCACGACGTCGCCCTCGTGATGGGCTCCGGCTGGGCCCCGGCCGTCGACGCGCTGGGCGCCCCCGACGCCGAGTTCCAGGTCACCGAGCTGCCCGGCTTCCCGCCGCCGGCCGTCGAGGGCCACGGCGGCAAGGTCCGCTCGTACTCCTTCGGCGACAAGCGCGCCCTGGTCTTCCTGGGCCGCACCCACTACTACGAGGGCCGCGGCGTGGCGGCGGTGGCGCACGGCGTGCGCACGGCGGTCGCGGCCGGCTGCAAGACCGTGGTGCTCACCAACGGCTGCGGCGGTCTGCGCGAGGGCATGCGCCCCGGCCAGCCGGTGCTGATCAGCGACCACATCAACCTGACGGCGACGTCCCCGATCGTCGGCGCGAACTTCGTCGACCTGACGGACCTGTACTCGCCCCGGCTGCGCGCCCTGTGCAAGGAGATCGACGCCACGCTGGAGGAGGGCGTCTACGCCCAGTTCCCCGGCCCGCACTACGAGACCCCGGCCGAGATCCGCATGGCCCGCGTCATCGGCGCCGACCTGGTCGGCATGTCCACGGTCCTGGAGGCCATCGCCGCGCGTGAGGCGGGCGCCGAGGTGCTGGGCATCTCCCTGGTCACCAACCTGGCCGCGGGCATGACCGGCGAGCCCCTCAACCACGAGGAGGTCCTCCAGGCCGGCCGCGACTCGGCGGCCCGGATGGGCCAGCTGCTGACGCAGGTGCTGGGCAGGCTGTAAGCGGACGCGGGCGCCCCGGCGCCGGTGGACGGGACTCCCGTGCGCCCACCTCCCGGCCGGCGGTTCCGGGTGGACGAGCGGACGGACGGGAGGGTCCGGGGGCACGGCCCCCGGTGACGACTAGGAGAGGTTGATCCCAAGGTGCACGACGATCTCATCGCCCGGGCCGAGGCCTGGCTCGCCGAGGATCCCGACCAGGAGACCCGCGAGGAACTCGCCAAGCTGATCGAGGCCGGCGACACGGCGGAGCTGGCGGCCAGGTTCGGCGGCACGCTCCAGTTCGGCACGGCGGGCCTGCGCGGCGAGCTGGGCGCCGGCCCCATGCGCATGAACCGCGGCGTCGTCATCCGCGCCGCGGCCGGACTCGCCGCGTACCTGAGGAAGCAGGGCCGGGGCGACGGCCTGGTCGTCGTCGGCTACGACGCCCGGCACAAGTCGGCCGACTTCGCCCGGGACACCGCCGCCGTGATGACCGGCGCCGGCCTGCGCGCCGCCGTGCTCCCCCGCCCGCTGCCCACCCCCGTGCTGGCCTTCGCGATCCGGCACCTGGGCGCGGTCGCCGGCGTGGAGGTCACCGCCAGCCACAACCCGCCCCGGGACAACGGCTACAAGGTCTACCTCGGTGACGGCTCCCAGATCGTGCCGCCCGCCGACGCGGAGATCGCCGCCGAGATCGACGCCATCGCCTCCCTGCACGACGTCCCGCGCCCGGACGCCGGCTGGGAGATCCTGGACGACTCGGTCCTGGACGCCTATCTGGCCCGTACGGACGCCGTCCTGGCGGCGGGCTCCCCGCGCACCGCCCGCACGGTCTACACGGCCATGCACGGCGTCGGCAAGGACGTGCTGCTGGCCGCCTTCGCCCGGGCCGGCTTCCCCGAGCCGGTGCTGGTCGCCGAGCAGGCCGAGCCGGACCCGGACTTCCCGACGGTCGCCTTCCCGAACCCGGAGGAGCCGGGCGCGATGGACCTGGCCTTCGCCCGGGCCCGTACGGCCGAGCCCGACCTGATCATCGCCAACGACCCCGACGCGGACCGCTGCGCGGTGGCCGTCAAGGACGGTGCCGACTGGCGGATGCTGCGCGGCGACGAGGTCGGCGCGCTGCTCGGCGCCCACCTGGTGCGCCGCGGCGCGAGGGGCACCTTCGCGGAGTCGATCGTCTCCTCCTCCCTGCTCGGCCGGATCGCCGGGAAGGCGGGGCTGCCGTACGAGGAGACCCTGACCGGCTTCAAGTGGATCGCCCGCGTCGACGGCCTGCGCTACGGCTACGAGGAGGCCCTCGGCTACTGCGTGGACCCCGAGGGCGTGCGCGACAAGGACGGCATCACCGCCGCGCTGCTGATCACCGAGCTGGCGTCGGTGCTGAAGGAGGAGGGCCGCACCCTTCTCGACCTGCTCGACGACCTCGCCGTGGAGCACGGCCTGCACGCCACCGACCAGCTGTCGGTGCGGGTGGAGGACCTGTCGCTGATCGCGGACGCGATGCGCCGGCTGCGCGAGCGGCCGCCGGCCGAGCTGGCCGGTCTGCCCGTCGTCCGGGCCGAGGACCTGAGCCTCGGCTCGGAGAGCCTGCCGCCCACCGACGGCCTGCGCTACACCCTGGACGGCGCCCGGGTCGTCGTCCGCCCCAGCGGCACCGAGCCGAAGCTGAAGTGCTACCTGGAGGTCGTCGTGCCGGTCTCGGCGCCCGCCGGCCTGCCGGCCGCCCGCACCCGCGCGGCGGAGCTCCTGGCCGCCGTCAAGCGCGACCTGTCGGCGGCCGCGGGCATCTGACCCGCGCCCCTTGCGGACGACCGCGCCGGGCTCCCCGCCGGGGGCCCGGCGCCGGCGCGTCGTCCTCCGGCACACCCCCGCGACGCGGCCGGTCCGGGCGCCGGCGCCGTCCACCGGCCGCCGCACGGAGCTTCCCGAACACCCGCGACGCACCCGGCCCGGGTGACCGAACCGTTCACCGGCCACCCGCCCGGGCCGTCCCCACCCCGCGCCCGCACCTCCCACACGGCACTGCGCGCACCACGGCACACCGCCGCGCCAAGGCTCCCCGGGCACCCACCCTCGCCCCGGCCGGGCGACACCCTCGACAGGAGGGGCCCCGCACCCCGGCACGCACCCGGCCCGGATGGCCGAACCGTTCACCGGCCACCCGCCCGGGCCGTCCCCACCCCGCGCCCGCACCTCCCACACGGCACTGCGCACCACGGCACACCCCCGCGACGCGGCCGGTCCGTGCGCCGTCCACCGGCCGCCGCACGGAGCTTCCCGAACACCCGCGACACACCCGGCCCGGATGGCCGAACCGTTCACCGGCCACCCGCCCGGGCCGTCCCCACCGCGCCCTGCGCACCACGGCACACCGCCGCGCCAAGGCTCCCCGGGCGCCCACCGTCGCCCCGGCCGGGCGGCACCCTCCACAGGAGGGGCCCCGCACCCCGGCACGCGGCCGGCCCGGATGGCCGGAGCCGCCGGTGGTCCGGGCCGGGCCCGTCCCGTCCCGTCCCTTCACGACGAACGCCGCCGGACCCCTCGGGGGCCCGGCGGCGCGGAAGAACGCACAGGGCGGGCGCGGCGGCCGTGGCGGCGCGCGGAGTCGCCCCGCCTCACCCCGTGGCGAGCAGGATCGCGAGGAGGACCGCGCCGGCGACCGCGGGCGCGGCGACCTCGTAGGCCCAGCGCACGGTGACCTCCCCCTGCGCCGACTCGGTCCCGCCGTGCTGTTCGAGGAGGGCGCGCAGGTCGTCCATGACCTTGTCGGTCTCGGCGCGGGCCGGCCCGGTGTCCGGGCCGCGCAGGGAGAACCCGCCGAGTCCCAGGCCGCTCGGCGCGAGGGCACCGCCCCGGCCGCCCGCCCCGCCCCGGGCCGCGTCCGCCGCCGCCCGCTGCTGCCGGCGCGCCGCCTTCTTGCGGGCGCGCAGCGAGACGGGGACCGCCCACAGCTGGTACTTGGCGCCGGACCTGGCGAGGACCTCGTTGGTGTAGCCGGAGCGCAGGCCGGCGACCTCGCCCCAGGGCAGGCTGATCACCCGGAACGGGTTGCGCACGCGCAGCCGCTCCTCGTTGGCGAAGACCGCCGGGCGGAGCGTGAAGGCGAGGAGCAGCGGCACGACCAGGATGAGGCCGGCCAGCGCCAGCCACGGGGTGCGACCGTGCCCCTTGAACAGCGCGTCGAAGCCCAGCCAGAGCACGACCAGGAGCAGCAGCGCGCCCCCCGCCAGCCCCAGGGGCGAGCGGTAGATCCGGTCCTTGGCGGCGGGTACCGGAGGCTGTGACGCGGGTGACGGGTGGTCCGGGGTGGTCATGGCCCGATTCTGCCCCACGCCCCCCGCCGTGCCACCACCCCGCCGGAACGTCCCCGCACGTGATTCGCCCGGCACCCGGCGTCACCCCTGTGACGGGTCCCGCCCCGGGGGCGCCGTCGCGGGACTTCCCATCCGCTACGCGCGTAGATATGCTCGTCTGGTGACCATGCCCACTACCGCATCCTCAGCCCACGTTCTCTCGGACGTCGCCGCGTCCGACAGCACGCTGCGCCGCTTCCTGCACGGGCTGCCCGGCGTCGACGCGGTCGGCCTGGAGGCGCGCGCCGCGTCCCTCGGCACCCGCTCCATCAAGAACACCGCGAAGGCGTACGCCATCGACCTCGCCATCTCGATGGTCGACCTGACGACGCTGGAAGGCGCGGACACCCCGGGCAAGGTCCGGGCACTCGGCGCCAAGGCGGTCCACCCCGACCCCACGGACCGTACGGCCCCCACGACGGCCGCGGTCTGCGTCTACCCCGACATGGTGGCCGTCGCCAAGGAGGCCGTCGCCGGCTCCGGCGTGCAGGTCGCCTCCGTGGCCACCGCCTTCCCGGCCGGCCGGGCCGCGCTCGACGTGAAGCTGGCCGACGTGCGCGAGGCCGTCGCCGCCGGCGCCGACGAGATCGACATGGTCATCGACCGGGGCGCCTTCCTGGCCGGCAGGTACCTGAAGGTGTACGACGAGATCGTCGCCGTGAAGGAGGCCTGCGGCACGAGCGCCCGGCTGAAGGTCATCTTCGAGACCGGCGAGCTGTCGACGTACGACAACATCCGCCGCGCCTCCTGGCTCGGCATGCTGGCCGGCGCCGACTTCATCAAGACCTCCACCGGCAAGGTCGCCGTCAACGCGACCCCCGCGAACACCCTGCTCATGCTGGAGGCCGTGCGCGACTTCCGGGCGCAGACCGGCGTCCAGGTCGGCGTGAAGCCGGCCGGCGGCATCCGCACCAGCAAGGACGCGATCAAGTTCCTGGTGCTGGTCAAGGAGACCGCGGGCGAGGACTGGCTGGACAACCACTGGTTCCGCTTCGGCGCCTCCTCGCTCCTCAACGACCTGCTGATGCAGCGCCAGAAGCTGGCCACGGGCCGCTACTCCGGCCCCGACTACGTAACGGTGGACTGAAACATGGCATTCGAGTACGCTCCCGCGCCCGAATCGCGCGCGATCGTCGACATCGCCCCGTCGTACGGCCTGTTCATCGATGGGGAGTTCGTCGAAAGCTCGGGTGGGGGTCTCGGCAAGACGGTCTCTCCGGCCACCGAGGAAGTACTCGCCGAGTACACCCAGGCCGACGCGGAAGACGTCGACCGGGCGGTCAGGGCGGCGCGCAAGGCGTTCGAGAAGTGGTCGGCCCTGCCCGGCGCCGAGCGCGCCAAGTACCTGTTCCGCATCGCCCGGATCATCCAGGAGCGCAGCCGGGAGCTGGCCGTCCTGGAGACGCTGGACAACGGCAAGCCGATCAAGGAGACCCGCGACGCGGACCTCCCGCTGGTCGCCGCGCACTTCTTCTACTACGCGGGCTGGGCCGACAAGCTCGACCACGCCGGCTTCGGCGCGAACCCGCGCCCGCTGGGCGTCGCGGGCCAGGTCATCCCCTGGAACTTCCCCCTCCTCATGCTGGCGTGGAAGATCGCCCCGGCGCTCGCCACCGGCAACACGGTGGTGCTCAAGCCCGCCGAGACCACCCCGCTGTCGGCCCTGTTCTTCGCGGACATCTGCCGCCAGGCCGGTCTGCCGAGGGGTGTGGTCAACATCGTGACCGGTGACGGCCGGACGGGCGCGGCGCTGGTCGCGCACCCGGACGTGAACAAGGTGGCCTTCACCGGCTCCACGGCCGTCGGCAAGGAGATCGCCCGCACGGTCGCCGGCACGGCGAAGAGGCTCACGCTCGAACTGGGCGGCAAGGGCGCCAACATCGTCTTCGACGACGCGCCGGTCGACCAGGCCGTCGAGGGCATCGTGAGCGGCATCTTCTTCAACCAGGGCCAGGTCTGCTGCGCGGGCTCCCGCCTGCTGGTGCAGGAGTCGGTCCAGGAGGAGGTGCTGGACGCCCTCAAGCGCCGGCTGTCCACGCTCCGCCTCGGCGACCCGCTGGACAAGAACACCGACATCGGCGCGATCAACTCCGCCGAGCAGCTCGCCCGGATCACCGCGCTGGCCGAGCGGGGCGAGGCCGAGGGCGCCGAGCGCTGGTCCCCGGCCTGCGAACTGCCCGACGCCGGCTACTGGTTCGCGCCGACGCTGTTCACGAACGTCACCCAGGCCCACACGATCGCCCGCGAGGAGATCTTCGGCCCGGTGCTGTCGGTCCTCACCTTCCGTACGCCCGACGAGGCCGTCGCCAAGGCCAACAACACCCAGTACGGCCTGTCGGCCGGCATCTGGTCCGAGAAGGGCTCGCGCATCCTGGCCGTCGCGAACAAGCTGCGCGCCGGTGTCGTCTGGTCCAACACGTTCAACAAGTTCGACCCGACCTCGCCGTTCGGCGGTTACAAGGAGTCGGGCTTCGGCCGCGAGGGCGGCCGCCACGGCCTGGAGGCGTACCTCGATGTCTGACCGTTTGAGTGTCTTCAAGACCTACAAGCTGTACGTCGGCGGGAAGTTCCCGCGTTCGGAGAGCGGCCGGGTGTACGAGGTGACCGACTCGAAGGCCAACTGGCTGGCGAACGCGCCCCTGTCCTCCCGCAAGGACGCCCGCGACGCGGTGGTCGCCGCGCGCAAGGCGTTCGGCGGCTGGTCCGGCGCGACCGCCTACAACCGCGGCCAGGTCCTCTACCGCGTCGCGGAGATGCTGGAGGGCCGGCGCGAGCAGTTCGCGCGCGAGGTGGCCGACGCGGAGGGGCTGTCCAAGTCGAAGGCGGCGGCCGTCGTGGACGCGACGATCGACCGCTGGGTCTGGTACGCGGGCTGGACCGACAAGATCGCCCAGGTGACCGGCGGCGCCAACCCGGTCGCGGGCCCGTACTTCAACCTCTCCTCCCCCGAGCCGACCGGCGTGGTCGCCGTCGTGGCCCCGCAGGAGTCCTCCTTCCTGGGCCTGGTGTCGGTCGTGGCCCCGGTGATCGCCACCGGCAACACGGCGGTCGTGATCGCCTCCGAGAAGGCCCCGCTGCCGGCCCTGTCCCTCGGCGAGGTGCTGGCCACGTCGGACGTCCCGGGCGGTGTCGTCAACGTCCTGTCCGGCCGTACGGCGGAACTCGCGGCGCCGCTGGCCGCGCACCAGGACGTCAACGCGATCGACCTCGCGGGCGCCGACGAGGTGCTGGCGAAGGAGCTGGAGATCGCGGCGGCCGACAATCTGAAGCGGGTCCTGCGTCCACAGGCTGTGGACTACTTCGAGACGCCCGGGACCGAGCGGCTGACGGCGTTCCTGGAGACGAAGACGGTGTGGCACCCGACGGGGTCGCTGGGCGCGGGCGGTTCTTCCTACTGAGGGGCTCCGCGCGGGGGCGCCTCAGTGGCCCAGGGACGCGAGGACCGGCCCCGCCAGCGGCACGCTGCCCAGCGACCGCGCCTGGGCCAGGGGGCGCGTCAGCATCTGGGTGCCGACCGGCTGGAAGTCGGCCACCTGGGTTCCGACGCCGTTGTCCAGCGGGTCGACACCCGTGCCCGCCAGCGGGTTGGGCTTGAGACCGGCGACCGGGCCGGTGACGTAGCCGACGATGCCCGTCAAGGCGCGCAGGCCGGCCTCGGGGTCGATGGTGCCGGTGTCGACGGGGCGGTAGGTCACGCCCGTGCCGGGGACCGTCTCGGCGGACGCCGAGGCCGCCCCGGCGCCCAGGGCCGCTCCCGCGACGGCGAGGACGGCCAGGGCGCGCTGCGCGGTGAGGTGCTGGGGGGAGGCGTGTCGGGCCATTGCTGATGCCACCTTCTGCTGCACTGGGTGATCGTGTCGGCACGAAGGGTAGTTGAGGCGGGGCTCACGCTCAAAAGCCGACCCGCGGGCTCGGCAGGCGCTCCGTCATGCGTCAAACTGGTGTTCCGTGAGCATTCATCCTCCGTCTCCCGCCCGTGTCGTGCTGCTGTGCGGCCCCTCGGGCTCGGGCAAGTCCCTCGTCGCCGCCCGCTCCGGGCTCCCCGTGCTGCGCCTGGACGACTTCTACAAGGAGGGTGACGACCCGACCCTGCCCCTGGTGGAGGGGAGTTCGGACATCGACTGGGACCATCCGGGCTCCTGGGACGCGGACGTCGCGGTCGAGGCCATCGCCCGGCTGTGCGCCACGGGGTCGACGCCGGTGCCGGTGTACGACATCGCGCTGAGCGCCCGGACCGGCGAGGAGACGCTGCGCATCGGCCGTACCCCGCTGTTCATCGCGGAGGGCGTCTTCGCCGCGGAGATCGTCGGGCGCTGCCGGGAACTGGGGGTGCTGGCGGACGCCCTGTGCCTGTCCCGCGGCGCGTTCACCACCTTCCGGCGGCGCTTCGTGCGCGATCTGAGGGAGGGCCGCAAGTCGGTGCCGTTCCTGCTGCGCCGCGGCTGGCGGTTGATGCGCGCGGAGCGGTCGATCGTCGCCCGGCAGGTGTCCCTCGGCGCGCACCGTTGCGACCGGGACGAGGCGCTGGGCCGGCTGGCGGCAGCGGCGGCGGGCCGCCAGGTACGGCAGCAGACGCCGGCCTGAGCGCCGCGGCGGGCACGCGAAACGGGACTGGCAGGTCCCCCCGGACCACCAGTCCCGTTCCTGTTGTTCCCCCGTGTTTCCCCCCGCGGGCCCACTCCCCAGTGGTCCCCCGTATCCCCCTGTCCCCCGTGTTCCCCCCCTCGGGCCACCCCCCGGTGGCCCTGCCCTCAGGCGACCAGTTCGCCGAAGGCGGTCTCCTCGTCACGGCCGAGGCTCAGCACCTCGTCGTCGCGCAGGCGGCGCAGCGAGCGCCAGATGCTGGACTTCACCGTGCCGACGCTGATGCCGAGGATGTCGGCGATCTCCGGGTCCGTGCGGCCCTCGTAGTAGCGCAGGACCAGCATGGTGCGCTGGAGTTCGGGCAGCCGGGCCAGCGCCTGCCACAGGACCGCGCGCAGCTCGGTGCCGCGCATCGCGTCCGTCTCGCCGGGCGTCTCCGGCAGTTCCTCGGTCGGGTACTCGTTGAGCTTGCGCCGCCGCCACGCGCTGATGTGCAGGTTGGTCATGGTGCGGCGGAGGTATCCGCCGACCGCGGCCTTGTCGCTGATCCGGTCCCAGGCCCGGTACGTCGAGAACAGCGCGCTCTGCAGCAGGTCCTCGGCCTCGTGGCGGTCGCCGGTCAGGTGGTAGGCGGTGGCGTACAGGGAGGCGCGGCGCTCCTGGACGTAGGCGGTGAACTCCGCCTCCGACAGCGAACGGCGCTCCCCCGGGTCCTCCCCGTACGCGGCTCCCCCGTGCGTTTCCCCCCTGTGCGCGTCAACCACCGACATGTACGCCGGGTGCTGACGCCCGGTGCCGCGGGCGCACCCCCGCATGCCCGCGGCACCGGACTTCTCGGACCCCCGGCGCACGTCGTGCAGACGCGTGACCACTGCGCTGGTGCTGATGCCGTGCAGCGTGTTCATCTCGCGCTCCCCGTCGTGGACTTCCGGTGAATCGTTCGTGCCGGACCGGCTCGCTCCCCGTCCGGCCCGTGACGAAAAGCCTGCCGGGGCCACTTCATGGCCGTGTCCGCCGACTGTCACAGACCTGTCACAGGGGTGCGGCGGACCTCCGGCGAGGCCCGTGACGTGCCGCGTACGGTGGGTGGCGGTGCGCGAGCAGTGGTGCGGGCAGGTCGTACGACACCCCGTCCATGGGCCAGAATGAAGCCGTGCCTTCCCTGTTGCTGATCGAGGACGACGACGCCATCCGTACGGCCCTGGAGCTCTCCCTGACGCGCCAGGGACACCGGGTCGCCACCGCTGCCAGCGGCGAGGACGGCCTGAAACTGCTGCGCGAGCAGCGGCCGGACCTGATCGTGCTGGACGTGATGCTGCCCGGCATCGACGGGTTCGAGGTCTGCCGCCGCATCCGGCGCACCGACCAGCTCCCGATCATCCTGCTGACCGCGCGCAGCGACGACATCGACGTCGTGGTCGGGCTGGAGTCGGGGGCCGACGACTACGTCGTCAAGCCGGTGCAGGGCCGGGTGCTGGACGCCCGGATCCGGGCCGTGCTGCGGCGCGGCGAGCGCGAGTCCAGCGACTCGGCGACCTTCGGCAACGTCGTCATCGACCGTTCGGCGATGACGGTCACGAAGAACGGCGAGGACCTCCAGCTGACCCCGACCGAGCTGCGGCTGCTGCTGGAGCTGAGCCGGCGGCCCGGGCAGGCGCTGTCCCGGCAGCAGTTGCTGCGGCTGGTGTGGGAGCACGACTACCTGGGCGACTCGCGCCTGGTCGACGCGTGTGTGCAGCGGCTGCGCGCCAAGGTCGAGGACGTGCCGTCGTCCCCGACGCTGATCCGTACCGTCCGAGGTGTCGGCTACCGCCTGGACGCCCCTCAGTGACCGGTACGCGAGGGAGGCTGCGCGGCTGGGCCGCGGGGCGAGGGGGAAGTCTGTCGCGCCTGAGGTTCACCAGCCTGCGGCTGCGCCTGGTGGTGGTGTTCGCGCTGGTCGCGCTCACCGCCGCGGTGTCGGCGTCGGGCATCGCCTACTGGCTCAACCGGGAGGCGGTGCTCACCCGCGCCCAGGACGCGGTGCTGCGCGACTTCCGGCAGGAGATGCAGAACCGCGCGGGCGCGCTGCCCGAGCACCCGTCCCAGGACCAACTGCAGCGCGCCGCCGGCCAGATGGCCGCCAGCAGCCAGCGCTTCAGCGTGCTGCTGGTCGCCACGGACACCGACGGCAAGACGGTGTACGGCAACTCGGGCGGCATCAACGGCTTCGCGCTGGAGGACGTGCCGTCCTCGCTGCGCGCGGCCGTGACCGAGCGGCAGCGGGTCGGCGACCGGAACGCGGAGCCGTACCACCTGTACTGGCAGCGGGTCGTGGACCACGGCACGCCGTTCCTGGTGGCCGGCACGCGGGTCATCGGCGGCGGTCCGACCGGCTACATGGCGAAGTCGCTGGAGCCGGAGGCGAAGGACCTCAACTCGCTGGCCTGGTCGCTGGGCATCGCGACCGGGCTCGCGCTGATCGGCGCCGCGCTGCTCGCGCAGGCCGCCGCCACGACCGTGCTGAAGCCGGTGCACCGGCTCGGGGTGGCCGCGCGGCGGCTCGGCGAGGGCAGGCTGGACACCCGGCTGCGGGTCTCCGGCACCGACGAACTCGCCGATCTGTCGCGGACGTTCAACAACGCGGCCGAGGCGCTGGAGAAACGGGTCGCGGAGATGGCGGCGCGGGACGAGGCGTCCCGCCGGTTCGTCGCCGACATGTCGCACGAGCTGCGCACCCCGCTCACCGCCATCACCGCCGTCACGGAGGTGCTGGAGGAGGAGCTGGAGGCGGAGACCGGCAGCATGGACCCGATGATCGAGCCCGCGGTCCGGCTGGTGGTCAGCGAGACCCGGCGGCTCAACGACCTGGTCGAGAACCTGATGGAGGTCACCCGCTTCGACGCGGGCACCGCCCGGCTGGTGCTGGACGACGTCGACGTCGCCGACCAGATCACCGCCTGCATCGACGCCCGGGCCTGGCTGGACGCGGTCGAGCTGGACGCCGAGCGCGGCATCCACGCCCGGCTGGACCCGCGCCGCCTGGACGTCATCCTCGCCAACCTGATCGGCAACGCCCTCAAGCATGGCGGGTCGCCGGTGCGGGTGTCGGTGCGGGAGGCGGACGACTCGGTCGAGATCCGGGTCCGCGACCACGGGCCGGGCATCCCCGAGGACGTGCTGCCGCACGTCTTCGACCGCTTCTACAAGGCGAGCGCCTCCCGGCCGCGTTCCGAGGGCAGCGGGCTCGGCCTGTCCATCGCCCTGGAGAACGCCCACATCCACGGCGGCGAGATCACCGCCGCCAACTCCGCCGAGGGCGGCGCGGTCTTCACGCTCCGGCTGCCCCGGGACGCCTCGCGGCTGACCGAGCAGGACGGCGGGGACGACACGGACACCAAGGACACCAAGGACGCCGAGGGCGCCGGGACCGGGCGGGACAGCACGGGGAAGGAGGGGTCATGACCGTACGACGCCTGGTGGCGCTGCCCCTCCTCGGCGCGCTGCTCACCGGCTGCGGCATCCGGGCCACGGAGGTGCCGACCGACTTCGGGCCGGCGCCGTCCCGGGTGCCGTGCTCGCTGACCGGGCCGGACCGGTCCACGCAGTCCGCGCACGGGGTGCCGGTGCAGGTCTTCCTGCTGTGCGGGGCGTCCCTGGTCGCCGTGGACCGCACGGTGCCGGTCCCGGAGGGCACCCCGGACGCCCGGCGCCGGGTGATCGTGGCGCAGGGGTTGCTGGACCAGCTCGCCGCGTCCCCGTCGGCAGCGGAGCGCTCCGCGGGCTACCGGACGTACGTCCCGGGCGGGCTCGGGGTGCGCGGGCCCGGCCCGAAGGACCCCGAGGACGCGCTCCGGCTCAGCACGGCACCCTCGCGGCTGACCTCCGACGCCCTGGCCCAGCTGGTGTGCACGCTGTCCGACTCGGCGGCCACGGAGGGCGACGGCTCGGTCATCCTGGGCGGCCCGGACGCGGGCCCGGTGCGCCGGTACGCCTGCACGGACGAGGTGCGCGACCACCCGCACAGCGCCCAGCCGCCGTCCGGCGAGGTCACGGAGTAGGCGGGACGCGGGGGTCCGGCGCCTCGGGGGGCGTACGGCGCCTTAAGGGGGCGTACGGCCACCCCTGCGGGTGTCCCCCGGCGCGGGCGCTCCCGTGCGCGCCCCCGACGGAACCCCGGCGTGCCCGTGCCGAAACGTTTTCACCGCGGAACCGTTCCGCCCCGTGCCCGCGTCTAGGGGGGCGTGCAGCGTCAAGGCTCCATCGGCGGCAGCGCCGCGATCCGCATCCGTGTGACGGGGGGTGTCCTCCTCGCCACGCACCTCGCCCTCGTCGCCTGGCTGATGCTGCGCCCCCTGGACGTCCCCTGGGTGATGCCCCCGAACCTGCGCCCGCTGGCCGGCATCCGGGCCGATCTGGCGCTGGGCTGGCCGGGTGCCGCCCGGCCGCTCGGCGAGGGTCTGGCGCTGCTCGCCCCGCTGGGCGTGCTGCTGCCGGCGGCGCACGGCAGACCGGCCGTCTCCCCGCTCGCCTCGCTGCTGCGGACGGCCGCGGCCGGCGCGCTGATCTCGCTCGGCATCGCCCTGTTGCAGACCGGTGTACCGGGCCGGGTGGTGGACGTCGACTCGGTGCTGCTGAACACGGCGGGGGTCGTGCTGGCCCACCTGGCCGTCGTACCGGCCGGACGGTCCTGGCTGCGGCGGCGGACGGCGCGGGAGCCGGGTGCGGCGGCCGGGCCGGCGGTCGGCCTCGCGGAGGAGCTGTCTCAGGGCCGTACCCCGACGATTCCCAGGGTCGGGATCGCACCTTAGAGTGATGCTTCGTCCTCTTCGTCCGCCTACCGTGGAGTGCAGTTGAGGGACCCGCCCGGGGTCCCGCCACCGGCTCGGGAGCGAGCCGACGACCACGGAGGAGCCGACATGGCCGCCCTTTCCCGCCCCACCCACGGCCGCGTGATCGGCGGAGTCTGCGCCGGACTGGCCCGGCGCTTCGGCACTTCGGCCACGACGATGCGGGTGATCTTCCTGGTGTCCTGCCTGCTGCCGGGCCCGCAGTTCCTGCTGTACATCGCGCTGTGGCTGCTCCTGCCGTCCGAGGACAAGGCCCGTACCGCCTGGTGAGCGCCGCGGCCGGGGCGAGCGCGCCACAGGGGGCGCGTCCGGACGGGCCGGAGGCGCCCCGCGTGTCCCGGTGGGGGTCAGCCGAGCGGGAGCCCGTTGACCGGCGTGCCCTTCGTGGGCAGGCCCTTCAGCGGCAGTCCGCCGAGCAGCCCGGCGACCGGCTTGGTCGGGCCCTCGGCGACGGCGCGCTCGGCGACGGGCTGCGCGACGGCCGCGCCCTTGCGGACGGCCGGCACCGCGGCGGCGACGCCACGCTTGGCCAGCGGCTTGAGCGTCTTCACCGCTCCGCTGTCGGGCAGCGCGTCCACGACCTGCCCGGGCGGCAGCAGCTTCGTGACGGTGTCCAGGGTGTGGGCGGCGTCCGGGGCGGCCGGGGCCGCGTTGGCCGCGCCCGCGCTGACGACGGCGACGACGGCGCCCAGGGCGGCGACACCGAGGGTCTTGGCAGCAGACTGCTTCATGGTGCATGCGTCCTTGCGTGCGGAAACGGGAGATCACGAACGATCCGAGCGGTCCACGACCGTAAACATCACACACCACTCCCCGCAAACACCGAAATGCGGACGCCGAGTGACATTGCATCCGCTTCCCCCACCGACCGGCACACGGCGACCGGGCGCCCGGACCGACGGAACCGCTGGTGGGCGCCGCCTGCCGGAACGGTCATTCGGATTTCGGCTCGGCATATCCGGACCCGACGGCCTCATTGATCACCGCGAGAGGTTCATCGAAAGGAATGAACGCCGATTTCATCGCATTGACGGAGAACCCTCGATCCGGGTCCGGCGCTGTTTCCGATGCTTTTCCGTCGATACGCAACGGTGACCCGCCGTACGGGTTTCGTGTACCGCCCCTTCTGACACTGTTCTGTCATGGGACAGCAAGCGACGCCGGTGCGAACGGCCAGGCTGGGAAAGGCGGTCGGCCCGGCGCCGGCTCCGGTGTGCGGAGCGGTGCTGCTGCTCCCCGGCGGTGAGGAGGTCTCCGACCGCCGGCCCTCCCCCCTGCGCTCCCTTCCCCTGATCCGCTCCCTGGGCCGCGCCCTCGCCCGCGCCGGTCGCGCCGAGGGGCTGGCCGTCCACCGCGTCCACTACCGCTACCGCGGCTGGAACGGCGGCGAGGCGCATCAGGCGACGGACGCCGAGTGGGCCGCCGACGAGGTCGTGCGCCGCTACGGCGATGTCCCCGTGTGCCTGGTCGGCGTCGACATGGGCGGCCGGGCGGCGCTGCGCGCCGGCGGCCACGAGGCCGTCGACTCCGTGGTGGCGCTCGCCCCCTGGCTCCCGGAGGACGACGTGGCCGCCCCGGCCGAGCCGGTGAAGCAGCTGGCCGGCCGCCGGGTGCTGATCGTCCACGGCACCAACGACGAACGCACCGATCCCGAACTGTCCTTCCGGTACGCGGAGCGGGCGAAGAAGGCGAACCGCGAGGTGTGCCGCTTCGAGGTGCACTCCGACGGCCACGGCCTGCACGGCCACCGCTCCGAAGTCCTCGCCCTGACGGCCGACTTCGTCCTGGGCGCCCTCTTCGGCCACTCCGTCTCCCGCCCGGTGGAGGACGCCCTGGCCGCACCCCCGCCGATCGGCCTGCGGATGCCGCTGGCGGCGGGGTTCGGGCGGTCGTTGCGGCGGTAGGGCCGGGGCGCCGCCCTCAGGGCAGGAGGTTGCCGCGCCTCGACAGCAGGAACTTCTTGAACGCCGCCACCGGCGGTGTGTCCGGGCGGTCGGCCAGCCAGGCCACGCCGATCTCCCGGGCCGCCCGCGGGGCCGTGACCGTCAGTTCCACCACGCCCGGGCGGGGGACCGTGGGCGGGGGCAGGAGGGCCACGCCGAGACCGGCCGCCACCAGGCCCCGCAGGGTCTCGGCCTCCTCGCCCTCGAAGGCGACCCTCGGCCGGAAGCCCGCCTGGCGGCAGAGGTCGTCGGTGATGCGGCGCAGGCCGTAGCCGGGCTCCAGGGTGACGAAGGTTTCCTCGGCCGCCTCGGCCAGGCGGATGCGGCGGCGGGCGGCCAGCCGGTGGTCCGCGGGGACGACCAGGCGCAGCTTCTGCTCGTCCAGGCGGCGGGCGACCAGATCGGGGGCGTCGGGCACCGGCGAGGTGAGGCAGAGGTCCAGCTCGCCGGCGCGCAGCCGCTCCAGCATCGCCTCGCCGTAGTTCTGCACCAGGCTGAAGCGGATGCGCGGATGGCCGGCGCGGAACGCGTGCAGCAGACCGGGCACGGTCTCGGCGCCCATGGTGTGCAGGAAGCCGAAGGCGACCTTGCCGGTGGCCGGGTCGGCGTCCGCGCGGACCTCCTCGGCGGCCCGCTCGATCTCGGCGAGGGCCCGCTCGGCGAAGGCGAGGAAGGTGCGCCCCGCGGTGGTCAGGGAGACCGTGCGGCCGTGCCGGGCGAACAGGTCGACGCCCAGGTCCCGTTCCAGGCGGGCCATGGCGCGCGAGAGCGTGGACTGCGGGACGTTCATCTCCTGCGCGGCGCGGGTGACATGCTCCGTGCGGGCCACCCCGGCGAAGTAGGCGAGGCGGGGCGCGAGCGACAGCGCCATGTCTTCTGTGTCACCGAACGGTGACAGCCGGGGCTGTGAACTGTGCTGATGCGCCATGGGAACGATTATGGCCGTTCCATGCATTGGACGCATGAGCCGGACGGTCCCTACGGTCGGGGTATGTCTCCCGCCAGTACCGGGGCGTCCACCAACGTGGGCGCCGTACCGTCCGTTCCCGTCCCCGGATCCTCCGGCTCCGACGTCACCGGGTCCGACTCCCGCATGACTCCGGGCGGCCCCGGCTACCGCCGGATGAGCCTCGCCCTCTTCCTCGCCGGGGTCGCGACCTTCGCCCTGCTGTACTCCACCCAGGCCCTGCTGCCGCTGATCTCCGGGGAGTTCGGGGTCGCGGCGAGCGAGGCGAGCTGGACGGTGGCGGCGGCGACCGGCGGACTGGCCCTGTTCGTGCTGCCCATGAGCGCCCTGTCGGAGCGGTTCGGGCGCCGTACGGTGATGACGGCCTCGCTGGCCGTCGCCGTCACCGTCGGACTGCTGGTTCCCTTCGCGCCGTCCCTCGGCGCGCTGGTGGTGCTGCGGGGCGTGCAGGGCGCGGCGCTGGCGGGACTGCCGGCCTCGGCGACGGCCTATCTGGCCGAGGAGGTCCGGCCGAAGGCGCTGGTCACCGCCATCGGGCTGTTCGTGGCGGGCAACAGCGTCGGCGGCATGAGCGGCCGGGTGATCACCGGCTGGGTCGCGCAGGAGTGGGGCTGGCGGGTCTCGGTCGGCGTCATCGGTGCCCTCGCGGTCGCCTGCGCGGTGGCGTTCCGGCTGCTGCTGCCCGCGCCGCGCCACTTCACGCCGGGCTCGCTGCGTCCCCGGGTCCTGCTCGGCACGGTCCGCGGCCACCTCGCCGATCCGCTGCTGCGCCGCCTGTACGCGATCGGCGCGCTGTTCATGACGGTGTTCGGCGGTGTCTACACGGTGATCGGCTACCGGCTGACGGCGGCGCCGTTCGGGCTGCCGCAGGGCATCGTGGGCTCGATCTTCCTGGTGTACCTGGTGGGCACGGTCTCCGCCTCGGCCGCGGGCCGGCTGGTGGGCCGGTTCGGCCGCCGGGGCGCGCTGTACCTGGCGGGCGGTACGACGGCGGCGGGCCTGCTGCTGTCGCTGGCCGCGCTGCTGCCGCTGGTCCTGCTCGGCCTGGTGCTGATCACGGCGGGCTTCTTCGCCGGGCACGCGGTGGCCTCCTCCGCGGTCGGCAAGACGGCCACGCACGGCCGTGCCCAGGCCTCGGCGCTGTACCAGTCCGCGTACTACGTCGGCTCCAGCGTGGGCAGCACGGTCGGCGCGCTGGCCTTCCGCTCGGGCGGCTGGACCGGCACGGTCGGCGTCGGCCTGCTGGCGGTGCTGGGCGTGGTGGCGATCACCGTGCTCGGCTCCGTGGCGGCGCGGCGGACGGTCGTGCGTCCGGCGCAGGCTCCCGCGCACTGACTCCGGGTGCCTCGGGCCCCCGGGTACCGCACCGGGGTGCCCTCGCCCCCGCGCGCCGCACCGGGGTGTCCTGGCGGCCCGTGCGCCCGCCGGGCCTCCGGGCGTTCGCGGCGCGCGCCGGCCTTGCCCGGCGTGCGCCGCTCGGGCGCGGGGGGCGACCCCCGCGCACCCGGCATTTCCCGACTCCGGCGGCCATTGTCGGTGGGCTGCGGTAGCTTCCGAGGTGCTGGGGCGCGACGGTGCGCCGCGGGGACGGCCGCAGGGGTGGGTGGACGATGGGCAACGGAACGGCGACGGCGGATCTCGATGTCGCACTGGAGAAGCACCGGACCGAGCTGACGGGGTACTGCTACCGGATGCTGGGCTCCTCCTTCGAGGCCGAGGACGCGGTCCAGGACACCCTGGTGCGCGCCTGGCGGAGCCACGAGAAGTTCGAGGGCCGCTCCTCGCTCAGGTCGTGGCTGTACCGGATCGCGACGAACGTGTGCCTGGACATGCTGTCGGCGGGCAACAAGCGGGCCCGGCCGATGGATCTGACGGAGTCGACCCCGCTCGCGCAGGCGGCGCTCGTGCCGCGCCCGGACCACACCTGGCTGGAGCCGATGCCGGACGCCCGGGTGCTGCCGGCCGTGGCGGACCCGGCGGAGGCGGCGGTCGCCAAGGAGTCGGTGCGGCTGGCCTTCATGGCGGCGCTCCAGCAACTGCCGCCCAAGCAGCGGGCGGTGCTGATCCTGCGCGAGGTGCTCGCGTGGAAGGCGAGCGAGGTGGCCGAGCTGCTGGACACCTCGGTGGCGTCGGTCAACAGCGCGTTGCAGCGGGCCCGGGCCACGCTCGCCGAGCGCGCGGACACGGGGGCCGAGGGGGCGGTGTCCGACCCGCTGGACGAGGAGCAGCGAAAGCTGCTGGAGCGGTATGTGAAGGCGTTCGAGGGCTATGACATGGCGGCGCTGACGGCACTGCTCCACGAGGACGCCGTCATGACGATGCCGCCGTTCGACCTGTGGCTGCGCGGCACCTCGGACATCACCGGTTTCATGCTGACCATCGGTGCCTCCTGCGCGGGGTCCCGGCTGGTGCCGGTCCAGGCCAACGGGCTGCCGGCGTTCGCGCACTACAAGCCGGACGAGGAGAACGGCGGGTTCACGCCGTGGGCGGTGCAGGTGCTGGAGATCTCAGCCGGGCGGATCACCGGTTTCCACTGCTTCCTCGACACCCAGCGCTGGTTCCCGCTCTTCGGCCTGCCCCTCCGTCTGGAAGCGCAGGCCGACGAGGCCCAGCAGCGCGCCTAGTTCCGGACCGGCGTTCCGCAGCCGTATCCGCCCGCCGGCCCGGCGGGCGGTCAGCTCCAGCCGGGCGAGCAGATCGACGGCCGCCAGCCCCGGCGGCCCGAGCCCGCCCACGTCGCACACGACGATCCCGCCACCGTCCGCGAGCGCTTCCCGCACGGCGGCGCACCACCCCGCCGCCTCGTCCCGGCGGACGGGGCCGGTCGGCACGAGCACGAGGACGGGCGTCTTGTCATCCACGTGCGGGTAGACCGCCCGACCGGCCGGAACTCATCGCCGCGGGCCCGCCCCGCCGGGGGGGGGGGGGGCGGACGCCGGTTCCCCGGACGAGGGGGGGGGTTTCTCCGGGGGGTGACCGTCATAAGAACACTTAGAGGGGCGGGG
>NZ_JBVJOT010000091.1:0-22610 GCF_055583025.1 Streptomyces sp. NPDC104831
CGCCGCCTCTCCCTCCCCCCCCCCCCACTCCCCCCCCCCCCCCCCCCCCCCCCCCCCTCCCCCCCCCCCCCCCCCCCCCCCCCCCCCCCCCCCGCCCGCGCACCGAAAGGCACCACGTGATCCCCCGTTCTGCTCCCGCGTCCCGGGACATGGCCGCTGAGGCGGCTGCCTGGGCCACCGTCCTGGTCCGCCGACGCCTCGTCCACGCCATGGTGGCCCTGCCGACCGGCGGGTGGCTCGTCCAGCACGAGCCGCACGGTCCGGTCCGGCTCCTCGACGGACCGGCCGACGTTCTTGCCCTGGCCGCCGCCGTCCAGCGTCGGCTCCGCGCAGCGAGGCCCGAGAGCCGATGACGAACCCGATCGAGAACGGCTCCGCCCCGGAACCTGCCGGTGAACTCAACTCGGTCGCGGGGCGAGCAAGTTGGGGCGGAAGTAGTACTTCCGCCAAGTCCACCCCTGAGGGGGCGGAAGGGGACCTGCACCGGGGGGCGCAGGTCCTGGGGGCTTCGACCGAGGGCGGATCGAAGCCGGGGGAGGAGCGCAAGCCGAATCGTCGCCCTCGTGAGCGTCCTGCCCGTCAGCGTCCACGTCAACCGCCCGAGAAGAAGCGTCACCACCTGCGCACGACCCGCTTCAACGATGCCGAGTTCGCCCTGATCGCCTCCGCCGCCGCCCAGTGCAACCTGACCGTCGGCGGCTTCCTCGCCCGTGCCGCGCTCGCCGCAGCCCGAGATCTCGACCGAACGAACGCCGAGATCGCCACTGAACGCGATGTTCTGACCGCCCTATTCGACAGCCGGCGCAAGCTCGGCTGGGCCGGCAGCAATCTCAACCAGGTCACGAAGGCCCTCAACTCCGGTGCGGATATCGCTCCCCAGCTAGAGGCAAGCCTCACGGCCGTGCGGCGGGCCGCCGACGCAGTGCACGCCGCCGCGACCGCCGTCCTCGAACAGCAACAGGCAGCATGATCCCGAGCGTCAACGCACCCGGCGACCGGACCATCGGCCTGCTCGCCTACCTCTACGGCCCCGGCAGGCACGAGGAACACGTCGACCCCCACCTCGTGGCCTCCTTCGACGGCATGGCCCCCGACCCCGGCCGCGACCCGAACGCCACTCTCAAGGCCCTCCAGCAGCTCCTGGACCAGCCCGTCCAGGCGCTACCGAAGCACGCCCGGCCCGCCAAGCACGTGTGGCACACCTCCGTCCGCACCGCGCCTGGCGACCGAACCCTGTCCGACGAGGAGTGGGCCAAGGTCGCCCGCCGGATCGTGGCCGCTACAGGCATCGATCCCGGCGAGGGACAGCCCGGCTGCCGCTGGGCCGCCGTACGCCACGCCGACGACCACATCCACATCGTCGCCACGCTGGTGTGCGAGGACGGCAGCCGCCCCGACGATTTCCGCTCCGGCAGGCGCGCCCAGGCCGAGTGCCGCCTGATCGAGAAGGAACTGGGGCTGCACCAGGTCGCGCCCGGCGACGGAACCGCTGCCCAGCGGCCCACCAGCGCCGAGCGGCACAAGGCCGAGCGCCAGGGCCGCGAACGCACCGCCCGCGAGGAACTGCGCGAAACCGTACGGCGGGCGGTGGCCGGCGCGGCGGGCGAGGAGGAGTTCTTCGACCGGCTGGCCGCCGCCGGCCTGCTCGTCCGCAAGCGCACCGCGCCCTCGGGTGACCTGCTCGGCTACAAGGTCGCCCTGCCCGATGACCGCAACAAGGACGGCGAGCCGGTCTTCTACCCCGGCGCACGCCTGGCCCCGGACCTCTCCCTGCCTCGCATCCGCGAACGCTTCACCGCCACCCTCGATAACGGCCAGGGCGCCAGGCCCATCGAGCCGCCCTCGCCTACGGGGCCGGGCAGCCCGTCCGCCGCACGCCGCCAGACGGCTTCGGCGGCGTGGCAGACGCTGCTCGTCATCGAGCAGGAGAAAGGCACGGTTGCCGCCGCGTACATCGCCTCGGCCGGCGAGGTCCTGGACGCGCTCGCCAAGACCTCCGCCGCGCACACCCGCGCGGAGCTGCGGGAGGCCGCCGTCGCCTTCGAGCGGGCCTCCCGTTCCCACGTGCGGGCCGAGCGCGGCCACGACCGGGCGTTGCGGCAGGCCGCCCGCGACCTCGTCCAGGGCGGTCCCGCGCTCGGCCGCGGGGAGGACGGGGCGACCACCGCGATGGCGATCGACATGCTGTTCTTCCTCGTCACCGCCGCCGTGCACTGGCACGCGAAGAAGGGCCACGCCCAGCAGGCCGCCGCCGCCCGCCAGGCCGCCGAACATCTACGTGCCGCCTACCAGGCCGCCGCCGCCCAGCCCCTGGGCGCCCTCTACCAGCACGGCCGGCGCCTGGGCCGCCCGCTCCTGCAGCGACAGACCACCGTCCTGCGTCAGGCGGTGCCGGAGCTGGCGGAGCAGGTCCTGGCCGAGCCCGGCTGGTACGCGCTCGCCGCGACCCTCGCCGACGCCGAAGCCGCCGGCCATGATCCCGCCGAACTCCTCGCCGACGCCGCCGGGCGCAGGGAACTCGGCACCGCCGAGTCCGTCAGCGACGTGCTGGTGTGGCGCCTGCGCCGCAGCGCCGACCTGCCCGCCGACACCAGCAACACGGTGCCCGCCGACCGCCGTACCGGGCGCACCGCCGGCCACTCCAGCGGCCAGGCACATACCCGGACCGGGTCCGGACGCGGCCGGTTGTGACTAGGGCTTTTGTGAGTTGAACAGGCCGGATCCGTGGGGGACGATCTTGACGCGAGCAGGACGAGACGCAGGAGGACGCCAGGGTGTTTCACCGGATACGACGCCGTAAGCAGGACCCGTTCGTCATTGAGGCGCGGCGCCGGCACCAGGAGATGTGGGAGATGGCGCAACGCATGCCCTGGCCCCCAGCTCCCGAGCCGCAGGCCGACGCAGAGCCCTCGGAGCCACAGGTCAGCGCGGGGTCGTCGGAGCCGGTGGCCGGGGTGGACGACTTCCTTCCCCCGGAGCTGCGGGTGCCCAGCCACGACCAGGTCGACGGGTGGATGATGCCCTGGCCGTGGCCCCTCGTCCTAGACGACGAGATCGTCACCTGCACCGGGTGCGGCGCCTACCGGGACTGGATCATCATGGCCACCCGCAACCAAATCTGGCTGCGCTGCCGTGTCGGCCACCAGCAGCAGGAGAGGCGTCTGGACGCCGCCTGGTTCAACCGGCACTCCGGGCCGGCCGCCGACAACAACACGCTCTTCACGTTCGAGGACTGCCTGCGCCACCTCGGCCACTGACCCCCGGCCCTTACCACCCCGGGCCTGCGGGCCCGCACTGCCCAACCGTCTCCCAACACCAAAGGGGTCACCTCGTGCGCGTGCGCGTCACCACCACCGCCGTCGGCATCACCGCCGCCCTGCTCGCCCTGCCCGCCTGCTCGTCCCATACCAAAACGGCGCCTTCCGCCACGTCCTCCTCCGCCCGTGCCGCCAGCCCGGCCGTGCCGGGGCCGGACGGCGGTACCCCGCTGTCGTCGGCCGCGCTCACGGAACGTCTGATCACTGCCGACGACCTGGGTAGCGGCTACACCCGCAAGCTCGAACGCGTCGAGCACAACGACGACGTCACCGTGCTCGGCTGCCCCGCCCTCACCGACCTCGGCGGCGACGCGGCCACCGGAGGCTCACTCGACTTCCCCCGCAAGGCGACGACCGCCTTCGCCTACGCAGGCAGCAGCGACTCGGAGGTCTCCGAGGAGCTGTACAGCGACACCCCGGGCAAGCTGTCCGACGGCATGGGCAAGATTTTCGACGCCATGACCGGATGCCCGCGGTACCAGGTCGTCGTCGGCGGCTCCGCCGTCGACATCACGACCCAGAAGACGGTGCCGCCCCAGCTCGGTGACGAGCAGTGGAGCCAGCTGCTGACCTTCTCCGCCGGCGAACACGACAGCGTGATGAAGCAAACCGCGATCCGCGCCGACAACGTCCTCGTGATCGTCTCCGGATCCCCCGCCCTCGTCGACCAGCACCTCGACAAGGCCCTGGCCAAGGCCACACGGCGGTAACGTCCACCGCCCGAGGCGTCCCCGGCTGTTCGATGACAGCCGGGGACGTTGCCTTCCCGTGCCGTTCGGCATCGGCCGACACCAGGCCGGACAGGGTGACGTCGCTGACTGCGGGTCCGGTGTGCCGCCCCGTCCCGCTGGCCACTGGCCACTGGCCACTGGCCCAGCCTGAGCTGCGCCGACGCTGCTCACGACTTTAGGTCTGGGGTTGGGAGTATCCGGTGGCCCGAAGATTCGACCCAACAGGGCGAGGATGAAATCACATCATATAAATGATCTTGTGCCCGAAAGAGGGGTTTACCGGAAAGTACGTGGGGAACGCCCGAGGCTCGTTCCTTCGCCGCCGCTAGCGTCTACGTAGTGAGCATTCGCTTACCTCTTCGTGCGAGCAAGGCCGTTCTTGCCGCCGGAGTTTGCACCCTCATCCGAGGGACCAGTTGCTCGTGCGCGGCATCCGCCTCGCACGCTTCAGTTGGAGGAGACGGATGAAATTTCCTGGCCCCTTGCTCATGGCGGCGGCCCGGCGCGGCCCCCGGCTCGGCCTCGTAACCATCGCTCTGGCCGGCGCCCTAGCCGGCGGGGCGGTCGCCCCAGCGACGGCTGCCCCCCAGAAGATCCAGGGCTGCGGCTGGAACCCGCCCACGAGGTACGAGAACGCCTTCTACGAGCACTGCGCTACGGACACCAATGTCTGGATCCAGGTAAAGCGGTGGCCCCGGTCCAATTACCACCGTTGTGTCGGTCCCGGCCGCACAAACCTGGATTCGGATGCCACTGGAGCCTGGTACGACAGCACCTACTCACCCAACGGCCTCTGCGCCCACCCGGGCGACACCGGGCCCTGACAGGAGCACGGCGGTTCCTCCGCGAGGCACACGATCCCAGCCCGCAGTGAGGCCGTAACCGTCCCCTGGACAACCGAAGAGGCCGGAGGGCAGTGGCCCGACCGCTGCCCCGCCAGCCTCAGCGATGTCCACCGCTGCCGAACATGGTGAAGCCCGGCATCCCATTGGGATGCCGGGCTTCACCATGTTCCGAGCAGGCGGAAACGGCCGGGTGCCATGCCGTGTAGGGGCTCGTAACGGCCCCGGGCCCTCAAAGTTTCCGGCCGCTCGGTGCTGCCCTCCTCGGTCTGGGCCCTCAGAGGGCGGGAGCGCGAAGGAGTCGGTCCCGGGTGCTGTCCGGGAGCACCCGGCGCAGGACCGGTGCCGTGGAGCTGACCGAGCGGGCGAAGGCGGCGACCAGGTCGTGGGGGACGCCGGAGCTGAAGGATGCCGCCCACAGGCACCCCCCGCCGAGCACCGGCTCGGACCACGCCTGCCACCCGTCCAGCCCCTCTCCCACTTCGCGGGTGAGGGCCTGCGGGTCACCGTCCTGAATGAGGGGCGGCACCGTGCCGTAGCTGAGGTGGGTGGTGAAGGTCGCGTCCATCGCTCCCGTGTGCGGCTGGTCGATGTCGAGGAGCCAGCCGTGCCCAGTGACGACCTCAAGGACCAGCTCGGTGCCGCCGCGCGGTGTGGCGGGGTGCCGGCGTGCGTCGAGCGCGGCGAGGAAGTCGGCGATGGCCTCCCCGGGGACATCGGGGGTGAAGTACGCCGACCACTGCGCGAGCGGACTGCTCGTGTCCGCGCGGGCCGATAGGTGCCAGGCGATCGGCAGGTCCCCGAGCAGGAACGGCTCGTCCGCCCGGACCCACTGGGCCCACCGCAGGGTATCGGGGCTGAGGTGCAGGACGGTGCTGCGCACAACCTGCCGGTCCTCCGGTACCTCGTCCGGCTCCTGCCGGCCGCGGACCATCGTCAGGCTCGTCCAGCCCAGCGTGGTGAGGGTGTCGGCGACGGTGTCGTAGAGGCGGCCGTCGTCGCCGGCCAGGTGGCGGGGGCCGACCCAGCAGGCCGCCGGGATCTGGCCGCGGGCGGAGGGATCGAATGGGACGTCGGGATTCAGGAGCACCTCCAGGGTGAGGGGAACTACTGGCCGCCGCGAGCAGTGCGGCGGGCACGCCGCGGTGGCGGCTGAACGGGAGACTGCCAGGCCAGTTCCACGGCAACCTCGGGCGGCAGGACACCGAGCTGGCTGTACTCATCACCTCCCTCGGCGAGATAGACGACAGTCTTCCCGGTCGCGTCCTTGACCTGGACGGCCTGCGCAAGCCGGTGCTCCATCGGGAAGAACGGGTTCAACGCCTGCCGGACCGGAGCATCACACTCACAGGCGGACAGCAGGTCGATGAGATCCTGGACGGTCATTTCCGTGGACGGCACGGAAACCTCCTCACGAGGGGAAGCGGCGGGTACGCCGTTCGCCCGGATCGGCCGCCGGTCGAGCAGGAAGGCGCCTTCACCGAGCAGAACCCCGCAATGCGGGCGCGCAGTACGCGTTGGCTGGTCCTCAGCGCCCGTGGCACGGCGGCGGTGACACCGCCCGCCGACGTCTCGGCCATCCAGTCCCCGAGCCCATTCACGACCCCGGTGGCGTGCCACCCTCCGTGGCCGGTGCCGGGCCGCGAATCGCCTACCTGACCTGGGCTTTCCCGGGGAGGTCGTCTACCTTGACATGCCCCGGACTCGTTGGCCAGTCTTTCGGGGATCTTTCCTGTCTGCCCCGGGCGAACTGCGGTCCGCCGCCAGAGCTGTAGGTTCTCAAATCCTGTGTCGTCCGTGACCCGTGTACGGTGCGCCGAGAGCTCCAGCTTGTCTGCCATGGTCGACAGCCAACGGATTCCATGGACACCATGGAGGTCGCGCCGGCAGTGGCGGGCACCCGTAGGAAAACCCAGCTGAGCAAGCGCGGTACATTCTGAAGAACTGCCGATATAGCGGCACGTTTCATGCAAATCTGCACCTTTCAACTTCCTTCAGGTAAGCGTGTATGAGTAGAAAGTGCATCCAGAAGCGGACACCGATGTGCGCTGTTGTTTACGCAAAGAGACTAAGAAGCCTCCCTTGTGGATAACGTCCGAGCCTTTTGAAACAGCGCGCGGGCGCGATCCATGTGTGGCAAGGCAGCCTTTTGGCAAAGAACAGCGAGGATCGCCGCGAGCTCTACCTCCCGAAGTCCATCACCTATGCCTCCGAACTGGTCCACTGCCTCTCGGCGACTTGCCCAGGGTCTTCCCGCCGTCTCCCATCCGGGTGGACCAACCAGAGGTCAGCGGGATCCCAGGATCTCGCGCTCGCATCCCGCGAAACCGGATGGACAGTCACGTCTGGACGGTGCGGCGAGTGCTCGGTTGCGGTAGTGCTGCGGCAGATGGCAGGGATCAATCGCTACTCTGGCAGGGTTCGCTCTTCCACCCCAAGTAGGTGTCTCGATGGCGTTGTTGGAGCGGCCGTAGGTTCCGGGTCAATCCTGGGGTGAGTGGGTGGGAACGCTCCTGGCATGCGTGAGGCGGGCGCTCGGCCGTTGGAGTGGTTCCGCGACGCCGGACGCAGCAAGGTTGCGTGACGGTGTCCCCGGCCGGTCCTGGGTCCGCGTTACGGTCAAGCCACAACTCTGCAGGTATCTCATCTACTAGGTGTGGCTCTCCGCGTTCCACGCTGTGGCGGTTGCCGGACGCAGGGGGTGCCCGGTGCTTGCCCGCGTCAGGCCTCGTGCGCACGCCGGACTGTGAGGCCTGCGGTCATGGAAGGGAGCCTCATGGTCTTCAACATTCGCGCCATTACGAGGCGTGGCCGGTGGCTGTCCCTCCTGCTGTCCGCCGTGGTCGTGTTCGGTGTGCCGGTCGCTTCTCTGGTGCCCGCGCCGAGGGTCATTTCTCCTCAGCCAGGCACGAGCCACTTCTGGGCCGCGAAGACCGCTACCGGGGGGGCCGGGGGTGCGCTCGCGCTCGACACCAGTGCTCTCCCAGGTGATCTGATCCTAATGGCAGGGTGGTGGGCGGCGATGCCGCCCGCACATCCCGCTGCCTCCACCGCCGTGCCCCGCCAGGTGGCGGTAGTAAGCGTGCCGCCTTGGTGGGACGCTCCCTTCCCGGCTGCCCCGCTCCCAGTTTCACCGACGGCACAGGCGTGGCCGATCCAGCCGCGTTATCCCCTTGCCGGACGGCGGGGCCACCACCGGGTCTATTTCATTGCGTCGGTCAACCCGCAGACCGGAATGGCGGTCGCTTCCCCGGTCCGGTTCTGGATCGGATACGGCGGTCCGTTCGACAACGTGCCTCCGAGCACACTGCCGGCCACCACGGCGTGGACACGACTGCGGAATTGCTTCAACAAGCAGTACCCGGCGGGCGGTGGGACCGGGGCCACGAAGGTAAACGACTGGGTGGCAGCCGGTTTCGGAACGCTCGCCGGGGGCCCGGCCAGACCCAATCCGGTATTGCACGCGCACGCGGCGGCCTTCGCGGCCCTCCCTGCTCCCCTGGAACCGGCGACCGACCGGTACAGCGAGTACGACGTGGACGTTCACCGCTCGCCTTCTGCCGCCCGGGGCACGCGGCGTTTTGTGCGAAACGACCGTACCGGCGAGCTCTATTACTCGGACGACCACTACTGCACGTTCCGGCAGATCTGACCGGGCGGCGGCAAAGCGTCAGCCGGTGAGCGCGGCGGCGACGCGGGCACCGCCGGCGGAGAAGGTGGCGGCGAGGCTGTAGGGGGTCTGCGGACCGCCGGCGGTGTAGTACAGCCGGGCACCGGTGACGGCCGCGGCGGGGAAGGCATCCGGATCCACGTCCAGGCCCAGTGCATGGGCCAGGTCCGTGACGGGGATGCCGTCCTCCGCCGTCGCCCATTCGAGGGTGAGCGTCAGGGCCTTTGCCGCTTGCAGGGTGCCGGTGAACGCGTACGTGTCGTCGCCCTTGCCCTGGAGGAAGAGCGTCGCTCCGGCGGTGAAGCCGGTGCCGATGCCGTGGTCGATGCCGATGACCACGGCGGCGGACACTTCGCCGAGGGTGAAGGCGAGTGTCAGCGCGAGACGGTAGGAAGCCTGCCCCGAGGGGGGCTTGGTGAGCGCGAGGGCCAACGATTGAAGGGGCAATTGGAGGACGTCGGCGGGAATCTCCACACCGAATGTCTGCTGGCTCCAGGCAGCGACATCGGCCCAGGAAGGCTTGTCGATGCTGCCGCTGCCCCTCCACGTGCCGTCTCCCTCCTTTGTGCCGGTCACGTGGACCGTGGTGGCCTTGCCCATCTGGATGTTCTCGGTGTCCATCGGTGGAAGTCCTCTCCAAGCGGCTGCTGCCGTCCGCCCGGGGCTCGTGCCGCGCGTGTGGAACGGTGACGCGACAGGCGTAACGCGGACGGCGCGGTTCGGTCGAGGCGGGGTGGCTGCGGCCGGGCGCGGGCACACCCACGATAGGGACAGCGTGCGCGTGCCGCCTCCGACCCGCCGCCGCGTCGGAGTACGGCCTTGTGCGGACAAGCTGTCCCCGGACGTGTCGGTTGCCCCCGTGTTAGATCAGCAGCCTTCGAGGGCGGGGCATCACCTGGATGGCCGGGTGCGTTGAGGCGTGCGCGGCGGGTCAGGTCATGCCCCGCCGTGCGCCCTGTGTTCGAGTGGTTTTTGCGGCCATTGGGCCGTGCCGGGCTCTGCTCAAGTGTGGCCGGGGTGAGGGTATGGATACGAACAAGACGGTCCGTGCGGGCCGCAGTCGTGCCCGGCGGGGCGCGGGTGTTTCCTTCTGGGAGGCCAAGGGCCGTGGACGAGCAGGAAGGGCCCGAGGGGCAGGGGGCCGCGAGGGAGAGCGAGGCGGAGAGCACGCTTGGCGGGGGTGGCGGGTCGGGGCGGGTGTGGGCACTGCTGGCGCGAGTGGACCTGGACGCTGGCCTGCGGGCGGTTCCGGTGGTGGGGCCGATGGTGCCCGAGGAGGCGGACGTGCGCCTGGAGGCACTGTCGGTGGTAGGGACAAGCAAGGCCCTGGGACCGACCGACGTCCAGAAGCTGAACCAGGCTCTCGCCCTGGTCAAATCCGGGGACTTGCTGGTGCCCAAGGGCCTGACATCGAGCCTGGCGGTGGGGGTGACGGCATCGCTGTCGGGCAAACGCCAGGACCTGTGGGCCCCGCAGATCGCCGCGGTGAAGAGCACCGTGGTCACCGGCGGCGTGCCCCCCGACGGAATCGGCGGCGCGACCACAGGTGCGGTGGTGTGGTTCCCTGTCGGGCGGGGTCTGGGGCCGGTGCGCCTGGAGCGCCTGGGCCTGCAGTACCGCTCGGGCGCGGTGTGGGTGCTCGCGGACGCGTCGGTGGAACTCTCCGGCCTCACCTTCGCCGTCGACGGCATGGGCCTGGGCGTCCCCGTCAAGGATCCCGCCCACGTGACGGCCCGACTGGATGGTCTGGGCCTGGCATGGAGTCGGCCGCCGTTGAAAGTCGCCGGCTCGTTCCTGCTGCGTCAGCAGCCCGGCTACACCGTGCTGATCGACGGCGCCGCCGCGGTGGAGACGCCGGCCCTCGCCCTGGTCGCGGTCGGCGGCTACGCGCAGAAGCAAGGCCAGGGGCCGTCGGTGTTCATCTTCGGCCGTCTCGCGCTGAAGAACGGCGAAGGCGTGGGGCCACCGCCGTTTCGGATCACTGGGGCGGCGGCCGGCTTCGGCTTCAACAGCACCGTGCGCATTCCCGGCGTGGAGGAGATCAGCGCCTTCCCGTTGATGCCCGCCGGAACCGACGACCTGCTGGCCAACCCGCTCGGCTACCTCGACAAGCTCACCGGCGCCGCGGGCGGCACGCCGTGGATCAGCCAGGCCCCGGGGCGGGCCTGGCTGGCGGCCGGCATCGACTTCGACTCCTTCAAGTTCCTCAAGGGCAGCGCCCTGGCCCTGGTCGACTTCGGCACCGCGGCGGACAAGGACTTCACCCTTGCCCTGCTCGGGCACCTCGCCGCTGAGTTCCCCAACGGCGAGGAACCGTTCGCGAAGATCGGCCTGGACCTGTCCGCGTCCTACTCCTCACGCACCGACATGCTCGGCGTGTACGCGAAGATCTCGCCCGGATCGTTCGTCGTGCACCCCTCCTGCCAGCTGTCCGGCGGCGCGGCGCTGTGCGTGTGGTTCGGGGCCAGCGCCCACCCCGGCGACTTCGTCGCCACCGTCGGTGGCTACCACCCGCACTACGCCAGGCCGTCGCACTACCCGGAGGTCGAGCGGCTGCAGCTGTCGTGGTCGGTGTCGGACAAGGTATCCATGCGCGGGTCCTGCTACGCGGCGCTCACCCCGTCGGCGTTCATGGCCGGCACCGATGTCTCCGTCAGCTTCCACGCCGGACCGATCGGCGCGGGCTGCGACGTGGGCATCGACGCGCTGATCCAGTGGGACCCCTTCCACTTCGAGGTCACCGCCCACGCCGACGTGTGGGTGGAGGTGGACCTGTGGCTCGCCACCCTGCGCGGCACCTTCGGCGTCGGCGTCCAGTTCTGGGGGCCGCCCACCGGCGGCGTCGCCTCCGTCCACGCGCTCGGCCGCTCCTTCGACATCTCCTTCGGCGAGGACCGCCCGAAGAAGAAGCAGGTGCTGACGTGGGACCAGTTCACCAGCAGCCGCCTGCACCAGCCGGTCGTCGAAGTCCACCCCGCCACCGGGCTGCTGCCCGCCGGCGGCACCGCTCCGGACGAGCCCTGGCAGATGTCCCATGACGCGTTCAGCCTCACCACCCGCAGCGCCGTTCCCGTCACCCGTGCCCGGCTGCGCACCGGCGGCAAGGACACCGTCCCCAAGGGCTGGACCGACAAGGGCGACCTGCCGGTGCGGCCGGCCGATCTGAAGGCGGTCGCCTGCACCCACACCGTCGAGGTCACCCGCGATCAGAAGCCCTATGACATCGAGAAGAACCGATGGGTCGTGGAGGCGATCAACGGCCGGGTTCCGCTGGGACTGTGGGGCGAGCCGATCGGCGCCGATGCCGAACCCAGCCTGCCTTCCGGTGAGCAGAGCACCGACGCCGTCACCGGCCTGCGCCTGAACCTGCCGCCCGTCGTCCCCGGCCAGAGCACGGCACTGGCCACCACCGAAAAGACCCTCGCCTACGAGGACACCGACGGTCCGCACGTCCCGCTGCCCGCCGGCAAGAGCCCCGTTCCCCCCGCCGTAGCATCGAAAGGCAGCGTGCGCGAGAAGATCGCCGCCGGCATCGCAGGCACGGGTACGGGCGCCACCGGGCGTGCGGTCCTGACCGGCCAGCTGGCCCTGTGGGACCTCGCCCCCGCCAGCGACACCGTCATCGCCCAGGACACCCTGGGCGAGTTCTCCGAACACCTGTGGCTGTACCTGCGCACCGAACCACTGCTGGGCCAGGACACGGAAGGCACTCAGTGACCGACACCCCGCCCGAGCCGCTCGACGACTCCGACCGGCGCCTGCTCCTGCAGAACGAGGTCCGACCGGCCGTGGAGGCGGGCACCTACACCGTCACCGTCACCACCACCGTCACCGGCCAGGGCGTCACCAAGGACTACAGCGAGAAGGCCTCGCACGACCTGACCGTCGCCGGGCCCCGCTTCAGCTTGGACGCGGGCGCCGTCGCCTCCGTTTACCCGCCGCCCGGCTCCACGAGCGACTACCGGCAGACCATGGCCCACCTCGCGCTGACCGAGTCCACCCTGCCCTGGCAGCGTGACGCGGACGGTGCCGGCGCCCCGTGGCTGGCCCTGGCCGTCTTCAGCGACGACGACCTGAAAGCCGACAAGCAGACGGGCAAGACCTGGAGCGAACGAGCCGTCACGGACTTCCTCGGGCAGTGCAAGAAGCCCCCGGCGGACCTGCTGCTGCCCGACCTCGGCGACGAACAGCTCCCGCAGGGCGTGACGACCTGCCGCACCATCGACATCACGGCCGAGGTGTTCGCCGACGTCCTGCCGCGGCTGGCCGAGATCGCCCAGCTCGCCTTCGTACGGCGGGTACGCGAGGACACCGACCGCACCTGGGCCGACGGCAGCAAAGGCCCCGGAAAGGATGCCGAACACGCCACCGCCGTCCTGCTGTCCGCCCGCCTGCCGCACACCCCCGGCGACTACAGCGCCCACCTGGTCTCCCTCGAAGGACTCGGCAAGCACCTCGACGGCACCCACGGCGGATTCAAGACGGCACGTCTGCTGTCGCTGTACTCGTGGTCCTTCCACCACGATCCCGATGCCAGGGGCTCCTTCAAGGACGCCGTCGACCACCTCGTCACGTCCACCGGCACGGACCTGCTGCTGCGCCTGCCGGTGCCCGGCGGCTGCGACAAGAACACAAAGGACAGCGTGACCGCCGCGGCGGCCCGGCGCCGAGTGTGCGCCGGCTACGTCCCCCTCACCCACCGCCTGCCCACCGGGGAACGCACCCTGGCCTGGTACCGGGGCCCGTTCACCCCCGTCACCCCCAGCCCGGCGCCGCGCCGGCCCGAGACGCTGACCAGCGAGACTGACGCCCTCGTCTACGACAGCGACCACGGCGTGTTCGACGTCAGCCACGCCAGCGCCTTCGCCCTCGGCCGTTTCCTGCTGCTCGCCGACCCCGCCCTCAACCAGGCCCTCGCCGTGCTCCGCAAGGACGTCCACGCCACCGTCCACACCGCCATCACCCAGGGCGCCATGCGCCAGGGCCCCGACGGGCCGCCCGCCCGTGCCGTCCTGGAACGCGCCCGCACCGCGCCCCCCGCACCCCCGGGGCACTCCCCGCGCGTGGCCCGACACCTGCACGCCACCGGCAGCGCCCGCCACCGGCTCGAAGCCCTCCTTGCCGCCGCCCCCGCTGACGCACCGCCGCCTGGGCAAGACCCCTCCGACGGCGACGTACCGGATGCCCTGCACGTGCTCGAAACCGGCCCCGACGCCCCGCAAAACAGCGCGATGGCCCAACTGATCCGCCACGTCGTGAACCTACACACAGAGACGGTCGACGACGCGGTGCGCGCACGCAAGCTGCTGGCCGCCCTGCCGCTGGACCATCTGGTTCCCGACCGGCGCCTGCTGCCGCCCGAGAGCGTGCGCTTCTTCACCGTCGACGGCCAGTGGCTGGCCGTGATGCTCGCCGGCGCCCTACGCATGGGGCAGGCCACCTCCCTCGACCAGCACGTCACCCGCCTCCTGCAGCAACGGCTCCTGGACGAAGCCACCTTGCCCGCCTGCGGCATGCTGGTCCGCTCACGCGTCGTACGCGACTGGCCGTCCCTGATCACCGAAGCCCACGGGGACAAGGCCGCCACCGTGCTGTACAGCCCGCCCCAGCGCCTGGCCCCCGACCTGCTCCTCGCCTACTTCACCACCACCCCCGGACAGGTCGTCCTGCGCCGCCCCGCCGAACAACCCCATTACGGCCTCGACGGCGAGGACACCATCATCCTGCGCAACCTCGCCGACCCGCAGCACCTCGGCCAGACCCTGCACGAGAACTGCACCGGCATCCGCAACCTGCTGCGCACCGGCTGCGTGAGCAACAAGCCCACCGAGACGCTGGCCATCCTCACCCCCGGAGACAAACCCGACTGCCTCAACCGCGCCCTGCGCAAGGCCCTCGCCGACCACGGCCGCTGGCCCACCGACAAGGGCAACAAGGACCGCCTGGAACTCACCAGCGCCGAGCTCGGTCTGCAACTGCTGGACACCACCGCGCGCCTGGTCTTCGAGCGTCCCGGCTACCAGCCTTACCCCCAAGCCCCGGAGGCGACGCCATGACCGGCCCGGACACCACACTGATCGTGCCCGTCAAGGCCACCGCGCTCGCCGTTAACGACCAAGTCCGCACCGAGCGCTTCCACCGCGTTCCCCCCGACTTCGGCGCCCTCACCCACGCCACGCTGCGCCAGGACCCGCTCGCCGACTTCGCGGAATCCGACACCGACTGGAAGAACAAGAAGCAGTTCAACGGCGCCTACGTGCAGTGGGACCTGCCGCACGCCCTCACCCGCGGCCGCACCGACCTCACCGCCCCCCAGCCCGACCCCGGGCGGCAGGCCGGCCTGGCGCATCTCACCTACCCCCTGGTCCCCAACCGGTGGCTCGTAGTCCGCTACCACCGCCTCGCCCCCGGCACGAACCCCGGCGACACACCACCACCGCCCACCTGCGCCGCCTGGCTCGTCCACAGCGACTACACCACCACCAAGCCCACCGGCGACCCGGCCGCCGGGGTGCCCTACGTCAAGGACGGCAAGGCGGTACGCCTGGGCATCTCCCGTGACCTGGAAGCCAAGGGCTGGCAGCCCCCGGACACCACCGCCGCCCGCTTCCTGACCGCCGACGGCTGCGGTACCCCCGCCTTCACCCTCTTCCAGTGCTACAACCAGGACGTCTTCTCCCTGCACGACCCCCTCACCGCCGCAGGGAAGCCCCTGGCCAAGGGCACCGTCAGCTACCTCATCGCCGGATGGTATTCCCACGCCGAAGACGACATCCTCACCGCCAACCCCCAGGGCACCGGCCCCCTGGACGCCCTGCTGAAGTTCCACGGCCTGGACACCGACGCCACCACCCCCGAAAGCAAGGCACAGGCCGGCCTGCGCCTGCTCAACTGGACAGCCCCCGCCACCCCCGTACCCACCCGAACCCTGTACACCGGCACCGTCCTCGCCCTCACCTGGCACGACGACACCGACAGCTGGGCCAGCGCACGCCCCGTCAACGCCAGCGGCCAGGTCCGTGTCGCCGTCGGCGTCAACACCGCCGACGCCCGCGACGCCCAGCGCGCCCACGACGGCCTGCCCCCCGCCGAACGGCTGCTGCGCCGCGCCTTCGACAGCGCCAGACTCGACACCCTCGATCGCAGCCTCGCCGACCACGCCCGCATCCTGGAGGAAGCCGACCACGACGCCTGCTTCGCCTCCCGCTCCGCCGGCTACCACTGGGCCATCGCCCAGCGCCCCGTCCCCGACGGCAAGGGCGGCGTGCGCCCGCCCACCCCGCTCACCGCCCAGCAGCACGCCCGCCTGGACCAGCTCAACACCGACCAGCAGGCATACGACCAGACGGCCCGCGAACTCGCCGACGCCCGGTGCCGCTTGTACGACCTGTGGTGGCTGGCCGGCCTGCCCTCCACCACCGAGGACCCCGACGACCTCGACCCCCGGGCCTGCCCGCCGAGCCTGCGCCCCCAGCTGGAGGACCAACTCAACCGCGCGAAGGCCGGATCCCTGGCCGCCCAGGCCCACGCTCTGCAAGCACAAGCCGCCCAACAACGCTCCAAACTCCCCGCCGGCGACACCACCGCGCAGCTCACCACCGCCACCGCCGACCTCGCCAAGGACCTCCAGCTCGCCGAAGACCAGCGTCTGCTGCGCGTCCCTCACCCCCCGTACCGGCGCGCGCAAGACCCCGTCGTCCTCATCCAAGGAGCCGGCTCCGGCGTCACCCTGGGCCCCGGTGACCCACTCGCATGCCGCTTCCGCAACCAGCTCATCGACCGCATCGACCCCCAGCCCACAGCCGTGCCGCCCGCCCCGCCCGGCCTGGCCGCCCAGGCCAAGCCCGGCGACGCGGCCGGGCCCTGGCAACCCGTCACCTCCTACCAGCCATGGGCCCCCCTGCTGGACGTCCTGCGCGAGTTCAACGCCCTCGACCAGGCCGCCTACAACGCCCGACGCACCCCCGGCACCCCGGCCGAAACCGACGTAAAGACCTGGGCCGACCACCACAAGCACCTGGCTCGCACCGCCACCACCAGCGCCCCCTCCTGGCCGGCCAGCGACCTGTGGGCACAGCCCTGGCAGCCGCTGTTCCTCTACTGGACCCTGCGCCTGCGCTGCCTGCCCGTCCAGCCGAGCGCCACACCCGGATGGCACTACGACGGCCACCACTGGCACCTGGACACCACCGGCGGAACCGACCCCCAGGACCTCCAGGGCCTGACCCTGCTCGCCGCCCTGCCCTCTTACATCGTCCGCGGACGCATCCGCGACCACCTGCGCCGCCACCCCGACAGCGATCCGGTCCTGCTGCAGACCCTCCACGACACCGCCACCGAGAGCCAGATCTGCCAGAGCCTGGACGGCCTGGGCGCCTACCTCACCCAAGCCCGTGCCGCCACCCACTGGGACCCCCCGGACAAGCCGGTCGACCTCGAAGGCCTCGCCGCCCCCCACTTCGCCGTTCCCAGCCCCACCAGCGACGCCACCGGCAAAAGCGTCCCCGCCTGGGGCAGCGCCGCCTCAGGAGCCCAGTTCCGCTTCACCGACCTCGTCGTCGTCGACCGCTTCGGCCGCGCCTACGACCACATCAACCCCCAGACCAGCCCCACCACCACCATCGCCCGCTCCACCGCCCTGACCCCCAACACCGCCCACGCCGCAGGCCACACCCCCCGCGCCGGCGACCACCAGGGCACCCTGCTCGTCTTCGACCCTGCAAGCCCCGACTCCTGCGCCCAGTACCAGCCCCGGCTCCAGCAGGACGCCCGCGCCCTCATCGAACTCGTCAGCCCCACCGACGACCACCTCGTCCTGTCCTCCGAGGCCGCCCCCACCCCAGCCAACACACCCGACCACGGGCCCGTATGCGGATGGATCGTCCCCGACCACACCGGTACCACCCTCACCGTCTACGCGGCCGACGGCACCGCCCTGGGCGAACTGGCCGCCACCGGCCCCCACGGCAAGCGACGCCTGGACTGGTGCCCCCTGCCCGGCTGCCCGTTCCTCACCGTCCAAGACCTGCACAGCACCACGTTCACGGACCAACACCCCCACCTCGGCCCCCTCATCCAACACCTGTTCACCGACGACCCCGCCCAGGACAGCGCCTCCCTCACCCAGCTGTGCAAGGTCATCGACCAGGCCCTGCTGTCCACCGCCGCACCCGACGACACTCACACCACCGCGTTCACCCTCCTCACCGGACGCCCCGTCGCCGTCGTCCGCGCCCGCCTGCGCATCGAACTCGCCGACGCCCCCCACCCCCAGCCCACCTGGGAGCGACTCCTCAAGGGCCCCGACCCCGCAGACGGCAACCCACTGCGCACCACCGCGTGGCCCATCCGCCTGGGCGACACCGCCAAACCCCACGACGGCATGATCGGCTACTACACCGCACCCGTCGGCCAGCCGACCGACTACAGCGCCCTGTACAGCCCCTACCGGCCCCGCAAGGACAACCGCGACCGCGACGACTACACCCGCTCCCTCACCCCCGAGGCGTTCCCCACCGTGACCGCCGAGGACACCCCCCACGGTGCCCGCCCCGCACCGGGCGCCGCCGCCTGGGTGACCATGCTCGTCGACCCCTTCACCACCCTGCACGCCCACACCGGCATCCTGCCCACCGCCACCACCCGCGTCCCCGACGACGCCGTCCGCGGCCCCCTGGCACGAATCGCCCTGAACATCCCCACCGGCCCCGTCCTGGCCACCCGCGCCCGTCCCAGCACCACCCCCGGCAAGCACGACAACACCGCACCCGACGCTCTCGCGCTCCCGGCGCCGGGCAGCTGGCACGGCACCTGGACATGGTGGGAACGCACCCAGCCAGGCGACAGCCCGGACACCCCGGACAAGTGGACACACCTGGACATCGGCCACACCGACACCCTGATCCACCCGCCCGACACCGTCCCCGACGCACGCACCGGCTACCTCACCCTCACCCGCCCCACCAGCACAGAGCCCGAGGGCGACCAATGACCCACCACGCAGCGCCGACCTGCACCCTCGCCCCCCACGGCGACACCACCGACCTGCGCCTGACCCTCGCCAACCCGACCGCACGGCCCGTCACCTGCAGCCACATCACCATCACTCGCCGTCGGGCCTCCGGCCCTAAACCCGACAGGCCCGCTGGCCACCAACACGAGCCGCCGACCGCAAGCAGCGGCACCACCAACTGGGACCTGCGACCCGCCGGAGCGGCACGCCACGAGCTACGCCCCGCCGATCCCGTCACCATCACCCCAGGCACCAGCCTCGACATCCTCCTCAAGGGCCTGCGCCCCACCCAGGGCAGTACCCACCTCGAAGTCGCCTGCCACACCACAAGCACCGCCACCCAGCCACCGCCGGCCGTATTCACCATCACCGGCCCCATCGAAGACATCACGAGCTTCTGGGCCGAGCCCGCCGACGTCAAGGCCGGCACCCCCTTCACCCTGCGCTGGACGGCCAAGGCCCCCAAGGCCGGCCTGGCCTACACGATCTGCTACGGCGACACCGCCCCCGTACCCGTCAACTCCTTCATGAAAGGACAGGACGGCACCTGGACCTGCCCGGGAATCCAGAAGACCACCGCCTTCGCGCTCCTGGCCACCACCACCAGCGGCAACAACACCCTCACCAGCGCCCGCACCCTCACCGTCGGCGTCGGCGTGCCCAACCTCACCGTCGGCCGCCTCAGCGCCGACGGCACCGTCACCCTCTTCACCCGGCCCACCCCCGTGCTGCCCCTCACCACCACCCACGAACCCCGCAACCGCACGCACCACCCCACCACCGACGGACTGGTCGCCGCGCACATCAGGCCCGGCACCGACTGCGCGAACGCCCTCCTCAGACTCCGCATCACCACCATCGACCCGGACAAAGTCGACAGCACCGGCAAGCACCTCACAGTCGTCCACAGCGCCGAGACCCTCGCTCCGGACAGCAACGCCCCCCGCAACCTCCTGGTGCCGGTCCCCAAAGGCGCCACGCTCGCCGCCTACACCATGGCCGCCAAAGGCTCCTACACCGCCCAGATCACCTGGTACCCCATGGGCACGGGATCCCTCGACACCATCTGAACACCTCGCCGACAGCCACCTAACCAAGACGCACACCCCGGCCACCCACCCCCAGCCCACCTACCGGAAGACACGCCCCCCGCCGCGTCCGCCTCCGCCAACCGCGCCCAACCCAGGAGAAGCCACCGGCCATGCCCCTTCGCACACCCCGCACACGCTCTCTGCGAGCGGACAACCAGGCCGCCGCGGCCCCAACCGGGCCCACGGCCCACCAAACACACCACGCCCAGACCGGCCCGCACCCAGGCGACCTCTCCAGCGCACCAGGGCGCACACTTCGCGATGCCCGGCACCGGTGCAGCCGCCGGGCCTGCGGCGTGACCGGACCAGCCCAATGACGGCTGACGAGCCGGCTCCGGAGCCGGTCCACACCCGCGACAACGACCCCGGTACCGGCCCGACGCTCCTCGCCTACGAGGTCAACACCACACCTGTGCCGCTGACCTCCTCCACCGCCGGCGAGAGCCCGCACCTGGGCACCGTGACCGTCAGAATCTCCCTGCCCGGCAGTACACCGGTCGACTGCGACGGTCTGCTGTTCGTGTTCCCGGTCGGCGACGCCGAGCACGACCTCATCGCCAAGAACAGCACGCGCACCATCAGCCCGGCCCTGCCCACAGGGACATGGAGAATGAAACCGAGCGCGACCGGACGCTTCAACGCCACACCGCGCACCGCCCCCTACCGGTTCGAACCCGGCGCACTGCCCGTGGAGTTCGACTTCCCCGACCTGGAGATCAACTCCGCGCCCGGAAACGCGACGCTCACCGTCCAGGAGAAAGTCAAAGGGGCCACCCAGGACACCACCAACACCCTGGCGCCGCCACCCGCCCTGCCCAAGGCCCCCGCCGGATTCACCCTGCGCAACTTCCGCCCCGCCGCCACCAGCGTGTACGCCGGCTCCGAGGTCACCCTGTCCTGGGACACCGAGCCGAAAGGCCACACCCTCACCCTCGCCTGGGAGGACCAGACGGTGGACGTCACCAGCGTGCGCTCCCACACCGTCCGCGTCTACCAGGACACCGTCTTCGAACTGCGCGCCGCCAAACCCAAGACCGCCCCGCCGCTCTACCGGCTGCAGACCACCGTGACCGTCGCCAACCCCTGGCTCCACGCCGGCGACCTGACCGCCTCCGGCACCGTCGACATCCTCCAGCCCGCCCCCGACAGCCACAGCCCGATCCAGGACGTCCCCCAGCTCGAACTACCGCAAAGCCGCATGTACCACGACCAGCCGGTCCACATCACCTACCAGCCCGAAACCGACGGACTGCTCACCGGCACACTGCGCGCCCACACCCCCGGTGCACGGGGAAGCCTCGCCATCACCGTCACAGCCCCGGGCAGCCCGCAGGTGTACCAGCACTACGAGATCCGCTGCCACGGCCCCGGCGACGCCGACCCCCGGGTACCCGGCGAAATCCTCGACGTCCCCGTCCCGGCCGGAAACACCGTCCTGGTCACCTGGAACCTGACCGACCAGCAGCGCCAGCCCGACAGCGACGGCGCCATGCCCGCCTCCCTCACCACCAGCCTGCGCTGGCAACCCTGGGGCACCCGAGCCCGCACCCAGACCTGAGCAACCGCCGGGCCACGACACCGCCTCCACGACCCGGGCCGAGAGCCGGCACCCACCGGCCCCGCCCGGCCCCCCCACTCATCCAGTTTCTCAAGGAGAAGAACGATGCCAGAAGTCAAGAAGGACTGGACGAAGATTCCCACCCCCGAGGCCACCGGCCTGACCGGAGCCGTGGTCCTGCCCGGCGAAACCGTGAAAGAGGACCGCCTGTGGGTCTTCCGCGGGACCTGGTTCGGCGAGTGCCACCGCGACAAGGAGCCCGTTCTCTACAAGTCCGACTGGACCATGACGACGCCCCTTCAGCACCTGACGGTCCGCTGGCCCGGCCTGCGGTCCACTGCTGGACGTCACGTCTACCGCGCACAGTTCGTCGCCGGCGGCCACCTGTGGATGTTCCGCGGCAATCGCTACCTGAAGCTCGACCTCATGACCGGTGAGACCGCCACCACCGCCGACGCCGACCCCGCGCAGGAGCTCACCCTGCCCAAGGACTTCGTACACGGCATCACCGCCGCCACCGCCATCAGCGACTCCCAGGTCTACCTCTTCAACGGCCTCGACTACTACCTCTACGACCTCAACGCAGCCAAGGCCCTCACCGAGCGCCTCACGCTCACCACGAACAACCTCCTCCACGGCCTGCCGGTCGACCGAGTGGACGCCGTCTGCTTCGAGCCCCGGTCCAAGACCCGGCTCCTCGTCTACCTCACCTGGGACAAGTGGGGGAACATGGTGTCCAAGGACAGCGGCGACGCGCTGGAGATGACCGGCATCGAACACGGCTTCGTCGCAACCACCCACCGCGGATACCTCGACGGCCCCTGGGACGGTCTCTTCATGCCCCGCGAGGCCATCAACGACGGGAAACACTGGGTCATCCTGGGATCCCTGGGATCCGAACTGACCTGCGACAACCCGACCGAAGCCGATTCCTCCGCCGGGCTAAATGACTACCTCGATGCGACCGCGGTGGCGTTCCCCCGCGATCTGCGGCGCGTGTACGTCTGTCTGGACAGTACCGTCAGGGCCGCCAATCCCGATGACGCCACCTTGGGGCTCAAAGAGCACGGTGCTGTGACCACGCTGGGGGACGGGGATCTGCACATCTACCGCGCGGACATGATCGCCGACGAGTCCCGCGTCCTGGTCTGCGGCACCGGCAAGAACGGCAGAGTACTCGCCCTGGCCCCCAAGACATCCCTGCTCGACACCGGCGCGGCCCAGGACGCCAAGGACATCACCGCCACCCTGGCGGACGGCGACACGGTCTACACCGCAGTACCGGTCATCGGCAACAGTTTCTGCACCGTCAGCCAGACCGACACCTCGGACGGAACCCTTCAGTGGTTCAACGCCCCCAAGAACGCGGCCGTCACCGAGAAGTACCAC
>NZ_JBVJOT010000092.1:0-21873 GCF_055583025.1 Streptomyces sp. NPDC104831
GGTGTGGGGGGGCTTCCCTTTTGTTTTGGCTCCTTGGGGGGGCGGGGTGGTGGGTTGTCGTTGGGGTCGTGCGGCGGGGTTTTTCCCCCCCCCCCCGCGCGCGGTTGGACGCGGCGGAGCCGCGCCCGCGCGCCCCCCCGAAGAGCGCCGGCTCCGTCGTCACCGTACGGAGCGGCGTCCGCGCGCCCTCTTTTCGGCGGCTTGCTGTAATGGGTGCTCCAATTGGAGCAGGCGCTACGGTAAGCTCGCGCCCGACAGAGGCGAGAGCGGGTCGACGCAAGGGGCTTCCGCATGACCGGGCCGCGGACGGCGGGCAAGAAACGTGCCAACGGCGTGGAGTCGCGGCAGCGGATCCTCGACGCGGCGGTGGCCATCGCGGGCGAACGCGGTTACGAGGGCACGTCCATCGCGGCGGTCAGCTCCCGCTGCGGGCTCCCGGCCAGCTCCATCTACTGGCACTTCCGGGACAAGGACGACCTGATCACCGCGGTCATCGCGCGCAGCTTCGAGACCTGGCTCGCGGCCGTCGAGCTGCCGGGCGAGGAGGCCGGCACTCCCCTGGACCGAGTCGTGATCATGGCCGCGAACGTGGCCAGGTCCCTGGTGAACGAGCCGGACTTCCTGCGCCTCGGCCTCATGCTCGCCCTGGAGCGGCGGCCCGAGGAACCGCGCAGCCGGACGGTGTTCTTCCAGGTCCGCGACCTCGCCCGGCAGCGGATCGAGCAAGTCGTCCGCTTCGTGCTGCCGCACCTGGACGACGACGCGGTGCGCCTCCTCACCACCTATGCCATCGCGGGCGCCGACGGACTGTTCGTCCAGCGGGAGTTCAACGGCGACAGCATCGACCTGGTCGCGCTGTTCCAGTTCCACGCCCGGCAGGTGTACGAGACGGGCATCCGCATGGCGGCGGAGTGCGCGCGATGACCCCGGCCGGCCGGCCACGCGCCGCGACCGCCCCGCGGCCCCGCCCGCCCCGGTGCGCGCACCCCGGACCCGCCTGCCCGCCCGGACGTCCCCACCGGTTACGGCACCTGCCCGGACCCCGGCCGACGGGTACCGTCCGGCGCCCCGGCCACCGCGCCCGCCGCCGGTGCCGGTCGCACCGGCAGGAGCGCGCTCCGGCCCGCCGGCCGGTGGCGGTGACGAACGGCTGACAACCGCCCGCCCGCCGGTGCCGTCCGGAAATCCATCCCCGAGAGAGAGTCAGCAGGTCACCGCATGCCCGCCGCACTTCGCCGGATCGACGTCCACCAGCACGTCACACCGCCCTTCTACGGCGCCCTGCTCGCCCAGGCGGGCATCGCCGAGGCGGGTGGCCGCGCCCTGCCCGACTGGAGTCCGCACGCGGCGCTGGAGTCGATGGACCAGCTGGGCACCGCCACGGCCGTGGTGTCCGTCTCCACGCCCGGCACCGGGTTCCTCAGCGACCCGGCCGAGGCCGCCGGCCTGGCCCGGCGGCTCAACGACTTCTCCGCCGCCCTGGCCGCCGACCACCCCGGCCGTTTCGGCTGGTTCGCCACCCTGCCCATGCCGGACGCCGACGCCGCCGTGAACGAGGCCCGCCGGGCCCTGCTCTCGCTGGGCGCCGACGGGGTCACCCTGCTCGCCAACACCCAGGGCGTCTACCTCGGCGCGCCCGGCCAGGACGCGCTGTGGCGGTGTCTGGACGAGCACGGCGCCGTGGTGTTCGTCCACCCGGCCGAGCTGCCGGCGCCCGCGATCAAGGACATCCCGCCGTTCGCCGCGGACTTCCTGCTGGACACCACCCGCGCCGCCTACCTCCTGGTGCGCGGCGGCATCGTGCGCGACTGCCCGAACATCCGGTTCGTGCTGAGCCACGGCGGCGGCTTCGTGCCGTACGCCTCCCACCGCATGGCCGTCACCATCGCGAACGAGACCGGGCGCTGCCCGCTGGACGTGCTGGAGGACTTCCGGTCCTTCTACTTCGACACCGCGCTGTCCTCCAGCCCGGCGGCCCTGCCCACCCTGCTGGGCTTCGCCCGCCCCGGGCACGTGCTGTTCGGCAGCGACTGGCCGTTCGCGCCCACCACCGCCGGGCAGTACTTCGCGGCCGGTCTGGACACCCACGTGGACCCGGGCACCCTGACCGCCGTCAACCGCACGAACGCCGAAGCGCTCTTCCCCCGCCTGGCGGGCCGGGCGCCCGCGGCCCCGGCCCGCCCCCTCACCGCGCGGCTGCGGCACTCCGTGCACCGGGCCGGTGCCCGGCTCGCCTTCAAGCTGGTCCAGCCCGGCGCCGACTGAGAAGTCCCCGCGGCGCCGTCCCGCTCGCGTGGCGGGCGGACGCCGTGCCGCCCATGATGGGACGGTCAGCGGTCAGCCGAGCAGGGAGAGCGACGGCCATGCAGATCGTCGTGGATCTCACGCGCTGCCAGGGCTACGCGCAGTGTGTGTTCCTCGCCCCGGAGGTCTTCCGGTTGCACGGGGAGGAAGGGCTGCTCTACACGCCGGCGGTGCCCGATGACCGGCTGGAGCGGGTCCGCCGGGCCGCGGCGGCCTGCCCGGTGCGGGCGATCCTCGTCGGCGAGGAGGTGGGCGCCGATGGCGGGTGATCCGCGAGACGGCCGTATCGTCGTCGTCGGCGCCTCGCTCGCCGGGCTCCGGGCCGCGGAGACGCTCCGCGAGGAGGGCTTCACCGGTGCGCTGACCGTGGTCGGGGACGAGCCCCATCCGCCCTACGACCGGCCGCCGCTGTCCAAGCAGGTGCTGCTCGGCGGCGTCCCGGCGGACAGCACGGGCCTGCCGGTGCGCCGGGACCCGGACGCCGAGTGGCGTCTCGGGGTGGCCGCCACCGGGCTGGACCCGCTGGCCCGGCGGGTGCTGCTGGCCGACGGCGAGTCGCTGCCGTACGACCGGCTGCTGATCGCCACCGGGACCCGGGCCCGGCCCTGGTCCGACCCCGCCCAGGCGGCCCTGGACGGGGTGTTCACCCTGCGCACGCGCGAGGACGCGGCGGGGCTGGCGGCGCGGCTGGACGCGGGGCCGGAGCGGGTGCTGGTGATCGGCGCCGGTTTCACCGGCTCGGAGATCGCCTCGGCCTGCCGCGAGCGCGGGCTGGCGGTGACGGTCGCCGAACGCGGCCCCGCTCCCCTGGTGGGCGCGCTCGGCGGGACGCTGTCGCGGCTCGCGGCCCTGATGCACCGCGAGCACGGCGTGGACCTGCGCTGCGGGGTGACGGTCACCGCGCTGCTCGGCGACGGCGGCGGCCGGTTCACCGGGGCGGACCTGTCCGACGGGACCCGCGTCGAGGCGGATGTGTGCGTGGTCGCGCTGGGCGCGGTGCGCAACGTGGAGTGGCTGGCGGAGTCGGGGCTGGCGGCGGGCCCGCGCGGGATCGCCTGTGACGCCGGGTGCCGGGCCTTCACCCGGTACGGGATCGTCACCGACGACGTCTTCGTGGCCGGCGACGTCTCCCGGTTCCCCCATCCGCTGTTCGGCTACCAGCTGCTCTCGCTGGAGCACTGGGGCAACGCGGTCGCCCAGGCCGAGGTCGCGGCCCACAACATGGTCAGCCCCGGGCCGCTGCGCCGCCCGCACCTGTCCCTGCCCCGGTTCTGGTCCACCCAGTTCGGGCGGAACATCAAGTCGGTGGGCGTGCCGACCTACTCCGACCACGTCGTGATCACCCAGGGTTCGCTGGAGTCGGGACGGCTGGCGATGGTCTACGGCTACCGGGGGCGGGTCACCGCCGCGGTCACCGTAGACATGGCCAAGTCCGTCGACTACTACCGGCATCTGATCGAGACCGCCGCCCCGTTCCCGCCCCCGCCCGGCGCGGCGGACCGCGCGCTGACGGCCGACATCCCGCTCCCCTCGGACGTCCCGGACCCGAGGGAGCTGTCCCACGAACCCGTCGTGGCACTCACCGGTCACCTGCCCGACCGCCGGCTGATGGTGGTGCAGCCGCCCGGCTGAGCCGCGTCCCGCCCGACCACGAGGAGCCGCCATGGACCCCGGCACCCTGCTGGCCCGGATCACCGATTACGCGAACCGCCCCGACCCCTATCCGCTGTACGCGGAACTGCGCGCCGCGGGGCCGGCGGTGCGGCAGGAGGACGGCGGTTTCCTGGTCGGCGGCTACCACCAGGTCGCCGCGCTGCTGCACGACCCCCGGATGAGCGCCGACGAGCGGTCCCGCACCGCGCCGGCACCGTACGAGGGGACACGGGACGCGTCGTTCCTGCGGCTCGACGACCCCGAGCACCACCGGCTGCGCACGCTGGCGATGCGGCCGTTCGGGCCCCCGCACAGCCCGCACCGGGTCGACAACATGCGCGGGGAGATCGCCCGGATCACCGAGGAGCTGCTCGCGGACCTCCCGCCGGACCGGCCGGTCGACATCGTGGACGACTTCGCCTACCCGCTGCCCGTCATCGTGATCTGCCGGCTGCTCGGCGTGCCGCGCGAGGACGAGCCGCGGTTCCGCGCCTGGTCCGACGCGCTGGTGGCGACCGCCGACATCCGGCCGGGCGAGGACACCACCGAGGTGGAGCGGGCCGGTGACCGGGCCGGAGCCGAACTGCGGGAGTACCTGCTGGACCTGGCGGAGCGGCGGCGCGGCCGGCCGGCCGACGACATGCTCTCCGCCTTCGTCAACGAGCCCGACCCGTCGCTGCGGCTCACCTCTACCGAACTCGCGGTGACCGCGGCGCTGTTGCTGATCGCGGGGCACGAGACCACGGTCAACCTGATCACCAATGGCGTGCTGACCCTGCTGCGCGGGCGCGACCACCTCGAACGGTTGCACCGGGAGCCCGGCCTGCTCCCGCTCGCGGTGGAGGAGTTGCTGCGCTACGAGCCCCCGGTGCACCTGCGGGAGCGGGTCCCCCTGGTGGACGTCGAGGTCGCCGGCACCACGATTCCCGCGGGCACCTCCGTGATGCTGGCGCTGGCCTCCGGCAACCGCGACCCCCGGCGCTTCCCCGAGCCGGACCGGTTCGTCCCCGACCGCCCGGACAACGAACACCTGGGCTTCGGCAGCGGCGTCCACCTGTGCTACGGCGCGCCGCTCGCCCGCATCGAGGCCCTGACCGCGCTGGGCGCGCTGCTGCCCCGGCTGCGGACCGCCCACCTGGCCGAGGACCCGCCGCCGTACCGGCGAAACGCCATGCTGCGCGGCCCCCGCCATCTGCGCGTCCGGCTGTGAGCGGCGGCTACGGCGCCGGGCGGCGCCCGAGGCCGAGGTGGCGGTCCGGATTCACCACCGTGGACAGGCCGTTGAGCAGCAGACGGGTGCCGCCGCGCAGATGGGCGGCGTCCTGGTCGCCGTCCGAGGCGGGTGCGACCCAGGTGTACTGCTCGTGCCAGGACAGGCGGCAGCCGGCGGGCTCGTCGGAGAGTTCGACGGTGACGAGGGAGATCCAGCGGCGGACGCCGTCGACCTCCGCCTCGTAGACGTACACGATCCGGGTGTCCGGGACGATGTCGAGGAAGCGGGAGCGGTAGGCGAGGCGCTCCTCGGTGCCGCCGGAGACGAAGACGTTGCGGGCGCTCTCGCCGCCGCCGACCCGGAAGTCCAGCTCGTGTCCGGCGGTGCCGAGGGGGCCGGGGAGCCGGAACCAGCGGCCGCGCAGGGAGGGTTCGGCGAAGCCGCGGAAGACCTCGGCGCGGGGCACCGTGAAGTCCATCGCGACGGAGAACGAGCCGTGCCGTGCGGGGGGCACCGGGAGGTCGTCCGTCTCCGCCGGTGCGCGGTTGCCTGCGTCCATGGGCCGATTGTGGCACCAGGGTCCGGGCCGGCCTCAGCGGGCCCGGCCCGTCGCGCGACCGGTCAGCAGGTCGCGCAGGTCGCGGGCGTTGCGGCGGCTCACGGCGAGCGTCCGGTCGCCGATGCGGACCGTCAGGTTGCCGCCTTCCACGCGGAGTTCCTCGATCCGGCCGAGGGCGACGAGCCGGCTGCGGTGGATGCGGACGAAGCCGTGCGCGCGCCACTGCTCCTCCAGCGTGGACAGCGGGATCCGCACCAGGTGGCTGCCCTCGCCGGTGTGCAGCCGCGCGTAGTCGCCCTGGGCCTCGACATGGGTGATGTCGGCGAGGGGCACGAACCGGGTCACCCCGCCCAGTTCCACGGGCACGTGACCGACGGGGCCGGGCGCGGCGGGCGCGGGTGCCCGGGGCGCGGCCGGACGGGGTCCCTGACCGGCCCGGACCAGCTCGGCGACGCGTCGTACGGCCTCGGCGAAGCGCTCCTTGCGCAGCGGTTTGAGCAGGTAGTCCACCGCCTTGAGGTCGAAGGCGCGCACGGCGAAGTCCTCGTAGGCGGTGACGAACACGATCAGCGGCGGGGCGGCGAAGGCGCTCAGCGCGCGGGCCAGTTCCAGGCCGCCGAGGCCGGGCATGTCGATGTCGAGGAAGACGACGTCGAAGCCCTCCGGGCCGTCCGGGTCCCGCGTCAGGGCGTCGTTCAGCCGGCGCAGCGCCTCGCCCCCCGTCCGCGCGGGCACGGCCGTGCCGACCCGCGGGTCCTCGCCGAGCAGGTACAGCAGTTCGTCGAGCGCGGGGCGTTCGTCGTCCACGGCCAAGGCGCGCAGGGGCGCGTCGGTCACGCTCATGTGCGAAGGCGCTCCTTCCGTCCCCGGCCGCCTTCCATGGTGGTGCCGCCGGGCCCCGCCGTCGAGATCGCGGACGGCGGTGTGTCCGGGCCGTGACGCGCGGGGGGCGGGACCGTTATCTGAGGCCGCTGAGCATGACGCCGCGGATGTAGTGCTTCTGCAGCAGCAGGAACAGCACCAGCACCGGCAGGACGCTCAGCACCAGGCCGGCCATGACGATCGGCAGGGTACGGGCCGGGTCGACGTGGTCGCGCAGCAGCTGGATGCCGACGGGCAGGGTCATCAGGTCCGGGTTGGCGGTCGAGACGAGCAGCGCCCAGATGTACTCGTTCCAGGCGTCGACGGCGGTGAGCAGCCCGAGGGTGACCAGGACCGGCCTCGTCTGCGGGAGAACGATCCGCCACCACACCGTGAACTCGCCGGCGCCGTCGACGCGGGCGGCCTCCAGCACCTCGTCGGGCAGGGACAGCATGAACTGGCGGGTCAGGAAGATCCCGAAGCCGTTGACGAGGAACGGCACGGCGAGCGCCACGATGCCGCCGGTCAGGCCCGCGCCGCCGCGCCCGAGCAGGTCGTTGCCGCCCGCCAGCGGCCAGTGGACCAGGATCAGGAAGTGCGGGATGAGGAAGACGAACGGCGGGAACATCATGGTCGACAGCACCAGCCGGAAGACGAGGTCCCGGCCGGGGAAGCGGAGTTTGGCGAGCGCGTAGCCCGCGAGCGACGAGGTGAGCAGCACCGACGCGGTGACGACGGCGGTGACGACGACGCTGTTGCGGAAGAGCAGCGGCAGGTTCAGCTGGTGGACGGCCGCACGGTAGTTGGACAGGGCGAACGCCTTCGGCAGGAACCGGTACGGCAGCGTGCCCGCCTCGCCGGGCCCCTTGAAGGACGTCATCACCATGTCGAGGAACGGCACCACCGTGAGCAGGGCGCCGGCCGCCACGACGAGGTACGACAGCCACGGGACACCGCGGCGCGTCACGCGTCCTCCCCCGCCCGCCGGAAGAACCACAGCTGGGCCAGGGTGACCACGAGGACCACCGCGAACAGCACGAACGCGGCGGCGCTCGCGGTGCCCCAGTCGCCGTAGTCGAAGGCCCGCCGGTACATCTCCAGCGCGGCCACGTCGGTCGCGTCGCCCGGCCCGCCCCTGGTCATCACGGTGATCAGCGCGAAGGACTGGAGACCGGTGAGGAACTGGGTGACGCACACGAACAGCAGGGACGGCCGCAGCAGCGGCAGGGTGATCCGCCGGAACACGGTGCCGGGGCCGGCGCCGTCCAGCGCGGCGGCCTCGTGGTACGACGCGGGGATGGACTTCAGCCCGGCGGTCAGCACGAGGATCGCCGAGCCGAGCGAGGCCCAGGCCTGGACGACCACCACCGAGGGCAGCGCGGTGTCCGGGTCCTGGAGGAACGCCACCGAGGCGATCCCGAGGGCGTTGAGGACGCCGTTGGCCAGGCCGCCCGGCTCGTACATGTACTTCCAGACGTTGCCGACGGCGACGACGGTGGTGACGATCGGCAGGAAGTACAGGGTGCGCCACAGCCCCTGGAAACGCAGCCGGTCGACGCAGGTGGCGACGACCACCGAGCCGGTGACGGCCAGGGCGACGGTGCCCAGGGCGAACAGCAGCGTGTTGGTGAGGACCGGCACCAGGAACGTCGACCCGTCGGCGAAGAGCGCGCCGAAGTTGTCCAGGCCGGCCGGTTCGACGGCGCCGAGGTCGAACCCGGTCCAGTGGGAGAGCGACAGCAGCAGGGCGAAGCCGAGCGGCAGGACGAGGAAGACGGCGAAGAACAGCAGCGCCGGGGCCAGGAAGAGGTAGGCGACCGCCGTCTGGCGGCGCCCGGCCCGGCGGCGGCCGTCGCGGGCGGGTGCGGGGGGTCCAGGGGCGGGCGCCCGCTCGGGCGTCGGCGGGGTCAGGACGTTCACCACGACCGGGACACCTCCTGGTCGACCTGGCGGCGGGTGGTGCGCAGCGCCTCGTCGACGGACCGGCGGCCGGTCCACAGCGCCTCGATGTTCTCGCGCAGCAGGGCCTTGGCCCGGGCCGCGCCCGGCACGTTCGGCTCCGGTACCGCGTAGGCCAGCGCGTCCAGGAACGGGCGCAGATTGGGGTCGGCGCCGGTGCCGAGGAGCGCGCGCATGTCGTCGGCGCGGGCGGTGAGCGAGCCCACGGACACCTGGAGGGCGCTCATCCGGGTGGCTGCGCCCCGGGGCGCGCGCACCCGGTCGGTGTTGAGCCAGCGCAGGAACTCCCACGCCTCGCGCGGGTGCCGGCTGGCCGTGTTGACGCCGAGCATGAAGCCGGTGGCGAGGGTGGCGGGCCGGGCGTGCGGCCCGGGCGGGGGCACGGGCGCGACCCCGACGTCCCGGTAGTCTACGCCCATCAGGGCCTTGAGGCTCCCGGTCCACCAGCCGGCGCCGATGACCATGGCCACCCGACCGGAGGGGAAGGCCTGGTAGACGTCGACGGCGGGGGCGCTCGCGCCGCGGGCGACCAGCCGGTGCTCCAGGGCGAGCACGGCGCGGCCGGCCGGCGAGTCGACGGCGGTGGACCTGCCGTCCGGGGCGACGAACCGCCCGCCGGCGGCGTGCAGCAGGGCGAGGGTCTGGCCGACGGTGGTGGCGTCGTCGTGGGCCGACAGTCCGAAGCCCTGGACGAGGGGGTTGCCGTACCGGTCGCGCCGGGTGGTGCGGTAGGCGGCCTCCTCCAGCTCGGGCCAGCTGCGGGGCGGGCCGTCGAGACCGGCCTCGCGCAGCAGCCGCCGGTTGTAGTAGAGGGCGTAGGTCTGGGCCTCGGTGGGATAGCCGTAGACGGTGCCGTCCACCGTCACGGCGCCGACGGCGGCCCGGCCGTAGCCGCGCCGGATGTGCTCGGCGTGTTCGGGCGGCGCGGGCCGCAGCACGCCGGCGCGCACGAGCTGGCCGTTCCACAGGCAGTAGGGGTGGAGGATGTCGGCGCCCTGCCCGGCGGCCTGGCGGACCATGACGGTGGTCAGCAGGTCGGTGAACTCGACGGCCTTCGTGCGCACCTTGACCCGGTCGTGGGTGGCGTTCCACTCGTCGACGGGGCCCTGCAGGGCCCGGTGGAGCGTGCCGCTCGCGTAGTGGGACAGCAGGGTGAGGACGATGGGGTCGCCGGGCCGCCCGGTGCCCCGGTGCGGGGCGGCGCAGCCGGCGGTGAGCAGCGCCGAGGGGAGGGCGAGCGCGAAGTGACGGCGGCCCAGGCGGCCGGGGGGCGTCACCGGGCGGCCTCGTGGCGCAGGACGCGGAACACCCGGGTGGTGGTGAAGCCGGCCGCGCGGTACAGATGGCCCGCCGGGGAGTCCTCGCCGGTCCACAGGAACCAGGCGCCGTGCGCGCCGCGCGCCCGCATCCGCTCCAGGACGAGGTGGAGCAGGACCTTGCCGAGGCCGGTGCCGCGCAGTTCCTCCCGCACCCCGAACGGGCCGAACCGCTCCAGGGACGCCTCGTACGCCCCGTGCATCGCCCAGCCGGCCAGCCGGCCCGAGGGGTCGCGGGCGACGACGATCCGGTCCGGGGGCAGGCCCGCCGCGCAGGCCTCCCGGATGGCGCGGGCCCAGTCGGCGTGGAAGCGGGTCCCGGCGAGCGCGATCAGGTCGACCAGGTCGTCGTCGGCCGGGGTGGCGAACCGGTGGCCGCGTGCCGTCAGGTCGTCCCGGCGGCGGGCGACCTCCTCCGGGAGGCGGTAGCCGACCAGGCCGCGGTCCATCGCCGCCGCCTCGTACAGCGTGCGAAAGCCCAGCGAGGCGAGGAGCCCGGCCGCTTCCGGGTAGCTCGCGGTGTCCAGTCCGGGCAGGAGGTAGTTCGGGGTGTACGAGGCGAAGTCGGTCCGGGTGCGGCCGTGGCCGTGCAGCCAGTCGAGGGCGTCGGTCAGCAGCCGCCGGCCGAGGCCGCGCCCGCGGGCGGCCGGGTCGACGAAGAAGAACGGGATCCAGCCCTGCTCCGGCTCCGGGTCGGTGCCGGCCAGGGGGGTCAGCCGGCGCACCGCGTAGGCGGCGCCGACGATCCGGCCGCCGGTCACCGCGACCCGGAGCCCTTGCGGGTCGAAGTTGGCGTCGAGCAGGACCAGGGAGCGGAACCGGTCGGCGCTGAGGGGGTCGGCCGGTGCGCTGCGGCGCCACACCTCGACCACCTCCGGCCCGTCCCCCGTGCGAAAGCCTCGGAGCACGGCCCCGTCGTGCTGGCTCATCCTGTGCCCCCGTCTGCCGGTGCCCTCTCGAAACGGTGGCTGGAAATCTACTGGTCCGTCCGGGAATGTCGAGTCGGACGCGCCCGGAGGGGCTCAGACCGGCAGCACCAGCCGGGCCCTCTCCCCCGGGCCGACGGGCACCACCCGGTCGCGCAGCCGGATGTCGATGGGCGAGCGGTCGGAGGCGGGCACGGCGATCTCCAGCAGGCCGCTGCGCAGCCGCAGCCGCACGCCCCAGTGGCCGCGGTAGCGGACCGCGAAGCCGTAGGAGGACAGCTCGGGCAGCGGGACGGGGTCGAGGCAGAGGCCGCCGCGGGTCTCCAGGCCGGTCAGTCCGCGCTGGACCAGGTCGAGGGTGCCGGCCATCGCGCCGAGGTGGACGCCCTCGCCGGTGGTGCCGCCCTGGAGGTCGGCGATGTCGCCGCGCAGCGCCTCCTGGACGAACCGCCAGGCGTCGGCGCGGCGGGCGCGGGCGAGGATCCAGCCGTGGACCAGGCCGCTGAGGGTGGAGCCGTGGCTGGTGCGGTGCAGGTAGTGGTCGACGGTCGCGGACCAGGTGTGCTCGTCCAGCCGGTGCCCCAGCCGCTGGAGCAGGCCGCGCAGTTCGCCGGGCGAGAAGAGGTAGCCGAGCATGAGGACGTCGGCCTGCTTGGACGCCTTGTAGCGGTTGACGGTGTCGCCCTCGGCCTCCAGGATCCGGTCCAGGCGCCGGATGTCGTCGTACCGCTTGCGGTAGCCGTTCCAGTCCAGTTCGGCGAGGTCGGCGTAGCCGTCGAACTGGCTGATCACGCCGTCGTGGAAGGGGACGTGCAGCCGGCGGGAGACCTGCTCCCAGCGGGCGGGCTCGTCCTCGTCCAGGCCGGCGTACTCGGTCAGTTCGCGCCGGCGCGGCTCGGGCAGGCCGGCCAGCAGTTCCAGGGCGCGGGTGAGCACCCAGGCGGCGGTGACGTTGGTGTAGGCGTTGTCGTCCAGGCCCGGGCGGGCCGCGCCGGGGTAGGCGTCGTGGTACTCGTCGGGGCCGACCACGCCCCGGATGCGGTAGCGGCCGAGGTGGTCGTCCCAGGTCGCCGAGTCCGCCCAGAAGCGGGCGATCTGCAGCAGCATCTCGGCGCCCTCGCCGTGCCGGAAGTCGGTGTTGCCGGTCGCCTCGCAGTACTGCCAGACGTTGTACGCCACGGCGGAGCCGACGTGGTGCTGGAGCCGGGAGTGGTCGGGCAGCCAGCGGCCGGAGCGCGGGTTGAGGTGGAGTTGCTGGGTCTCCTCGCGGCCGTCACTGCCGCTCTGCCAGGGGTAGAGGGCGCCGCGCCGGCCGAGCGCGGCGGCGGCGTGGCAGGCGGCGTCCAGCCTGCGGTGGCGGTAGCGGAGCAGGGCCCGGGAGACCTCCGGCAGGTGCAGGTTCAGGTAGGGCAGGACGAAGAGCTCGTCCCAGAAGACGTGGCCCCGGTAGGCCTCGCCGTGCAGGCCCCGGGCGGGCACGCCGACGTCCAGGTCGGCGGTGTGCGGGGAGAGGGTCTGCAGGAGGTGGAACAGGTGCAGGCGCAGGATGCTGCCCGCCTCGCCGGGCACGTCCAGCGCGGTGCGCCGCCAAAGCTGCCGCCAGGCCGCGCGGTGTGCCTCCAGCAGCCGGTCGAAGGAGGGCGCGTCGGCGACCCGGTCGAGGGCCGCGCACAGCGGGTCGCTGATGGCCGGATCGCGGGAGGTGTGCAGGGCGACGGTCTTGTCGACGGTGGCGCTCCCGCCGGGCGGCAGGCGCAGCCGCAGCCGCTGGACGGCGCGGCGGTCCTCGTCGGCGTGCCGGACCGGTGCCCCGGCGGTCAGCCGGGCGGCGAGGCCGAAGCCGATGTCGGAGGCCCGGGTGTGGCAGCGCAGCCAGACGCGGCCGGGTGCGGCGGCGCCGACGTCGAACCGGGTGAGGTGCCGGCCGTCCAGTTCCCGGTAGCGGGCGACCCCGGAGTTGGTGACGCGCCCGTCGAGGGCGGCCTCCACGTCCAAGTCGAGGGGGCCGCCCTCGGCGGTGAACTCGGTGCGCAGAGCGGCGAGATGGGGGTCGGCGAGGTGGACCAGGCGCACCTGCCGGACGAGCAGGCCGGTGCCGTCTTCGAGCGGGTAGCGGGTGCGGCGCTCCAGCACTCCGGGGCCGAGGCGGAGGACCTGGTGGTGCTCGGCGACGGGGGTGGTGTCCGGGGTGAGCCAGTCGCCGTCCGCCGGGCGGAACCGCAGGGGCAGCCAGTTGGGGAGGTTGACCATGTCCTCGTTCTCGACCCGGCGGCCGGCGACCTCGGAGGTGAGCCGGTTGTAGCAGCCGGCCGCGTAGGTGCCGGGGTAGTGGACGTCGTCGGCGGTGCACTCGGGAAGCGCGCCGCGGGTGGCGAAGTAGCCGTTGCCGAGGGTGCACAGCGACTCCCGCAGGCGTTCCTCGCCGGGACGGTAGCCGTCGTACTCCCAGGTGGGTCCGGTCACCGTCGTCCCTCGGACAGCAGGCCGGCGAGGATGCGGTCGGGGGTGAGGGGCAGCTCGCGGAAGCGGATGCCGGTGGCGTGGTGGACGGCGTTGCCGAGCGCGGCGGCGGTGCCGACGATGCCGATCTCGCCGATGCCCTTGCTGCCCATGGGGTTGAGGTGGGGGTCGTCCTCCTCGATCCAGCCGGCCTCGATGTCGGGTACGTCGGCGTGCACGGGCACGTGGTAGGAGGCGAGGTCGGCCTCGGGGAAGTCGCCGAACGCCGGGTCCAGGGTGCTGTGTTCGGTCAGGGCCATGCCGAGGCCCATGACCATGGCGCCGGTGAACTGGGAGCGGGCGGTGCGGGCGTTGAGGATCCGGCCGGCGGCGTAGACGCCGAGCAGCCGGCGGACCCGGATCTCACCGGTGACGGTGTCGACGGCGACCTCGGCGAAGTGGGCGCCGAAGGCGTGCTTGGCGTACGGGCTGTCGGCGTCGGCATCGCCGGTGGTGTCCGCGCGGGCCTCGATGCCCTCGGCGGGCAGCGGCCCGGGGTGTGCGGCCAGCCGGGACGCCAGCTCGGCGCAGGCGTCGTGGACGGCCCAGCCCCAGGAGGCGGTGCCCATGGACCCGCCGGCCAGCGGCGCCGGGGGCAGGTCGCTGTGGCCGACCTCGATGCGCACCCGGTCGAGGGGCACGCCCAGGGCGTCGGCGGCCACCTGGGCGAGGACGGTACGGGCCCCGGTGCCGATGTCGGTCGCGTTGGTGCGGACGGTGAAGGTGCCGTCGGGCAGGGCGCGGGCGGCGGCCGTGGACGGGGCGGCCTGGGCGGGATAGGTGGCGGCGGCCACGCCGGTGCCGAGCAGCAGCGGGCCGTCGCGGCGCACGCCGGGGCGCGGGTCGCGGCCGGCCCAGCCGAAGCGGCGGGCGCCCTCGCGCAGGCACTCCACGACGTGCCGGCTGCTGAAGGGTTTGCCGCTGCCCGGCTCCCGCTCGGGTTCGTTGCGTACGCGCAGTTCCACCGGGTCCGTGCCGAGGGCGTGGGCGAGTTCGTCCACGGCGGACTCCAGGGCGTACATCCCGGGCGCCTCGCCGGGGGCGCGCATCCAGGACGGGGCGGGGACGTCGAGCGGGACCACCCGGTGGGTGCTGAGCAGGGCGGGGGCGGCGTACATGACGCGGGAGGGCACCGCGGCGTGTTCCACGAACTCGCGCACCCGGGAGGTGTGGGCGGTGGCCTCGTGCAGCAGGGCGGTGAGCCGTCCGTCGGGGGTCGCGCCGAGCCGCAGCCGCTGCACGGTGGGGGCGCGGTGGCCGACGGTGGTGGGCAGGTACCGGCGGGGGTAGGCCACGGTGACGGGGCGTCCGGTGTGCCGGGCGGCGAGGACGGCGAGGACGGTGTCGGGGCGCGGGGTGCCCTTGGAGCCGAAGCCGCCGCCGACGTGTTCGGAGACGACGGTGACGTGTTCCTCGGGCAGGCGGAACAGCCCGGCGAGCACGGACCGCACCGTCGTGCCGCCCTGGGTGGAGGTGTGCACGGTGAGCCGGTCCCCGTCCCAGTGGGCGGTGCTGGCGTGCGGTTCCATGGGGTGGTTGTGCAGCGGCGGGATCCGGTAGGTGACGTCGACGCGGACCTCGGCGGCGGCGAAGGCGGCCTCGGGGTCGCCGTGTTCCAGCCGGCCGGGGTGGCCGCCGGCCTCCTCCGGCTCGTAGGCGTCCGGGTGGCCGGGGCCGAGGGTGAGGTGGTGCGGCGCGGGGGCGTAGTCGACGCGGACCGCGCGGGCGGCGGCGCGGGCGGTCTCCAGGGTGTCGGCGACGGCGAGGGCCACGCACCAGCCGCGGTGCGGGACGTCCGGGCCGCGCAGCACGGCGAGCGTGGCGTCCTCGGGCTCGCCGAGCCCGGCCGCGGCGCCGGGGGTGAGGACGGCGAGGACGCCGGGCAGGGCGAGGGCCGCGGCGGTGTCGACGCCGGTGACCCGGCCGTGGGCGATCGCCGCGGGCACGGGCCAGGCCCAGGCGCGGCCGGGCAGGGGGTACTCGGCGGCGTAGCGGGCGGTGCCGGTGACCTTCCGGCGTCCTTCCCGGCGCTCGGCGGGGGCACCCAGGGCGGTGCCGGTCGTACCGGTCGTACCGGTCATGGGGGTGTCCTCCTGTGTCGGCTCAGGCCGTCGCGGGGGCCGGGGCGAGGCGGTTCAGGACGTCCAGGGCGAGGTTGCGGGCGAGGGACACCTTGTACGCGTTGTCCCGCAGCGGCTCGGCGTGCGCGAGTTCGAGGGCGACGGCCCCTTCGAATGCCTCGGGGGTGGCGGAGGCGCCGAGCAGGGCCAGTTCGGTGTGGCGGGCCCGCCAGGGGCGGTGGGCGAGCCCGCCGAAGGCGACGCCCGCCTGGTCCACCACCCCGTCCGCGACCCGCAGCACGACGGCGACGGAGGCGAGGGCGAAGGCGTACGACGCCCGGTCCCGGGCCTTGCGGTAGGCGGACGGCACCCCGGCGGTGGCGGCCGGGAGCAGCACCGCGGTGATCAGTTCGCCGGGGCGGATCCAGGTGTCCCGCTCGGGGTGCTCGCCGGGCAGCCGGTAGAAGTCGGCCACCGGCAGGCACCGGGTGCCCTCGGTGCCGTACAGCTCGACCCGGGCGTCCAGGGCGGCGAGGGCGACGGCCATGTCGGAGGGGTGGGTGGCGATGCAGTGCGCGGAGTGGCCGAGGACGGCGTGGTCGCGGTGGACGCCGTCCCGGGCGCCGCACCCGCTGCCCGGTTCCCGCTTGTTGCAGGGCTTGTCGAGGTCCTGGAAGTAGGGGCAGCGGGTGCGCTGGAGCAGGTTGCCGCCGGTGGTGGCGGCGTTGCGCAGCTGGGCGGAGGCGCCCGCGAGGAGGGCCTGGGACAGGACGGGCCAGCGGTCGCGCACGCGCGGGTCGGCGGCGAGATCGCTGTTGCGGACGGTGGCGCCGACGCGCAGGGAGCCGTCCGGCAGTTCCTCGATGGCGTCCAGCGGCAGCCGGCCCACGTCGATGAGGACGGCGGGCCGTTCCACGCCGAGTTTCACCAGGTCGACCAGGTTGGTGCCGCCGGCCAGGTAGCGGGCGCCGGGGTGGGCGGCGCAGGCCTCGGCGGCCTCCTGGAGGGTTTCGGGGCGCAGGTATGCGAAGCCGTTCACTCGATCACGTCCTCGATCGCCTCGACGATGCGTGGGTAGGCGCCGCAGCGGCAGAGGTTGCCGCTCATCCGCTCGCGGATCTCGGTCCGGTCCAGCGGGACGGGCCGGCCGGAGGGGGCGGCGGGGTCGGTGACGTGGGAGGGGTGGCCGGCCGCGGCCTCGGCGAGCATGCCGAGGGCGGAGCAGAGCTGGCCCGGGGTGCAGTAGCCGCACTGGAAGGCGTCGCGGTCGAGGAAGGCCCGCTGGAGCGGGTGGGGTTGCTCGCCGTCGCCGCCGAGGCCCTCGACGGTGGTGATCTCGCTGCCGTCGAGGGTGACCGCGAGCAGCAGACAGCTGTTGAGGCGGCGCCCGTCGACCAGCACGGTGCAGGCACCGCACTGGCCGTGGTCGCAGCCCTTCTTGGAGCCGGTGAGGTCCAGGTCCTCACGCAGCAGGTCCAGCAGGACGCGCCGGTGGTCGACGCGCAGGGTGTGGGGTTTGCCGTTGACCCGGAGGGTGACCTCGGAGTGGTGGGATGCGCTGGTCATGGGCGGCGATGACCTTCCGGACGGACGATGCTGCCGTCCCCACCGCGTATCCAGTCGCCCCCGCCTCACACGTCCCGGCACCCATCCGGCGGCGTCCGGTGCCGCTCAGCCGGCCGGCGGTGCCAGCGCCGCCGCCGGTTCACCGGGGGCCGCGAACTGGGTGCGGTGCAGCTCGGCGTAGCGGCCGCCGGCGGCCAGCAGCTCCTCGTGGGTGCCGCGCTCCACGATGCGGCCGGCCTCCACGACGAGGATCTGGTCGGCGGCCCGGACGGTGGACAGGCGGTGGGCGATGACGACGGCGGTACGGCCCTCCAGCGCCTCGGTGAGCGCCTCCTGGACGGCCGCTTCGGACGTGTTGTCCAGATGGGCCGTCGCCTCGTCCAGGATGACCACCCGCTGCCGGGCCAGCAGCAGCCGGGCGATGGTCATGCGCTGGCGTTCGCCGCCGGAGAGCCGGTAGCCGCGCTCGCCGACGACCGTGTCCAGGCCCTCGGGCAGGGACCGCACGACGTCGGCGAGGCGGGCCCGGCCGAGGGCGTCCCAGAGGTCGTCGTCGGTGGCGCCGGGCCGGGCGAGCAGCAGGTTGGCGCGGACGGTGTCGTGGAAGAGGTGGCCGTCCTGGGTGACCATGCCGACGGTGGCGCGCAGGGAGGAGAAGGTCAGGTCGCGCACGTCGACGCCGCCGACGCGGACCGCGCCGGCGCCCGCGTCGTACAGGCGCGGCAGGAGCTGGGCGATGGTGGACTTCCCGGCGCCGGAGGAGCCGACGAGGGCGACGGTCTGCCCGGGTTCGGCGCGGAAGGAGACGCCGCGCAGCACCTCGGTGCCGCCGCGGGTGTCGAGCGCGGCGACCTCCTCCAGGGAGGCGAGGGAGACCTGGTCGGCGGACGGGTAGGCGAAGCGGACGGCGTCGAACTCGACGGCGACCGGGCCCTCGGGGACCTCGCGGGCGTCCGGCTTCTCCTCGATGAGGGGTGGGAGGTCCAGCACCTCGAAGACCCGCTCGAAGCTGACGAGCGCGCTCATCACCTCGACCCGGGCCCCGGCGAGCGCGGTCAGCGGGGCGTACAGCCGGGTCAGCAGCAGGGCGAGGGAGACCACGGCGCCGGGCTCCAGGGTGCCGCGCAGGGCGAACCAGCCGCCGAGGCCGTAGACGAGCGCCAGGGCGAGGGCGGAGACGAGGGTGAGGGAGGTGATGAAGAGGGACTGGGCGGTGGCGGTGCGCACGCCGATGTCCCGGACCCGGGCGGCGCGGGCGGCGAACTGGGCCGACTCCTCCTCCGGGCGGCCGAACAGCTTGACCAGGGTGGCACCGGGGGCGGAGAACCGCTCGGTCATCCGGGTGCCCATGGCCGCGTTCAGCGCCGCCGCCTCCCGCTGCATCCGGGCCATCCGGCCGCCCATGCGGCGGGCGGGCAGCACGAACACCGGCAGCAGCACCAGCGCGAGCAGCGTGATCTGCCAGGACAGGGTGAGCATCACGGCGAGCGTGAGCAGCAGGGTGACCAGGTTGCTGACCACGCCGGACAGGGTGGAGGCGAAGGCCCGCTGGGCGCCGATCACGTCGTTGTTGAGACGGCTGACCAGCGCTCCCGTACGGGTACGCGTGAAGAACGCGACGGGCATGCGCTGCACATGATCGAACACGGCCGTTCTGAGATCGAGGATGAGTCCCTCCCCGAGCGTCGCCGACAGGCGCCGGCCGAGGATGCCGAGCCCGGCCTCCGCGAGGGCGACCAGCGCGATGAGCAGGGAGAGCCGGACGACGACGGCGGGGTCGTGCCCCGCCACGATCGCGTCGACGACGCGTCCGGCGAGGACGGGGGTGGCGACCGCGAGCAGTGCCGTGGCCATCCCGATCAGGATGAACCGGGCGATTCCGGCGCGGTGCGGGCGGGCGAAGGCGGCGATCCGGCGCAGTGTGGCGCGGGCGAACGGGCGGCGCTCGGACTGCGCGTTCATGACGCTGTGCAGCTGCGTCCAGGCGGTGGTCTCCATGCTCATGCCGACGACGGTAGGACCTCAAGCTCCGTTGAGGTCAAGACTCGCCCGCACGGGACGCCGCGGCCGCCGTACGATGCCCCGCCGCGCTCCCGGCCCGCCGGTGGCCGCTCAGCCGGTGCTCACCCGTACCGGGCCGCCCCCGGGGTCGACGCGGTCGTGCCAGCGGGCGGTGAGGGTCAGGGTGCGGTGCGGGAGGGCGGTGCCGGGGACCAGCCGGGCGCGGTGCAGGAGGCGGCCGTCCTGGTGGACGTACAGGACCGGGCGGGGCAGCGGGGCGGCGGTGCGCAGGAGGTGGCGCTCGGGCCCGGCCCCGGGGGTGACGCGGTTGGGGGTGATCCGGCGCAGCGGCGCCGACACCAGGACGGGCACCCCGGGGCCGGGCCAGGGGGCGCCCGCCAGGTGGTCCAGGACCGCGCGGGCCGCCCGGGCGCCCGCCAGGGCCGCGGTGCGGGCGGGCTCGACGGCGTGCAGCAGGTTGCCGGCGGCGAAGACGCCGGGGCGGGAGGTGTGCCAGGCGCCGTCGGTCGCGGGGCCGCGGGTGCCGGGGTCGAGGACGAGGCCGCCGCGCCGGGCCAGTTCGTGCTCGGGCACGAAGTCGCCGGTGAACACCACGGTGTCGCAGGGCAGGACGGCCGTGCGGCCGTCCCGGTGGCGGACCCGGACGCCCGAGAGCCGTCCGCGGCCGAGGAGTTCGGTGATCGTGGCGGAGGTCAGCAGCGGGATGCCGTGGTACAGCCGGGCCGCCCGGGCGCGGGCGCGGCCGGTCCGGGCCCGCGGGTCCTCCGTGACCAGGGCGACGACCTCGGCGCCGGCCGCGCGCAGGGTGCCGGCCGCCGCGTAGGAGACGTCCTCGGCGCCGGCCACGACCGCGCGGGTGCCGATGTGCTGCCCGAACAGGTGGACGGCCTGCTGGAGCTCCCCGGTGGTGTAGACCCCGGCGGGGCGGGTGCCGGGCACCAGGCGGGCGGCGCGGGGGCGTTCGCGGGCCCCGGTGGCGAGGACGACCGCCCGGGCCCGGACGGTCTCCGGCCCGCCGGGGCCGACGGTGGTGAGCTCGGGCCCTTCGGGCGCCCAGTCCAGTGCCGTCACCCCGGTGCGCAGGGTGGCGCCGGCCCGGTCGGCGGCCTCGGTGAGCAGCCCGGCGTAGCGGGGGCCGGTGAGCGGGCGGGTCCAGGTGCCGAAGCCGCCGTGGGCGCAGTGCCGGGGCACCCCGCCGGGCGCGGACTCCCGCTCCAGCACCTCCACCCGTCCGGCGCCGGCGGCGGCCAGCCGCGCGGCGGCTGCCAGCCCGGCGGGGCCGGCGCCGACCACGAGGACGTCCACGTGCCGTACGGCCGTCATGATCCCGCCCCCCGTTCGAACAGCTCGCGGACCGCCGCCCCGCAGTAGAAGCCCTGGCAGCGGCCGGCCCGGGCGCGGGTGCGGCGGCGCAGCCCCTCCAGGCCGCGCGGCGGGATCGTGCCGGCGAGGGCGTCGCGGATCTCGCCCCGGGAGACGCGCTCGCAGTGGCAGACCAGGGTGCCGTACTCGGGGTCGGCGGCGATCAGGTCGGCCCGCTGGCAGGGGCGGGGGAACGCCTCGCCGAGGTTGGGCAGGGTCACCGGATCGACCTCGCGTACCGGGCCGAGGTCGAGCCCCGTGCCGGCCAGCAGGCCGGTGACGTGGGCGGCGATGGCCATCGAGGCGGTCAGGCCGGTGGAGCGGATGCCGCCGACGGTGACGTACGCCTGCGCGGGGTGCGCGGTGATGCGGTAGTCCTCGTGGCCGGTGGCCGCGCGCAGCCCGGCGTAGACGGCGGTGACCTCCTCCTCCACCAGGGCGGGCAGGACGCGCCGGCCCTTCTCCCGCAGCGCCGCGAGGCCCTCGGCGGTGGAGCCGGTGGCCTGTTTGTCGTCCAGGTCCTCGGCGGTGGGGCCGAGCAGGACGTTGCCGTACACGGTGGGCGCGACCAGGACGCCCTTGCCGAGGGCGGTCGGCACGGGCAGCAGGATGTGCCTCACCAGGGGGCGGGCGAGCTTGTCGTAGACCAGGAGCTGGCCGCGGCGCGGGGTGACGGTGAAGTCGTCGCGGCCGAGGGCGCGGTCCAGGGTGTCGGCGTGCAGCCCGGCGGCGTTGACCAGGCGGCGGGCGTACAGGGTGCCCCGGCTGGTGGTCAGCCGGTGCCCGCCGTCCCACGCGACCTCGCGCACGGCGGTGTTCAGGTGCAGGTCGGTGCCGGCGCGGACCGCCTGGGTGGCGTAGGCCAGGGTGGTCGTGAAGGGGCAGACCACGCTCTCGCCGGGGACGTGCAGGGCGCCGAGCGCGCCGGGGCCGAGGTGCGGCTCGCGGGCGTACAGCTCCTCGGGGCCGAGCAGGGCGGTGTCGTGGCAGCCGTTGCGTCCGGCCTTCTCCGCCAGTCGGGGCAGCGCGGCGAGCTGCTCCGCGTCCCAGGCGACCAGCAGGGCGCCGGTCCGCTCGACGGGGATGCCGGTCCGGGCGGCGTAGGCGCCGAGCAGGGTGTGGCCCTCGCGGACCAGCCGGGCCTCCAGGGTGCCGGGGGTCGCGTCGAAACCGGTGTGCAGGATGGCCGTGTTGGCCTTGGAGGTGCCCTGGCCGACGTCGTCCTGGGCCTCGATCAGGGCGACGCGCAGCCGGGGGTGGCGGGCGAGTTCGCGGGCGATGGCGCAGCCGACCACGCCCGCGCCGACGACCGCCACGTCGTACGGCGTCGCCGGGAGCGGGCCGGCCGCGGTGACGGTCACGAGCCGAGGAGGGCGGCGACGGCGGTACGGAAACCGGCGCGGCGTTCGGCGGCCTGGTCGGCCGGGACGCGGGGCTCGTACACGGCGGCGGGCCGCCAGCCGGGCAGGGCGTCCTCGGGGGGGGAGCCGGGGTGTGTGTCGCGGGGGGAGAGGGGGGGGGGGACAAGCGCGGTGGAGTTCTGCCATGCGGACACCCCCGCAGGGCAGTTGCG
>NZ_JBVJOT010000093.1:0-20717 GCF_055583025.1 Streptomyces sp. NPDC104831
CCCCCCCCCCCCCCCCCCCCCCCCCCCCCCCCCCCCCCCCCCCCCCCCCCCCCCCCCCCCCCCCCCCCCCCCCCCCCCCCCCCCCCCCCCCCACCACCGGACGGGAACCCCGCCGCACGGCCCGCCCCCACCCCGCACGGAGGAACCCGCCCATGAGCGCCGTCACCGCAGACGCCTGCCCGGCCTGTTCGAACTGGAGGTACGCGGGCGGCCAGCCCGGCTACGACCACATCCACGCGGTACGGGTCCTGCCCGACGAGGTGGACGAGGACGCCCACCTCGTGGTGCACGGCTGGGCCACCGGTTTCGCCTCGGAGAGGGACCCCGGCCTCGCACAGACCTGGGTGTTCTTCGAACACTTGGAGCCGGCCCTCGTCTTCGGCCGCGCCGGACGGATGTCCGTGCACGACATCTCCGCCTACGGCGTCTACGAGGCCGCCCGCGAGGAGCGCTTCGACCACGACACCGGCCGTCAGGTCACCACCTTGTACGTCAGCGGTCGTGCACTCGACCGGCAGGCCGGGGAGGACAAGCACTTCGCGCGCTGGACGCGCGGCGTCCACCCCGAGTCCGCCCGCTACGAGGCCCCGGCGCGCCGCCGCTGACCGCCGTCCACCCCGAGCCGGCACGGTACCGCCCGGCACGGCCCTGTCGCCCCGCCCCGGCACCGTCAACCACAGGCGTACGTCGGAAAGGACAAGCCGCCCCGGCGGATCTCAGGTCGTGGTCGGACGACCGGCCGGCAGACCGGTCGTAATGTCGTGCCCGGGTCGGACAACGACCCGCCGGCGAACAGGTCGCCGCGCCGGAAGCGTCGCGGGTGAGCGTCGACGGCTGACGGGGCGGTGCGGTGTGCCGTCGGGGGGCGGCGCACCGCACACTCACCGGGCCTGGCCGGGGACGACCAGCCCGCTCTCGTAGGCCATGACGACCGCCTGGGCACGGCTGTTGAGGGAGAGTTTGCCCATGATCCGGTGCAGGTGGGTCTTGACCGTGCCCTCGGTGACGTGCAGCTGCCGGGCGATGGCGTCGTTGCCGACGCCCAGGCCGACCAGCCGCAGCACTTCCCGCTCCCGCGCCGTCAGCTTCGACACCGCCTCCGGTTCGACCGCCGAGGCGGGCCGGCGCGTGTAGGACTCCACCAGGCGCCGGGTCACCGCCGGGGCGAACAGCATCTCCCCCTGGGACACGACCCGGACCGCTTCGACGAGCCGCTGCGGCGACGTGTCCTTCAGCAGGAAGCCGCCGGCACCGGCGCGCAGCGCCGCGTACACGTACTCGTCGATGTCGAAGGTCGTCAGCACGATCACATGGGGCGGCTCGGGCACCTTCCCGAGGATCTCCTCGGTGGCGGTGATACCGCTCATGCCCGGCATCCGGATGTCCATGAGGACGACGTCCCACCGCTCGCGGTGCGCCGCCTCGACCGCCGCCTCCCCGTCGCCGACCTCGCCCACGCCCGTGATGTCCGGCGCGGTCCGCAACAGGGCGGCCAGGCCGGCTCTGACCAGATCCTGATCATCCACCACTAGTACGCGCGTCATGTCCCCCGCCCCCCGGTTCCCCCGGGCGCGCGCGACGCGGCGCGTGCACCGGAAGGACCACTTCGACTGCGAAACCGCCTCCGTCGTGCGGTGCCGCGGACAGTCGTCCTCCGCAGATCCTGACCCGTTCGCGCATGCCGATCAAGCCGAGCCGCGAGCCGGGGACGGGTTCAGGTCGCCCGTCGTGGCGGACGCGGCCGTTCCGGCCGCCGTCGTCGCGCACCACGAGGACCACCTCGTCCGGGGTGCGGTCGAGGGTGAAGTCCACGCACGCGCCGGGTGCGTGCTTGATGACGTTGGTGAGCGCCTCCTGCGCCACCCGGTAGAGGCACACTTCGGCCACGGGCGACAGGGGAAGCGGTTCCGCCGGTGCCGAGAACCGGATGTCGAGGCCGGCCGCGGTGGCACCGCCGACCAGCTCCGGCAGCCGGTCGAGGCGGGGCGCCGCTTCGTACGGCGCCTCCTCCTGGTCGTCGTCGGCCTGGACGCGGAGCACGGTGAGCAGGCGCCGCAGCTCGTCGAGGGCGCCGCGTCCGGTCTCCGCGACGTTCCGCAGGGCGTCGCGGGCCGTGGGGACGTCCGAGGTGAGAACCGTCTCCGCGAGCCCGGCCTGAATGGTGATCACCGACATGTGGTGGGCCACCACGTCGTGCAACTCCCTCGCGATCGCCATGCGTTCGAGGGTGACGGCGTTGCGGGCCCGTGCCTCCTGCTCGGCCACCAGGTCCGCGGTGGCCTGCCGGAGCCTGGCGTTGGCCCGGACGAGGAGGTACCGGGTATGGCCGAAAGCGATGGCTGCCACGGGCACGAGGGCGGCTTGGGCCGCCACCAGTGCGAGGTGCAGGTGGCCGGTGAGCCCGCTGAGCGCCGTGGTCGCGGCGACCGGAACGGCCGCGGTCCAGGAGACGGCGAGCGAACGGCACCCCGCGAGGCTGAGCAGGGCGACGGCCGGGGCCCACACGTTCACCGACGGCTGGTACCCCCGAGCGAGATAGACGGCGTAGCCGACGCAGGAGGCCAGTACCGTCAGGAACGGCAGCCGCCGGCGCGCCGCCAGCGGCAGTGCCGTCAGACAGGCCAGGACACCGCCGGCCGCGTCGAACGCGCGCCAGCCGGGTGGCTGGTAGTAGATGCCGGCGATGCAGGCGGCCACCGCGAAACCGACGGCGATGGCCGCGTCGGCCGCCATCGCCCCTGTACGAGACCAGGTCATCGCAGGATGCTAAGGCCGCCGGCAGCGCGGCGACGGGCTCCCGGAGGAACACGGGCACCGCGGCCGGGACGCCGGCGCACACGGAGACCCCCCCGCCTCCCGGCCGGCGGCGGTTGACCGTCGCGTTCGCCGGGGTGGCCCCGCGGCTCACCCCGCACCCTTCCGGATGCCGACGCCGCCGGTGTCGACCCCGTACGGGGCCGCCCGCCGGGCCCGTACCGGCTCCTCGCCCGGTGCCCCCGAGGCCGTCGGCAAGGCGCCGCGACGCGCGCATCAGCGCCGCGGTGACCGGTTCGTTCAGCGGCTCCCCCAGGGCCGGGGCGGACAGCCCGGCGATCGCCTCCTCGGGCCGGCCGGGCCCCGCCTGCAGTCCGCCTTCCGCCGCGCCAGGACGACCCCGCGCCGGGTGAGCCGAAGCCGCCCGGACCCGGCCCGCGGTCCGGGCAGCCCGGCCGGCGGCTCACCGCGGAACAGCCTCAGGAGCGGGCGTAGCCCGTCAGCGGCGGGGTGCGCAGGGCGATGACCGCCTTGTCGTCGTGCCCGTCGCCGGGCAGGTGGTCGAGCAGGGCCCGGCACAGCTCGTCCGGTGAACGCCCGGCGAACCGGGCGGCGTTGACGGCCAGCGCGTCCAGGCCCCGGTCCAGCGAGTGGCCGGGACTTTCCACCAGGCCGTCCGTGTAGAGGACCACGGTGCTGCCCACCGGGACCGCCCGGCAGTGGTCGGGACGGGGCAGATCGACCGTCACGCCGAGGGGCAGGCCGGGCTCGGCGAACAGGAAGCGGGCCCGCCCGTCGGGCAGCAGCAGGAGTGGCGGCGGGTGCCCGGCGCTGGACCAGCGCAGCCGCCAGGCACCGTCGGCAGGTTCCAGCCGGGCCAGCAGCGCGGTGGCGATGGGCGTCTCGCCCAGGGCGGCGTGCATGATGCGGTCGAGCCGGGCGAGACAGGCGCTGGGCGGCACGTTCTGCTCGTAGCACAGGGCCCGCAGCATGCTGCGGAGCTGCGACATGTCGGCCGCGGCCCGCAGGTCGTGCCCCACGACGTCACCGATCACGGCGGCGCAGGCTCCGTCGGGCAGCAGAAGGGCGTCGTACCAGTCGCCCCCCACGGCCGCCGGGGCGCTGGCCGGCTGATAAGCCGCCCCCGCCGTGAAGGGCCGCAGGTCGGGCAGGCGGGGCAGCAGCATCCGCTGGAACTGTACGGCGCTGTTGCGGACCTGCTCGTAGAGGCGGGCGTTCTCGATCGCCACCCCGGCGGTGCCGGCCAGCGCCCGGATCACCCCTTCGTCGTGCCGGTCGAAGGACCGCCCGTCCGTGCGCTCGGAGAGGTAGAGGTTGCCGTAGATCCGTCCGCGCACGCTGATGGCGACGCCGAGCAGGCTGCGCATGGGCGGGTGGCCGGGCGGAAAACCGGCAGACTCCGGATGACGGGAGATGTCCCGGACCCGCAACGGCTCGGGATGATGGATCAGGTGCCCCAACAGCCCCCGCCCGCGCGGGAGCTCCACCCCGTCCAGGTCCGCCAGCTCCTTGGCGCTCAGCCCCAGCGGGATGAACTCGGCGAGGAGCCTGCCCTCCGCGTCGAGCACGCCCATGGCACCGTAGCGGGCGCCCACCAGGTCCATCGCGGTGCGCACGATGCGCCGCAGCACGGTGGGCAGTTCGAGTCCGCTGCTGATGTTCACAACCGCCTGCAGCAGCTCCTGCAGCGTGCTCTGCGCGCGGGCCAGGGCGTGCAGCTGCTCGCCGATGCGGTCCAGATCGGAGCTGAGCGGCAGATCGAGCAGGGAGGTGTAGGACACCTCGTCCGGCCGTGCGCCGCCCTCCCGCGGGACCTCGTCCCCGTCCGGTGGCTCCTGCCCGTACTCCGCCATCGCCGCTGCCTCGCTTTCCGTACCCTGCCCAGATCGCCACACCCCACGGCAGGTGATCGCTCACAGCCAGGGCCCCGCGCGCGGCAGGCCCTGTCGGCGTCCGCGTCGCCTATGTCACCGCGGTCAGCGTCGCGTAGACCACCACGTTGCCCAGGTAGCCGGTGTCCTCGGTGTAGCCGCCACCGCAGGTGATCAGCCGTAGCTCGGGCCAGCCGGAACTGCCGTAGACCTTCTCGCTGGGGAACTCCTCCTTGTCGTAGAGCTCGACGGCGCGGACGGTGAACACCGCTGTCCGCCGGTCCGCCCTGCTGATCTCGATGGTGGCGCCCTCGGGCAGGTCGCCGAGGTCGTAGAACACACCGGGGTCGCCGGCGGGTGTGTCCACATGCCCGGTGGCGACGGCCGTGCCCGCCGAGCCGGGAGCGGTGCCGTCGCCGTACCAGCCGGCGAGGCCGGGCTCCTCCGGTGGCGGAGTCCGCAGCGCCCCTGCCGCGTCGAGGCCCACTCGTGTCATCGGGGCGTCCACGTCGATGGCGGCGATCCGGATCCGGACCGGATCCGCGGGGGGCAGCGGACGGACCGCCGGGGGAGGGGAGGGGGCGGCGGGGGCGGAGAGGGTCCGGGCCGCCGGGGGCCGCGGTGGCTCCTCGTGGTGCACCCCGCTGATCAGCAGCACCGCGGCTGCCGCCATCGCCCATCCCAGCGGGACCACCGCGGGGAGGAACGAGCTCAGGGGAGCGCGGAGCCGGGCGCCGGGTGCCATCGCGGCCGAGCCTCTTCCCCGGGGCGGGCGCGGTGTGGCGGCGAGGGCCTGGAACACGCGGCGGACGGGCCCCGCCACCGGGTCCCGCCCGTCTTCGGAGCCCGGTCGCGGGCCGGAACGGACGGGACCGGCCGGCGGGCCCGGGCGGTCAGGCGCGGTCACCGTTCGGGCGGCGGCAGATCCAGACCACACCGGCGGCGGCCGTGAAGAGCAGCGCGGCACCCAGGCCGAGCCCCGTGCCGGAGTCGTCGGCCGGACCGAAGCCGGCGTCGACCGAGCCTTCCGGACTGCGGCCGGTGATCCGGTACGTCCCCGTGACCTTGGTCAGCGGCGGACACTTCAGGGTGACCGTGTCGCTGCCCGGGCCGGTGCCGTCCGGGATCTGGAACTGACCGGTGAGCACGCCCTCCTCATCGCCCGCGAAGAGGTGGAAGTCTCCTCCCGCCTCCGACGAGCCCTTGCCGTAGTCCGCGTCGGGGTCGCAGGCCCTCGTACTGACCGTGACGGTGGATCCCGGGGAGGCGTTGCCCGGCTCGATGCTGATCTCCGAGTCGTCAGCGGCGGCAGCGGCCGGGATCTGCAGCACCAGAGCCCCCAGAGCCAGCCCGATACCTGCACCCATGTGTGTGTAACGCATGCGAATCCTCCAACGGGCAGTGCCCGGCCTGTCTGCGCGGCGCCGCTTCTGTGGTCCACCCACGAGGCAACCGACAGCCCGTCAGTCCCGCAACCCGACACATCACCGGGTGTGTCACCCGGTCAGACGCAAAGGCGCCCCCGCTTGATCACCTGCGCAGGTCACCGGGGCGAAGATCGACGTCGCGCGTCACCCGCCGCTCCGTCCCCATATCGGTGACGGCCGGCCGCGCGACCCCGCACGGCGTGGGTGCGCCTCGGGCCACCGCGTCGGGAGCCCGCTTGCCGAGCGTCGCCCATGTGCGCGGCGCGGCCTGGTGACTGCCCCCGCCGCGCGCGTCCGCTCACTGGTGGTCGCCGTCCGCCGCACCCACCGGACGGACGGCCGCCGGCCGCCCTACTGTGCCGTGACCGAGGCACTGGGGTGCGCGAAGGAGCGGCGTGGCGAGGACGGCCGCCACGAGGACACGGGTCTCCCACAGAGCGGCGACGGTGGTCACGCCGCCGTGTGCCCGCAACCGACGGCGCGCGGGCCACGGCGACTTCGCGCCATGGCCCGCGCGGCCCGGAGTCTCCTTCCTCAGAGGGGGGAGACCTCCCCTCCTGCCGCCGGGGCGGTAACCGGCCCGGCCGATGCGTCGGGCAGCCGCGCGGCGACGGTCCGGGCCACCGCCTCCGCCTGCTCGGCGACGTAGAAGTGGTCGCCGGGGAAGCGCACGATCTCCGTGTCCGCCGCGGAACTCAGCCGCCATGCGTCCAGCTGCTCGTCGGAGAAGAGGTCGTCCGCCCCGCAGCACACCACCAGGTGGCTCTCCGTCGTCGTACGCCGCATGGTCCGCACGAAGGAATCGCACACGGCGAAGTCCGCCCTGAGGAGTCGCACCGCGTGCTCACGCAGCTGGGCGTTCTCCAGGATCTGCGGTTCCGGCCCACCGAAGCGGGACGCGACGCGCAGGACCTCCTCGTCGTCGGCATCGAGCGGATCGCCTTCGAAGAGCGGTCGCGCGCGCAGCGGACCCAGGTTCGCGGAGGCGAACAGGACCGAGCACCGTGTCCGCCCCGGGGTCTGTTCCAGCCTCGCGGCCAGCGACAGACCGAGGTAGGCGCCCATACTGTGGCCGAAGACCGCGAACTCTCCCGTCACACCGGCGTCCGCCAGCCGCGCGAGGAGATCGCTCACCGCGTCCTCGGCGGTGTGGACCGGTTCCTCCCGCCAGCGGCGGCCCCGGCCGGGCAGCTCCAGCGGGACCGGCTCTATCCAGGCCGGGAGCGATCGGGCGAGCCCGTCGAAGACGCGGGCGGTCCCGCCCGAATGGTGGAGCATGACCAGCGGGTAGCGACTCACTCCGTGACCTCCGATGCGGGTGGGGATGAGCGCCGCCGGGCATCGACCCAACGTCCCAGATAGGCCGACAGCAGCACCAGCGCTCCTCCGGCCAATTGGGCCGGACCGAGGTGTTCGCTGAGCAATACGACCGCGAAGACCGCGGCGAAGAACGGCTCGGTGGACAGGACCAGGCCCACCCGAGTGGGGCTCGACACGCGCGCGGCGTGCAGTTGGGTGAGGAACGCGAACGCCGTGCCGGCCACGCCCAGGTACGCGATGACCAGCCATGCGCCGCCCGGCAGGTGGGTCGTCTCGTGCCAGGACCGCTCCGGCTGGACGAGCGACAGCAGCAGCCCGCCGAGCGCGACCACCCACAGCTCGATACCGGTGACCCGGATGAGTGACACCTCGCGGCCCTTGGACCGTGACCCGAAGAGCACGATCTGCGCGGCCCGGATGACGGCGGCCGCCAGGATGATCAGGTCACCGCTCCGTACCGAGAACCCCTGGTCCAGGGTGAGCAGCGCGCACCCCGCGAGGGACAGCAGCGTGAGCGGGTAGATGCTCCGGGCGACCCGCACCCGCAGGAAGACCCGCTCGATCAACGGGACCAGCATCACCGACAAGGAGATCAGGAAGCCGGCGTTGGACGCCAGGGTGTAGCGGACGCCCAGGGTCTCAAGGGACAGGATGCCGAAGAGCAGGCACCCGAACAGGACGCCCAGCGACACTTCCTCGCGGGTGACTCCACGCCAGACGCGCAAGGACATGACCGTGATGACCAGGGCACCCATCGCGAAGCGTAAGAACAGGAAGGCCGGGACGGAGATGAACTGCCCCGACCACTGCATCGCCACGTAGGTGGAGCCCCACACGATCGCCACGCCGAGCACACCGATGTCGCTGAGCCAGGTCCTGGCCGGGCGCGCGCCGGGTGCTGCCGGGGCCGGGCCGGCGGGGACGACTTCCCCGACGACTCCGGGCTCGGCGACGCTCTTCGCGGCACGGTCAGACGTGCTCAACGACGTACCCCACCTTCAGGACGCCGCCCTTGATCTTGACCGAACGCAGCGAGAAGCCGGTGAGCTGTCCGAGCGAGCTGACGTGGGTGCCGCCGCACGGGTCCTCCTGCAGGCCGTCGATGCCGATGATGCGCCGGTCGCCCTGCTCGGTCGCGTACACCTTGCGATCGGCCTCGATGGCCTGCCGGGTGCGTTCCTCCACCGTCGCCGCCAGCTGCTGGAGGTCGGGCTTGTCCCCCTCGCCGGCGTCGAACTCGATGCGCGCCTGCCCGGGGAAGTGGTTGCTCACCCGGTGGCGGAAGCCGAGCTGCCGTACGAACCCGTCCACCACGTGACCGCAGGTGTGCAGGGCCGCGTGGCGGCGGCGTGTCTCGGGGTCGATGGCACTGGTGACCTCGTCGCCGATCGTGAAGGGCCGCTCGCACGAGAGGCGTACGACGTGCTCGTCCGTCCCGGGCGCCTTGAAGGGACGCGCCGCCGTCTCGTCGACCGTTCCCACGTCGCTCGGCTGACCGCCGCCCTGCGGGTGGAAGATGTTGTCCTCCAAGGTGAGCCAGTGCCCGAGCTCACCGCTTCCCGCATCGACCACACGCGTGGTGACGGTGAACCGGTACGTGTCCTTGAGGTAGATGTGGCGCTGCAACGAAGTCTCCGGGGAAGTCAGTTGATGGTGTGCCGGGGCGGCCCGTCCGGCGGGCCCGCCCCAGCAATATCACAGACCCTCAGAAGCGCCGCGGAGTGAAGACGTAACCCGTCTGGCTTTCCTTGGCGATGCGGTTGATGCCGTACTTGTCCTCACCGGCGACGACGACGGCGCCGTACTTGTCCAGCGGGATACCGCCGCCGTACTCCGCCACCGTCTCCGTCCCCGGGTAGACGTGCACCTGGGTGGGCACGTACCGGGCGGCGAAGCCCATGCGGTAGTCCTTGTTGCTGCCGGTGTGCGGCAGCGAGGCGTGCATCAGGGTCGACCAGAAGATCACGCACTCGCCCTTCTTCATCACCAGCGGGAATGCCTGTGATTCATCGGGCTTCCAGTTCGGGTCCTTCTGGAGCTGACGGTAGTCGTAGCCGAAGAAGCCGCGCTTGACGCCGTCCTTCTCACGGCTGTTGATGGCGTTGGGGTCGTAGTCCATGGCCAGCGACTCGTCGTAGTTCATGTGCTTGTGGGTGCCGGGCATCAGCTGGAGGCAGCCGTTCTCCAGCGTCGAGTCGGTGAAAGCGGTCCACACGGTGATGGTGCCGCCGAAAGCGGGCCGGCCCTCCTCGGACGGCCACATGATCTGCGGCTTCTTGCTGGCGTTGGCGAACGTCGCCGCCTGGTGCCAGTCGGTCCCCTCGTCACCCGGGTACTTGGGGAAGAACTCCGTGCGCCAGCACAGGACGTCGGGCCCCAGGATGGAGACGACGCGGTCGACGATCTCCTCCCTCATGATGTGCTCGGAGAGCAGGTCGACGTCGAGGTGGCGGTCGTAGTTGGAGATGTTGGTGACAGCGCCGAGCGCGTCATCGGGGTAGATGGCGCGGGAGCGGTCCGGCAGCTGGCGCCGGATGGTGTTCCACCGCTCCTCCATTTCCTCCGGCTCGTAGATCTTGATGGGGCCGATGAAGCCGTCACGCTCGAACTTCTCGAGTTCTTCGGCTCCGAGTCGGAAGTCCGTCTGCTCACTGGTGCTCATGCGTTCTCACCCTTCGATGTGGCCGGTACGCCGTGCAAGCGTTGCTGCGTCGGAGTTGTGAGGAAACGATTCAGCTGGTGACCGTGCGGTTGGCGAGGTCGGCGCCGGCCTCCGCGATGCTCGACTCGAAGAGCACCTTGATGTCGTATTCGGCGCCGAACTTGTCCTTCGCCCGCTGGCTCAGCTGCAGGGCGAGCATGGAGTGCCCGCCGAGGTCCAGGAAGTTGTCCTCCGGACGCACCTCGGGATCTTCCAGCAGTTCGGCGACCCATTCCAGGGTCAGCCGCTGCACCTCCTCGGTGCTTCCCGCCTTCGGGCTGTGGCTCAGGGTTTCCGACATCCCGTCATCTCCTTTCGTCGAAGGCTCGGGCCACGGAGGCCCGGTCGGCCTTTCCGTTGATCGTGCGCGGCAGCTCGGGCAGCGCCAGATACTGCGAGGGCTGCATGTACGACGGCAGGACTGTCTTCACATGGGCGCGCAGCGCACGGGCGTCGGGTCCCGTGCCCTCCTCGGAGGCCTGTGCTGTGTAGGCGCACACCAGGCGGCTGTCGCCCGGTGCGAACTCGTGCACCCACACCACCGCGTCGACCACCGCGGGGTGCGTGCGCACCGCGGCCTCGACATCGCTGAGTTCGATGCGATGGCCTCGGAGCTTCACCTGCAGGTCGGCTCGGCCCTGGTAGACCAGGTCGCCCCCGGCTCGCCGGCTGACCAGGTCGCCGGAGTGGTAGTAGCGCGGTGGCGGCGCACCGCCGTCCCGCGCGGGACCGGTGGTGAAGCGTTCGGCGGTGAGTTCGGGCCGGTTGAGATACCCCTCGCTCACCTGCGGACCGGCCAGCCACAGTTCACCCGGCTCGCCCGTCGCGGCGTCCCGCCCGTCCTCGGTGACGATCCGGTGGGTGAAGCCGGGCAGCGGCCGGCCGATGACCGAGTCCTCCGCTGCCAGGTCGTCCTCGGTCAGCCGGTGGAACGTGGCGTGCACCGTGGTCTCGGTGATGCCGTACATGTTGATCAGGCGCGGCCGGTCCAGACCGAAACGCTTGGCCCAGGGGCGTACCACGGCGGGCGTGAGCTTTTCGCCGCCGAAGACGACGTAGCGCAGTTCCGGCAGGTCGATGCCCTCGCCCAGGACGGCTGTCGTCAGCGCGCCGAAGGCGGTCGGCGTCTGGTTCAGCACCGTGATCCCCCGGTCGCGTACGACTCGGGCGGTCTCGACGGGGGTGCGGGCTGTCCAGTACGGCAGGACGACCAGTTCCGCGCCGGTGCTCAGCGCACCCCAGATCTCCCAGACCGAGAAGTCGAAGGCCATGGAGTGGAAGAGCAGCCAGCGGTCGTCGGCGGAGAAGGAGAACAGGCGGGAGCAGGCCTCGAAGAGAGCGGTGACATTCCCGTGCCGGACGGGGACCCCTTTGGGGCGGCCCGTGGTGCCGGAGGTGTAGATGATGTAGGCGACGTCCTGCGGGCCGGGCCGCTCGGGCCCGGGATCCTTGATCGCCTCACGGTCCCGCAGCGCTGCCACGCTCTCCTCGGTGACGAGCGGCCCCGTGTATTCGGGAATGTCCCCGGGATCTCCCACCAGCGCGACCACCTGGCTGTCGGTGACGATGAAGGCGTTGCGAGCGGGTGGGTTGCGAATGTCGAGCGGAACATAGGCGGCGCCGGCCCGGAGGATTCCCAGCATGGCGGCGATCGCGTTCGCGCCCGGCGGCATACGCAGTGCGACACGATCACCCTTCCGTACCCCGGCGTCGTGGAGAAGATCCGCGAGGCCCTCGGCCCAGGAATGGAGGAGGCCGTACGAGATCTTCTCGTCGTCGATGTGGAGCGCCGTGCGGTCGGGCATTTCCATGGCTGCCCTGGAGAACAAGTCAACCAGTGTCGCGCCGAATTCCGAATATCCTGGCGAGGGGTACTGGTCCTTCTTTTCGGACACAATGGCTCCATTGTGTAGATGACCGAATCCACCAGTCCAACGTGGCCCGAAGTCGCACTACATCGTTACACGATCGATGTCTGTCCGGACCCCGCCGTAGATAAATGTGATCTTAGTTACATGTGATCGTCAAGGGTTTGGACACTCTGGCTGAACCTATGTCTTGACAGCGAATCGGAGTCTGTGAATCCGCTGGGAGTTGACGAGAAACGGCCCACTTAACAAAAGGGGCCAGGTCGCTCAAATGGCGGCCGGTCGCCGCTGTCGCCTCATGTGCACCGCATTCGCAGGGACTGGTGCCACCGGCCATTTCTTCGTCGGCGCCGCGGTCGCCCGGGCCCTGGCGCGCGCCGGCGGAAGCCTGTCCGTCACCTCGAACGGCCGCCGGGCATCGGCGGGAACCATGCGATTGATTCCGGTCACGGACTCATCCCTCGCCGGGTGTTATGGCCGGTGCCGCGGCTGACGGCTCTCCCCGGAACCAATCCTTCCTTCACCGGGCGGGTTGTCCCGGCGGATCCGGCGCCAAGCGCGTCGGCGCCGGCGGGACTGGCCGGATTGCACCCGTGGGGCGCACGGCCCGGCGGGCCCTCAAGGACCGGGGCGGTAATGCGGCGTCCCGCGGAACACCGCGGTGCTCGAACGATATGCACGCGCCCAATTGATCCGGGCGCTCACCCTGTAAATCAACGACAGCTTCCGCACCGACGGGACTTCGCGTCGGCGTTGACGGCCTACGGCACTTCGCGGGCCGTTTCCCGCACGCCCCGGGTGATGTGTCCGGCGACCGCCTTCGCGGAAGTCTTCGGGCGGGCCGGCGGCCCTGCCGTGCGCGAGCGCGCACCATCGGTGCGCACACCGGGAAGCCGGACCGGCTCGTTTCCGGCGCAGCCGATGGCACACGGGTACGGGAAAGTCCGCCTCGGTGGTTGACGAGGCGGGTGCTGGTGGACGTCCGGTCGTGGCGGTGGGAAGCGGTCAGGGCGGTGAGCGCGTGGTGAGGGGCTGCAACGGGCTGCCGGGACGCCGACGCCGGCCCGCGCGGCCGTGGTCGCGCGACCGCGGGGGAGTGCCTACCGGAGGACGACGTCGCGGCCCGGGCCGCCTTCGACGGTGTCCCTTCCGGGGCCGCCGCCGACCAGGTCGTCGCCGTCCTCGCCGTACAGCGTGTCGTCGCCGGGGCCGCCGAGGAGGATGTCGTGGCCGTCCCCGCCCATGGCGTGGTCGTCGCCCGGGCCGGCGTACACGGTGTCCGCACCGCCGTACGCCTCGATCGTGTCGTCGCCCCGGCCGCCCCACATCCGCTGGCCGCTGTCGTCGCCCATCAGGTGGTCCATGCCGTCGCCGCCGTCCAGGACCACCCGGCCCATGACCATGTCGTCCCCCGCGTCGCCCCGCACCGTGTGCGCGGTGTGCGCGTGCAGTTCGTCGTCGCCGGAGCCGCCGCGAACGGTGCCGACCGCGGGGTCGCTGGTGACGATCGTGTCGTCCTGGTCGCCGAGGAAGACGTCGATCCTGTCCGGCCGGGGGCTGTCGGTGGGCAGTTCGCAGACCACGAAGGTGTCGTCCCCGGGGTCGAGGTACGCACAGTGGTCGCCGGGCGCGAGCGGGACCGCGTCGCGGAAGCCGATCCGCCGGACCCCGGCACCGAGGTCCATGGGGATCACGTGGAGGTCGTTGGCCTGTCCCGCGGCGGCGGTGAAGACGATCGACTGAGTCGCCCAGTCGGCGCCGACACGGGCCTTCGCCCCGGTGGCACCGGGAACGGCGGCTGCCGGGGCGGCGGCGAGGCCGGTGGCGAGCAGGGCCACGGCCACCGCGCGGGCGGTGGTTGCGTGTCGGTTCATGGGGCCTCGTCTCGTTGCGGCGGCCGGTGGGCCGGCCGGCTGGGCGGCGTTGGTGCCGGGCACTGGCGGGCGACCGTGCCGGGAGCGCCCGTGACCTGTGGGGCGGATCCGACCAGGGCGACGTCCTTGATGGTGTACCGGCCCTCTGGGGTGGGGATCGACGCGTTCCGCTGCCGCGTCCTTCCGGCGTGCGGCACGCGCGCGGGGAAGGCGCGTGGCGTGCGGGCGGCGCCACGTCCGGAGGGCCAGGGGTGAGCATCGCCGTGAACTCGTGGTGAGGACGGCCGAGAGGGGCGACTCGCGGCCACCGCGCGGGAGGAACACGGGGTCCGCACGGACTGCGAGGAGCCTTGGCGCGCGGCCGGACCGGCCGCCCGCGGGCCCGCCCGCCGTCGCCGGTTCGCTCCGGGGTGGGCGCGCGGAGGGGGCAGGCCGGGGCCGGACGTCGGCTGCCGCCATCGCCGTGCCCACCCTCTCGCGCGCACGCGCACGCGGTCGCCCGGCGGCTTCCGGCCGCCGGGCGACGGGTGGAGGAGGAGGCGCCCGGTTCCCGGGGCGGGCGGATCGCCGCCCGCCCCGCGAACCGGGACGCCGGCCGGCCCCGGCGGGACCGGTTCGTCGTCCCGGAACGGCCGGGTGGTGCGGCCCGGGTCAGCTCACGTTCACGTCGACGCAGGCGTAGAAGGCGTTGGACGTGTCGGCGATGTTCCACACGGCCAGCACCTTCTGCTTGCCGGTCAGGCTGCCGAAGTTCACCTGGTGGGTGACGGTCTCGCCCGGCCGGGCGCCACCGTCGTTGAACTCCGCGATCTTCCGGCCACCCGCGTAGTACTGCCAGGTGCTGGTGGCGTGGCGTGCCGTCAGCCGCCAGTTGAAGCTGGTCGTCCGGCTGACCGGGGTGACCTTCCAGCCCTTGCTGTCGTTGTCGAGCTCGGCGAAGGCGGCGTTCCCTCCGCTGCAGCTCATCAGGCCCTTGGGGCCCTCCACGCTCTGCGGCTCGTACTTGATGGAACCGCAGGAGACCACGCCGGCCGCGCACTGGGCCTGCCGGCTGGGGGGCGAGGATATGTAGCCGTGCGCGCTCGCGCTGCCGGCGGGCAGGCTCACGGCCAGGATCGGGGCGATCCCCGCGCCGATCGCGACGGCCAGCATCTTCTTGCTCTTCATGACGACTCCTGTGTGGGGGTTCGCGCCCGCCGACCCGAAGGTGCGACGAGCATGAGCATGTCAAGCAGAGGTCACATGGTCGTGAGGGCGACCATGTGCAGTGACGGAAGCGTACCCTGCTTGGTCTAGACCAAACCAGTACTCGGGTACGACTGTTGGGGCCGACCGCCCGACCGGGAGCCACACGGGAGCGCCCGCCCCGAGCGCGTCGTCACCGGGGCGGCGGGTACACCAGGTGCCCGTCGCGGACCCGCGCGTGCTCGTTCAGCACGGCCGGTCTCGACGCCGTGGGGGACATGATGTGCACCACCTCGGCGCCGGCGACGACGAGGGCGTCGGTGATGAGCCGGCGGTGGCAGCGCCAGGGCACCGCCTCGCTGCACATGATCACGGGCCGTTCGTGCTCGGCCAGTCGCAGGAGTTCCTCCAGTCCCGCCGCGAACTCCTCGCCGGCCATGTAGTCGGCGTACTCGCGGAAGGCCTTGACCCGCCACGCGCCGTTCTCGCTCGGCACGCCCTTGGGAGTGTGCCGACGGCCACCGAGGCGGCGGATCCAGCGGTATCCGATGTCGGACGGCAGGGACTCCTCGATCGCGGCCCGGTCCCACTGCGGGTACTTCCGGGACGACGGGAACGAGCGGACGTCGACCAGGTAGGTGATGTCATGGGCCCGCAGCATCCCCAGCACCTCGTCGAAGTCGCGCGTCGAATGCCCGACGGTACAGATGCGGTTGGTCATCCGGGCCGCACACCCGCGTCGGCGCTCCTCTGCATCCGACACACGTACCCCATCGACCGGCGCGGTGCCGATCGGCACGGGCGGCGCCTGGGCCACTTGGCGGAGGTGCGCCTTCGCGGACGGGTGGCGGCCGTCCGTGCCGAGCGGCGGTCGGGCGAACCGGGTGAGGAACCGGGGCGCCCTGCGGTGTCCGGGCCTGCCCGCCGGAGCGGGAGGCCGGCGACGTCTTCGGCGCGACCACGCGACACGGGATGGCGCCGTGCCCCACCGAGCGGGCGGCACGGCGGGGGCGGTACCGCGACGGGGCGTGCCGGGCCCGGGCGGACGCGGGCGACGCTTGGACCCGGCCGACCCGGCCCGGGTCAGTCGGCGGACCGGCTGCTGAGGAGGGTCCGGTACGTGCTCGCGGCGCCGTCCGCCCCCTCCTCGCCGACCGGGCGGCCCTCGGCCTCGACCCAGGCGTGGGCGGCGAAGGGGCTCGTGCGCACGCCGACACACCAGTCGGGCCGCTGCCCGTGCAACCGGGCCAGCAGCATGACCGCCAGCGAACGGCGCAGACAGCCCTGCTGTCCCCGGCAGGAAGGGCTGACGGCGACGACGGCGTCCCGGTAGGCGCGTACCGAGGCGTAGTCCGCGGCACGCGCCCCACGCCCGAGGAAGCGCAGGATCCGCAGGATTGCGGCGGGCGAGCAGCGGGCCATGGGCGCGGCGAGGCACGCCGCGGCGTACGCCGGGGCGCGCAGCCGCCGGCCGGGGAGCGGCAGACGGGCGAGCGCCTGGTCGGTGGGGGTCATGACGTCACCAGTCCCGCGCCGTGAAGCCGGCCGATCAGTTCGGCTACGTCCCGGTGCACCCTCTCCCGGGGCGTGCCCGTACGCTCAGCGAGTTCACTCACCACGTCGGGCAACCGTTCACCGGCCAGCAGACGCGAGAGCACTTCCGAGCCGGTGGCGTTGAGCTGATAGAACTTCCCGTCCCGCTCGTGGAGCAGGACGGTGCCGTCGTCGGTGTCCAGCGCAGACACGGATCGAGTCAGACGCATACTGTCCCTTCTGCTGCCCTTGTCGCTCGTGCCGTCACGTCCGTCGTCGGCCGTCGGCCCCCTTCGGCCATCGGCCCCCCTCAGCCATCGGTCGCCCTTCGCCGAGTGCCGCACTCCACACCCTCGCCGGTCGCCGGCCTCCCGGCCAGGGCGCGCAACCACACCTCACCGCCCAGCGTGAGGGTGACGGCCGCGACGGGGAGTCGCGGCGGGAGCGGCCCGGACAGCGTCGCGCGCAGCGTTCCCGCGTCGATCAGTCCGAGCGCCCCGAGGGCCGAGTCCTCGCAGAGCGCCAGCAGTTGGCGGCGGTGGCGGCGCAGCCCGGCGTGCGCGTCCCGCGACGTCTCGTCCTTCGTCCGGCGCGTGAGCAGCTCGGGTGGGAGGATGCCGGTCATCGCCTCCTTGAGCAGGGGCTTGTACTCCCAGGGGGAGAAGCGTTCACCGGATCGGACGCGCAGGCAGGCGTCGACGACGGTGTCGTCGAGGAACGGGACTTGGCAGCGCACCCCCTCCGCCTCGAAGACCCGTCCGTACAGGCGGCTGTTGCGGGCCCCCGCCCGAACCCGTTCCACGGCGAGATGCCGCCCGCGGCCCTCCGCCTGCGGTTCGATCCGGGACAGCCTGTTCTCGATCAGCCCGCAGACCAGCTCGGCCGCCGTGTCGGTGGCCCACGGAGGCAGCCTGAGGGGATAGCCCCAAGAGGTGGGCGGCCCGGCGAAGTCGATGGGGGCGCGGAGGGTCTGCCGTTGACGTGCCAGCCAGTGCGCGTACCGCCCTGGTCCTCCGGCGATCAGCCCGAGTGCCTGCCGCGGGTGCCAGCGGTGGTGTGCCCGGTACGCGTTCAAGTGCCGTATCGCGAGCGCCGGTTCGCGGCGGGCGAGGTCGTGGAGGTACCCGTGGGCGGGCGCGAGGAGTTCGTCGCCGCCGAGACCCGCCAAGTGCGCGCACGCGCCCCGGTCGGCCAGACGCCGTGCGACTGCGCGCAGCCGGGCCTGGGTGCGCGCTTCGGGGAAGGGCTCGTCGGGTGGCGTCCAGGCGTCGGACAGTTCCGCGTAACACGGGGCGAGATCGCCGGACGCGTCGAGTGCGAGGTGCGTGGCGTCCGGCATCGAGGAGCGGGCGCGCGCCGCCCAGCGCATGTCCTCGTCACCGATCCCGGTGACGGACACGGTGGTGAGCCGTGCGCCCGCGCGATGGGCGAGCAGGGAGAGGCTGGTGGAGTCCAGCCCGCCGGAGAGGTCCGCGGTGAGGGGTCCGAGCGTGGCGCGCGCCTCGACGGACCGCCGGAGTTCGGTGCGCAGGAGCTCGGCCCCTTCGCGCAGGGACAGTTCCTCCGCCGGGGGAGTCCACCACCGTTCTTCCACGGCCCGGCCGTCCGGCGCGAGCGTCAGGAGGTGGCCGGGCGGAATGGCGCGCACGCCCTGCCAGACCGTCGTGTCCGCGAGGGCCTGCGGCAGGTTGGGCAGGAGCAGCCGGGCGGCGAGGGCGGCGGGTTCGACGCGCGCCCCGGCGAGGCGGGCGAGGACGTCCGCGCGGTCCGCGGCCACCGTGACCCCGCCGAGGGACACGGTGAACACCTGCCGTACGCCGTGCGCTCCGCCCCGCAGGGACATGCGCCCGTCGCCCTGGCTGACGGCGACGTGGAACGAGCCGGGCAGGACGGTGCGCGACAGCTCGGCGGGCCTCGCCGACGCGGTACGGATGTCGGCCTCCCGGAAGACCCCCAAGACCACGACCCGCGCCTGCCCCGTGTCGAGGACGCGCAGTTCATCCGTCCGCCAGACACCGATCAGCCAGGCCCGCCCGGACGGGTGGGCCACTTCCTCGCGGGCGCTGGCGCGCAGGTCCGTCGCGATCCGTTCGCCCGCCGGGCAGTCGGGGAGCGCGACGAACCAGCTCGCTTCCGCGGCGGGCATGCCCCGGGCATGCGCCACAGCGGCTCAGCCGTTGAATCCGAAGGCCAACGGCTCCACGGCGATCGACCCCGTCCCCATGGTCAGCTCGGCGAAGTCACCCAGCTCGATGAAGGTCGGGGGGATATAGACCGCCGTCCCGGCGTCCTCGGCTTGTCCGGCGGGCACGGTCCCGAGGCGCGGAACGCTGCGTTCGCTGTCGTTCATGGAGATCTCCCCACGGTGAGCGGACTGTTTGCAACACACGGAGATGCCTGCGCAGTCACTACACGGAGATGCCTGCGCAGTCACTGTATTGCCGTCAGCACAGTCGGGCATTGCCCAAACCACCCGTGCAGGGGGCACTGGAGGGCCGGCAGCCATTCCACCGGTGCGCCCGCGCACAACGGGCTCACCGGTTCACCTCCTCCCTGCCGGAGAAGGTACTGCGCCGGCCCGTCCAGGCCGTCGGGGCCGGGGAGTCCACGGGTCAGTGCTTGGGCGCCGTGCCGGCCGCGGTGTCGTTCGCGGCCTCCAGGGCGGTGACGAGCCGGTCCAGCGCGGGCAGGGCCTCGGCGAGTGAGAGCCGGTCGGCGGCCGGCAGTTCGTCGACGACCCGGGTGAGTGCCGCGGTACTGGCCCGGTCGTAGCGGCCCAGCAGTTCGAGCGCCTCCCGGGAAGCGGTGAGGACCACGCTGCGCTGGTCGTGCGCCGGCCGGACACGCTCCACCAGCCGCGCGGCGGACATGGCGCGGACGAGATTGCTCACGGTGGACGGGGCCATCCGCAGCCGGGCGGCCACCGAGCCGGGGGAGAGCCCCTCGGGGGACGTGGACAGGGTCCGCAGCAGCTCGATCTGCGCTTCCGGCAGATCGGGGAGGCCCTCGGCGTTCCGGGTGGCGCGCAGCACGGCGCGCCGCAGCGGGCCCAGCAGCCCGCTCAGCCCCGCCGCCGCCCTCGCCGCGTCCGTCACCTGCCGCGTCTCGTCCCCGCCGCTCCGGTCCGTCGCGCTTCGTGCGCTGTGTGTGCCTGCCATGCCCTCCATTGTGAACCAGACCATAAAGTTTTGTAGCAAACATATTTTGTGGCAAACTTGCAGTGAGGGGGGAACGGAAGGGCCGGCCCGGGCCGACGAACGGCGCACCGGCGCGTCCGCCTCCGGCACCACAGCAAGGAGTGACACCCATGACCATCGCCCACGAGGCCCCGACCACCGTCGAGAACCCCGTACCGCCGCAGGACCTGGCCGGGATCACCGGGCACCGGTTCATCTACACCTACGCCAACGGCTGGCAGTACGAGATGTACGTGAAGAACGCCACGACCATCGACTACCGCATACACAGCGGCATGGTCGGCGGCCGCTGGGTCAAGGACCAGGAAGTCGACCTGGTGCGGCTCGCCGACGACCTCTACAAGGTCTCCTGGACGGAACCGACCGGTACCTGCGTCGTCGTGAACGTGCTCCCCCGCCGGCGCGTCCTGCACGGCACCATCTTCTTCCCGCAGTGGATCGAGCGGGACGGGAGCAAGACGGTGCTCTACCAGAACGACCACCTCGAGGAGATGCGCGCCTACCGGGACGCCGGTCCCACCTACCCGATCTACGTCGTCCCGGAGTTCGCCCGCATCACCCTGTTCGAGTACGTCGGCGAGGACGACGAGACGGTCGTCGCGGTAGGCCCGAAGGACCTTCCCGAGGGGTTCGCCGACCGAACCAACTGACGGCAAGGAGTCCGGCGCGGTCTCGTGCGGCCTTGAGGCGCTCCCGGGCCGGCCACGGCGCACACCGGCCCCGCCGAGCCAGGAGGCGCAGGGTTCCACTGCTGCTCCCGCGGGGCCGGTGCATCACACACGTACCCCGCGGCGCACCCGATACGCCCGATGAGCCCCGGCCGCCGGGCAGGGCGCGCCCTCGCGCACGACACGAAGCGGGGGGCGGGCGGCCGCCGGGGGGGCTCCCCTTTTTCTCCCACACTCTCTCCCCGTCCGGTTTTTGCCGCCGCCCCCAACACCAACGACCCTTCCTGGCACACAACTC
>NZ_JBVJOT010000094.1:0-20591 GCF_055583025.1 Streptomyces sp. NPDC104831
TCGGCGTGAAGCTGACCACGCTGCGTCCGGAGCAGGCGGCGTACATCGGTGTGGACGTCGACGGCCCGTACAAGCCGGACCACTACCGCTACTGACACCCCGTCACCGCGGCGGCCCCGCCCGCCCGGCGCCCCGCGGCGGCCCGGCCCGTCAGACGGCGTCCGCCGTCCGCCCCTCGGTGGCGTCGTAGGCGGCGCGGGACCGGGCGATGGCGGAACGGTGGCGCTCGGCCCAGTCCACCAGCCCGGTCAGCGAGGCGTACAACTCGCGGGCCATGGGTGTCAGGCCGTACTCCACCCGGGGCGGCACGGTCGGGTACACGGTGCGCACGAGCAGCCCGTCCCGCTCCAGCCGGCGCAGATTGAGCGTGAGCATGCGCCGGCTGATGCCGCTGACGGCACGCTCGATCTCGGTGAAGCGGAGCGGTCCGTGGGCGGCGGCGATCAGGATGCCGATGCTCCACTTGCCCGCCACATGGTCGAGCACCTCGGTGACCGGACAGGCCTCGACCTGCATGGCCTCGGCAAGACGGGTCGTACTCCGCGACATCGATGTGCCTCCTTGCGCCGGGTGTGCCCACGTTACCGAAGCCGGCCGCCGCGGCCTATCGCGCGCCCGGGGGAGGACGCGGTTCCGCGACGGTGCCCGTCCTGCCCGTCGCCACCGGGAAGGACGGCGGCGGGGGCGGGTGCGCGAGGTGCGCCCCGGTCAGGGAGAGCGCTCTACCGGCCGGGGCCGGCGGGCCGTTAGGGTGCGGGGCATGAGCAGACAGGCCCCGACCCTGGAGGACGTCGCCCGGGAGGCCGGCGTCTCCCGGGCCACCGTCTCCCGGGTCGTCAACGGCGTACGCAACGTGGACCCGGCGATCCAGGAAGTGGTCCGCCAGGCCATCCGGCGCACCGGGTACGCGCCCAACCGGGCCGCCCGTGCCCTGGTGACCCGGCGGGCCGAGACCGTGGCGCTGGTGGTCTCCGGCGCCGGGGACCCCGCCGAGGAGGCCCAAGCGGCGTTCGCCGCCCGGGTGTTCGCCGATCCCTTCTTCGGACGGGTGGTCGCGGGCATCGTCGGCCACCTCCGCCCGCGCTCCGTCCACCCGGTGCTGATGTTCGCCGAGTCCGCCGCCGCCCGCGAGGAGGTGCTGACCTACCTCAGACAGGGACGGGCCGACGGCGCGCTGGTGGTCTCCAGCCATGCGGACGACCCGCTGCCCGCGCTCCTCGCCGACGCCGGGCTGCCCGCCGTCCTCTTCGCCCGCCCCGCCCGTCCCGTCCCGCTCAGCCATGTCGACCTGGCCCACCGGGACGGCGGCCGGCTCGCCGCCGAGCACCTGCTCGCCCGGGGCTGCCGCCGCCCGGCCACCCTCTCCGGACCGCTCGCGGTCCCCGCCGGCCGGGAACGGCTGGCGGGCTTCCGCGACGCCCTCGCCCGGCGGGGCCACGCCCGCGTCCCCGTCGCAGAGGGCGGCTTCACCCACGCCAGCGGAGTCGCGGCCATGACCGCTCTCCTCGCCTCACACCCGGAGGTGGACGGGGTGTTCGCGGCCAACGACCTCATGGCCCGCGGCGCCTGCCAGGTGCTGCGGGAAAACGGCCGGCGGATACCCGAGGACGTCGCGGTCGTCGGCTTCGACGACTCCGCGGCCGCCGTCGACCGGCACCCCCACCTGACCACCGTGCGCCAGCCCGTGGAGGACATGGCCGCCGAGATGGCCCGCCTCCTGGACGCACACATCCACGGCACTCGCATCGCGCCCGCGTCGGTCGTGTTCGCCCCGGAACTGGTCGTACGGGAGTCGGCCTGACCGGCCCCCGCCGCGGCACGGCGGTCCTCCCGCGGGGTCACGCGTGGGTGGCGAGGATCATGTACGGCGCGGTCCGCCGCTCCGCCCCTCCCGCCGGGGATCCGGGGGCGTCGGCGGGGAGCGTCGGCAACTCGACGGCGGGGGGCGGGAATCCGGCGTCGGACAGGAAGCGCCGGTACCGGTCGAGGGAGCGGTGGTACGTGGCGCTCGTCATCGTCCCGCCGTCGCGCAGCCGCAGCAGCGTGGGCACGGTGTCACCGTCGTCGTAGACCGCGCCCGGCTCCCCGTGGCGCAGCGTGGAGAAGGACACGCCGGTCGCCGCCGGGTTGAGGTCGGCCAGGAGATACGGCGCACCGGGGCGCAGCACCCGGCGGATCTCGGCGGTCAGGGCGGCCAGCCGGCCGTCGTCCGGGTCGGTGCAGTACACGAGGCAGCACACGGCGGCATCGACGCTGTCGTCGGCGATCCAGTCCAGGCCGCGGCCGTCGAACAGCCGGTAGGAGACCCGGGGGTGAGGGCGGTCCGCGCGGGCGATGCGGAGCATGTCGGCCGAGGGGTCGAGGCCCTGGACCGCCCACTCCCCGGCGTGCGCGAGCCGCGCCGCGACCGCGCCGGTGCCGCACCCGACGTCCAGGGCCAGCCGGCCGGGCCCGGCGCTCCCCGCGAGCCGGCCGAGCACGGCGGGGAAGATCAGCTGTTCGGCCAGCCGCATGTCACGGTCCCGGTAGGCGTCGGCCGCGGTGGTGGTGTCCCAGCCGAGCGGGTCTTCGTCGGTCAACAGCGGTCCCTCCTGCGGTGGAACGGGCCGGACGGGTGAAGCGGCGCGCGTCCGGTGGCAGCCTGGCACACGACGGCGCCGGGCGGTTCCACGGCCGGGCGGATTCCCCCGTCGGCGCGTCCCGCAGGCGGACGTTGACGGGCGGGGGAAGGGGCCGCGGCCGGTCGCCGACCCGGTGTGCCCGCTCCCTCGAAGCCCTGCCGGAGAAGCCCTGGCAGGCCCTCGGGGACGGCGCCGGGCACGCGCGCGGGATCGGCAGCGGCCGTTCCGGCCCGGAGGCCCGCACGGCGACATCCCGGTGAGACGGCCGGCGGCCGATGAGTTTTCGCGTGACTCACGGTCAGAGATCACGCATGATGTGCCGCGGCCGTCCTGACCCGTCGGCCGGCACACCGATCACGAGATACCGAGGAACCCGCATGCGCACCCTGATCAGCACCGCCTTCGTCTCGCTCGACGGTGTCGTGGAGGCCCCGGGAGGTGAGCCGGGATACCGGAACTCGGGATGGACCTTCAAGGACGTCGAGTTCCTGCCCGAGGCCTTCGAGATCAAGGGCCGGGAGCAGGGAGAGGCCACCGCGATGCTGCTGGGCCGGGTCAGCTACCAGGCGTTCAGCCCCGTGTGGCCCGACATGGCGGACTTCGCGGACTACAAGGCGATGCCGAAGTACGTCGTGTCCACCACCCTCACCGAGGACGACCTGGTGCCGAACTGGGGCGAGACGACGATCCTGCGCTCGCTCGACGAGGTCGCCGCGCTGAAGGCCACCGAGGGCGGCCCGATCATCGTGCACGGCAGCGCCGCCCTGAACCGGGCACTGTCCGACGCCGGCCTGATCGACCGCTACCACCTGCTCGTCTTCCCGCTCCTGCTCGGCGCCGGGAAGCGCCTGTTCAGCGCCACGGACAAGGACGCCCAGAAGCTGCGGCTGGTCGAGCACGAGGCCTACGCCAACGGCGTCCAGAAGAACGTCTTCGACGTCGTCCGCTGACCCGCCCGCCCCGGGCGGCGGCCGGACCCGGGAGACGCGCCGCCACGCGCCCCCGGGCCCCGCGCCGCCGCCGTCTTGCGCCGGGCCGCCCGCCGGGCGAGCGTGGACGAGGGCCGACGGCCAGGGCACCCGCCGTATCCGTCGGACAGCGGACCAGCGAACGGAGAGAGCGATGAGGATCGTGGTCGTCGGCGGTACCGGACTCATCGGCTCGCAGGTGGTCGCGCTCGTGCGCGACCGCGGTCACGAGGCCGTGCCGGCCTCGCCCTCCACGGGCGTCGACACCGTCACCGGCCGGGGCCTGGCCGAGGCGCTCGACGGCGCGGACGTGGTGGTGGACGTCTCGAACTCCCCGTCCTTCGACGCCGAGCCCGCGCTGGACTTCTTCACCCGATCGGCACGGCACCTGAGCGAAGCCGAGAGGCAGGCCGGTGTCCGCCACCACGTGACGCTCTCCATCGTCGGCGTCGACCAGGTGCCCGGCTACGGCTACTACCGGGCCAAGGTCGCCCAGGAGGAGGCCGTGCGGGACGGCGGGGTCCCCTTCAGCATCGTGCGTGCCACCCAGTTCTTCGAGTTCGTCGCCCCGGTGATGGACATGTCGACCGAGGAGGGCCAAGTGCGCCTGCCGTCCATCCGGCTGCGCCCGATGGCCTCCGCCGACGTCGCCTCCGCCGTCGCCGGGACGGCCCTGGGCGAACCGTCGTACGGCGTGCGCGACATCGTCGGCCCCGAGGTCTACCGCCTCGACCGGCTCGGTGAGATCACGCTGGAGGCGCGGCCGGACGGCCGCAGCGTGGTCACCGACGAGTCCGCCGGCCTGTTCGCGGGCATGCCGGACGGGGCGCTCATCGGCGACGACACCGCGCACCGCGCGACCACCCGCTACGAGGACTGGCTCCGGGGGAGCCGGGCGGCGGACCCTTCCGGTCGCTGAGCACCCGCCGATCCCGGCAGGGGGCGGGAACGCGCGCCGTCGACAGCGGCACACCCCGGAACGCTCCCGAGCGGAGGGCCGGCCGCATGTCGCACCACCTCGGCGGCCCCCCACTCACCCACGACGCCCGGTTCGGCCTGACCGCCCGCGACGTCCCGCTCCCCTCCGCAGACCGGCTGACGGCATCGGGCACCGCCCCGTCCGGTGGTGCCTCCGCGGTACCCCTCGCGGGTGCATGCGGGCAAAAGTGCCGATACCGTCGGATTCACGGACCAGCAGGCCCCAGAGGCCGCCTGGCGGTCGACGGAGGCCCGTTCGACGGTGGACGGCCCGGCCCGGCTGCCAGGCCAGTCAGGGAGACAGGCATGAGCCGAGCCAAGCGCAGGCCCAGCGGCACCTTCCGCGGACGGATGGCACCCGGGCAGGACGGCGTTTCCGGCCCCTCCGCGAAGACCGGGCCGACCGGCCGCCGGCGCGCGGTGCCGCCGGAAGAGCCCGGGCCGATACCCGACGACGGGCCGTCCCCGCCGCCCGAGCGGTCCGGCCGAGCGGGCGGCTCGCGGGAACCGGCACCGGTGCGCCCCGCACCCGCGGGACACGCCGCGCCCGGAGGGCCACCCGAACCACCGCGACCGTCCGGATCCCCGCGACCACCGGAATCACCCGGACCGCCCAAGCCACCGGAACCATCCGCGCCGCACGCGCCGCACGCGTCCGCCGCTGCCGGCCGGTCCGGCCCGGTGTCCGGAGCCTGGGCGCGGCGGGTACCGCGCGGTGGGCCGCCCGCGCGTCCCGGCCGGCGGCCGATACGGCTGCGTCTGGAGGAGGCCGACCCCTGGACGACGATGGTGACGAGCTTCCTCCTGCTGGCCGGGCTCGGTGTGCTCGTGGTCGCCACGGCGGGCGTGTCCTGGATCATGGTGAACGCCGTGGCCCCGGACGTCCTGCCCACCTTCGGCACCTTCCTGGCCGTGGCGGTCGGCGTCGTCATCGTGGAAGTCGTCCTGGGCACGGGCCTGATGACACTGGGCGCCTTCCTCTACAACCTGTCGGCGCTGTACAGCGGCGGCGTCGAGATAGCCGTGACCGAGGCCCTGACCGCACCGGCCCCAACCGCCACCAGAGCCCTGCTGCTGATGACCCGCGTCCGCCGCCGTCCGGGTACCTCCGGCAGCGGCGGCGTCCGTCCCCCGCAGGACCGACGCGACACCGGGGAACCCCGCGCCGAGGGCGAGGGCCTGGACACCCCGGAGGGCGTCTCCGACCCGACCTGACCGCCGCACGGCGGCGATGCGGACGCCTCGCCCCGGAAGTCCGCGACGGCTCGGCGGCGGACCAGCGGACACAGCGCGAGCCGGTCCTCGTCCAGTCCCTCCACGGCCGATTGCCGACAGGAAGACGTGGTTTCCCGGCCACGCCCTGGCCGAAATGGCCGGTTGTCGCCGCCCGCCTCGGCCCGGCGGGCGGGTGCGTCACGTACCGTCCGAGGACGGTGCCGCCGTCCCGGTCCGCCGCCCGCGGCCGTCGCGGCCGTGCCCCCGTCCGTCCACCGGCCCGAGGAGCAGAGATGAAAGCCGTCGTGATCAGGACGTTCGGCGACCCCGGCGGACTGGAGGTCGTCGACGTGCCCGTGCCCGTGCCCGCCCCGGGGCAGGTGCGGATCGCCACGGAGGCGATCGGGGTGGGCGGCGTGGACGCCGTGATCCGGCGGGGAACGCTCGCGGCCCACGGGTTCCGCGCGGGCCATCTCCTCGGCAGCGAGGTCGCGGGAAGGGTCACCGAGGTGGGGGAGGGCGTCGACGCCTCGTGGATCGGGCGGCGGGTGTGGGCGTTCACCGGCCTGTCCGGTGGGTACGCCGAGCAGGCCGTCGCCGCGGTCGAGGACGTCCTCACGCTGCCCGAGGGCCTGACCGGCGCCGACGCGGTGACGCTCGGCGGCTCCGGAGTGGTCGCCCATTACGCCCTGGAACGCGCCCGTCCCGCGCCCGGTGAGACGGTGCTCGTGCGGGGCGCCGCGGGCAGTATCGGCATCACGGCGGTCCAGCTCGCGGCCAGGCGCGGCGCGGGTGCCGTGGCGGTCACCACCGCATCGGCGGAACGCGGCGACCGCCTGCGCGACCTGGGCGCGACCCATGTCCTCGACCGCTCCGGCGAGGGCGGCCCGGACGCGCCGGCGGGCTTCGACGTGGTGATCGATGTCGTGGCCGGCCCCGGGCTTCCGCTTTTCCTGGACAGACTGAACCCCAACGGGCGGTTCGTGGCCGTCGGTGTGGTCGGCGGGCCGCCGCCGGCGGACTTCGGCACGCGGCTGATCGACGGCTTCCGCAGGTCGCTGTCGTTCGCCACCTTCAGCTCCGACACCGTGCCCCGCCCCGACCGGCAGGCCGTGCGGTCGTCCCAGTTCGCCGATGCCGCGCACGGCGGCCTGCGCACGGTCGTGCACGAGGTGCTGCCCCTCGGCCAGGCGGCACTGGCCCACCGGGAGATGGACGCGGGCAGGGTGTTCGGCAGGATCGTGCTGGTCCCCTGAGCCGGTCGGGCACGGCGTCCGCGGCGACCCCACGAGCTGCCACCGACGGCGAAGTGGGGTATCAATTGACTTCATACCCAATATCCCTTTTGTCGGAATGCTTTCCGGGTGGCACCCCCCTTCGGGGACTCATCGCCGACGAGGAGAACGGGATGACGGAGTCACGCATCGCGGCGCCGGTCACTGAGGTCGAGCTGCCATCGGCCGGCGATGGCACGTCCGGCACGCCGGAGGAGGAGCTTCGGGCCGGGCTCACCGCGCCCGCTGCGACACGGCACCGCAGGATCCCGTCGCTCTTCGGCTACGACGAGACCGGCTCGCGGCTCTTCGAGGAGATCACGCGGCTGCCCGACTACTACCCGCCCCGGGCCGAACGGTGGCTGCTGACCGAGCACGGCGACGATCTGGTGGGCCTGGCGCGACCGGCCGAGTTGGTGGACCTCGGGGCGGGCAGCGCGCGCAAGTCCGAGATCCTGCTCGCGGCCATGGACAGGCGCGGCCTGCTGCGGGCGTACACGGGCGTGGACGTCAGCCCCGAGCCGATGCGGCAAGCGGCCGGCCGCATCCGGCGGCGCTGGCCGGGAGCCCGGGTCACCGCCGTGCACGGCGACTTCCTGGCGGCCCTGCCCTGGCTGCGCCGGGCGGAGCGGGTCGCCGTCGGGCATGGCGCCGCGGGCGACGGCACGGGCGGCCGGCTCCTGGCGCTGCTCGGCAACACGCTCGGCAACCTGTCCGAAGCCGAGCGGGCGCGCTTCCTGCGGGCCGTGCGCGCCGGCTGCGCCCTGAACGACCACCTGCTCGTCTGCGTGGACCTGAACGAACCCGTCGAGGCCGTGCGGCGTGCCTACGGAGCCGGGTACACCGGGCCGCGCCCCGTCCGCCGGATGTTCGCGCTGAACACCCTGCTCCACCTCAACCGCCGCTACGGCGCCGACTTCGACGTCGACGCCTTCGAGCCGGAACTCGCCTACGACGCCGCGCGGCGCGAGGTGCTCGGCGGCATCCGCAGTCTGCGGCGGCAGCGGGTGACGCTGCCCCGGCTGGGGCTGACGGTGGACTTCGACGCCGGCGAGCTGCTCCTGCACGACGTGGTGCGCAAGTTCACGGTGGACGACATCGTGCGCGCGCTCGGCGCGCACGGGCTGCGCTGCCGGCGGCACTGGGTCGAGGAGGAGTGCGGCTACGGGGCCTTCCTCTTCGACGTCCCGTCCGGCGCCTGAAGAGTCGCCACGGCGAACACGGCGAACACGGCGAGCCGGCGCGAGCGCCGGCGGACGGGCGCTAGCGCACCCCGGTCGCCGCGGTCGCCGTCGGGGTGGTGTCGCGCAGGCCGAGGCGCAGGTGTTCGACGTGGTAGAGGGCCTGTTCCAGGAGTTCGGCCACGTGGTTGTCGTAGAGGGCGTAGATGACCGAGCGGCCCCGGCGTTCCCCGGCGACCAGGCCGAGGTTGCGCAGCAGGCGCAGCTGGTGGGAGCAGGCGGACTGTTCCATGCCGACGGCCTCGGCCAGCTCGGTCGCCGCGCACGGGCCCTCCTGGAGGCGGGCCAGGATCCGCAGCCGGGACGGCGTCGCCAGGGCCTGGAGGGTCGCGGCCACGTCGGCGGCGCCCACGGTCTCCAGGCGCTGGCGCGCGGTGGCGGTGGTCTTGGCGTCAACTCCGTGGCCCATGCCCTCATCCTACGGAGGCGGGCGGGGCCGGGCGCGAATACATGAATAGGTCTTCATTTGATCCTGTACGGTGGGGGAGCGGCACCGCCCCGTGCGGAACGCTGCCTCCTCGTGCCCCCGTGAAGGACTCTGCCGATGACCTCCGCACTCGCCCCGGCCCCGGCCGGCCGCGCGGCGCCCGCGCCCGGCGGGGCCGCCCCCCGGCGCCGTACCCCCTTCCTCTCCCTGCCCGAGGCCCGCTGGGCCGCCGCGGCCACCGTCTGCTTCCTGCTCGCGCTGCCCCTCCACCTGACCGGCGCCCCCGCCTGGCTCTGGGGCCCGCTGTACGCGCTCACCTACGCGGCCGGCGGCTGGGAGCCCGGCTGGGCGGGCCTGCGCGCCCTCAAGGAGAGGAACCTCGACGTCGACCTGCTGATGGTCGTGGCCGCGCTCGGAGCGGCGGCGATCGGGCAGGTCATGGACGGCGCGCTGCTGATCGTCATCTTCACCACCTCCGGCGCGCTGGAGGCCCTGGCCACCGCCCGCACCGCCGACTCCGTGCGCGGACTGCTCGACCTCGCGCCCGCCACGGCGACGCGCCTCGGCGCGGACGACGGCGAGGAGACCGTCCCCGTGGCGGACCTCACCGTCGGCGACGTCGTCCTGGTGCGGCCCGGGGAACGCCTGGGCGCCGACGGGCGGGTGCTCGACGGGCGCAGCGACGTCGACCAGGCGACCATCACCGGCGAACCGCTTCCGGTGACCAAGGAACGGGGCGACGAGGTCTTCGCCGGGACCCTCAACGGCACCGGCGCCCTGCGCGTCCGCGTGGAACGGGACGCGTCCGACACGGTCATCGCCAGGATCGTGCGCATGGTCGAGGAGGCCTCGGAGACCAAGGCGCCGACGCAGCTGTTCATCGAGAAGGTCGAACAGCGCTACTCGCTGGGCATGGTGGCGGCCACCCTCGCGGTGTTCCTCGTCCCCCTCGCCCTCGGCGACGACCTCACCGGCGCGCTGCTGCGGGCCATGACCTTCATGATCGTCGCCTCGCCGTGCGCGGTGGTGCTGGCCACCATGCCGCCGCTGCTGTCGGCCGTCGCCAACGCCGGCCGGCACGGCGTCCTCGTCAAGTCCGCCGTGGTGATGGAGCGACTGGGACAGGTGGACGCGGTGGCGTTCGACAAGACCGGCACGCTCACCGAGGGCACCCCGCGCGTCACCGAGGTACGGCCGCTGACCGGCTCCGGCGTCGACGCGGACGCGCTGCTGCGCCTCGCGGCCGCCGCCGAGCGCCCGAGCGAGCATCCGCTGGCGCGGGCCGTCGTGGACGCGGCACGGGAGCGCGGCACGGACCTGCCGGCGGCGGACGGCTTCGCCTCCACCCCGGGGATCGGTGTCACCGCCACCGGGGACGGGCGGTCGGTCGCGGTCGGCCGGCCCTCCCGGCTGCCGGCCGGGGCCGGCGGGGCGCAGGCCGCCCGGGCGGCGGTCCTGGCCGCCGAACTGGAGGAGGGCGGCCGGACGGCCGTGCTGGTCACGGTGGACGGCAACCCGGCGGGCCTGCTCGGCATCGCCGACCGGCTCCGCCCGGACGCGGCGCGCGCCGTCGCCGCCCTGGCCTCCCGCACCGGCACCGCCCCCGTGCTGCTGACCGGCGACAACCCGCGCGCCGCCGCCCGCCTCGCCGCCGAGGTCGGCATCGAGGACGTCCGGGCCGGGCTGCTGCCCGAGGACAAGGTGCGCGCGGTCGGGGAACTGGAGGCCGCCGGCCGCAAGGTGATGGTGGTCGGCGACGGCGTCAACGACGCGCCCGCGCTGGCCGCCGCCCACACCGGCGTCGCCATGGGCCGGGCGGGTTCCGACCTGGCGCTGGAGACCGCCGACGCGGTCGTGGTCCGCGACGAACTCGCCACCGTGCCCGCCGTGATCTCCCTGTCCCGCCGGGCCCGCGCCCTGGTGGTCCAGAACCTCGTCGTCGCCGGGGTCTTCATCGCCGGCCTGGTGGTCTGGGACCTGGCCGGCGACCTGCCGTTGCCGCTCGGCGTCGCGGGCCACGAGGGGTCCACGGTCCTCGTCGGCCTCAACGGGCTGCGGCTGCTGCGCGAGGCCGCCTGGCGGCGAGCCCGTACGGACGCGCCGGGGTGACCCTCACCGCCCGCCCGAGTCCGCCGCGTCCGGGGTACGTCACCCGGGTGCCCCGCGGCGCTCGGCGATGTCGCCGACGCGCGCCCGGAACAGGGCCGACACCGTCCCGGGACCGAGCACTTCGGCATACGCGCGGCCGGTCCCGAGCGTGTGGACGGCGGGCTCGCCCCCTCGCAGTCGGAGGAGGACGGTCCGGGTCGGCCCGGCGCGCCCGGTCCGGCGCCGGTCGCCGGGGGCCGGAGTTCAGCCGGCGCAGCACTCCTGCCGGGACACGGGGGGCGCCGCGGTCTCCAGACGGCAGAAGCAGGACGCCTCCACCGGTACGTCCGCCAGCGCGGCGGCGAGCCTCAGCTGCCTCGCCACGAGCCGGGCCTCGCCCTCCTTGCCGAGCCGTACGAGGCACTCGTGCAGGCCGTGCAGCGCCCACACGTTGTTCGGGTGCTGGAGCGGGCGCGGCAGCGTGTCGTCGAGTCCCAGGTCGGCGCGGTAGACGGCCTCCGCCTCGGCGACGCGGCCCTGTTCGAGGAGGAGGGCGCCGTACGCGTGCCGGGCCGGCTGCATCCACCCCCACGGCTCGTCGTACGCCAGGCCGTCGCTCAGCTCGACCGACCGGCGCAGGGCCGCGAACGCCGCGTCGTACCGGCCCTCGCGGTACTCCAGCTCCCCGTCGAGCATGGCCGCGGCGATCGCCAGGATGTCCGTGCAGGTGTTGTTGAACAGGGTCCGGGTCCCGGGGACCCGGGCGGCCGCGGCGTGGAACAGCCCGCGTTCCCTCCTCGCCTCGTCGGTGCGGCCGAGGGCGCAGAGCGCGACGCCGCGCGCGTAGCGCAGCATGGCCGTGGTCACGCAGTACAGCCGCGCGTCGGCGGGCATCGGCAGGCACAGGATGTCCTCCCAGCGGCCGAAGCGGACGAGCACGTGCACCCGCATCGCGAGGAAGCCCTCCAGCCAGTCGGCCATCGGCGGGCTCTCCACGCGCAGCAACTCCTCGGGCACCGCCGCCTCGAGCCGCTCCGCCGTCTCGACGGCGTCCCGGAAGCGGCCGAGGAACATCGCGCCGTAGATCTTGAAGTGGAGGTTGTGACACCGGTACAGAGTGTAGAAGTTCATCGCGCCGGCCCGGGCGTGGTACTTCTCGTCGGCCGCGATCGCCGCGCTGTTGTCGGAGACGACCCGGCGGTAGTCGCCGCAGAGCACCTCCAGGTGGGACGGCATGTGTTGGAGGTGCCCCGCGTCCGGCACCAGGTCGCGCAGCCGGTCGCCCGCGGCCAGCGCCGCCTCGGGGGTGGGGGACATCTCCATCAGGTGGATGTACAGGTGCAGCAGGCCCGGGTGCCGTGCGCCCGCCTCCGAGGCGAGCGCCCGCTCCAGCACCTCCCGGGCCTCGGCGGTGCGCGCGCCCGGGGCCGGCTCGCCCGTCCGGATGTCCCACAGCTGCCAGGGCGTCAGGCTCATCAGGGCGTCGGCGTACAGGGCGGCCACGTCCGGGTCGTCGGGCGCCAGCCGGTGCACGGCCCGCATGCCGTCGGCGTAGGCGGCGTTCCACACCGGGCCCTCCTCCGCGTCCGGGGTCCCGGCGCGCGGATAGCGGGCGGCCAGCGCGTCGACGAGGGCCCGTTCGACCGGGGTGGCGCCGGCCGCCTTCGCGTGCGCGCGCCGCACGGCGGCGTGCGCACGCTCCACCGTCCGCCCGAGTTCCCGCTCGTCGAAGGCGTCCCATGGCTTGTTGTAGTTGGGGCCGAGCGCGTAGGCCAGCCCCCAGTCGGCCATGGCACAGCCGGGATCCGCCGCGCCGGCGGCCTCGAAGCACCGCACGGCCTCCTCGTGGTTGAAGGCGTACGTCCAGTTCAGCCCGCGGTCGAACCAGGTCTGCGCCTCGGCGGACGACGTCGTCACGGGCCGGCCGTGACTGCCGAGGTCGTAGTCATGCATACGGGCTCCCTCAGGGCCGGCGGTCGCTGCTGCGCGGACACTGCCCCGTCCGCCGGCGGGGAAACGGGTCCGCTCGGCCCGGCAGCCGTCCGGACGAGCGCCGGGGTGCCCCGGCCGCCCCCGGCGCAGCGCCATGCTGACCCCGCCGGGTTGTTGACGACGGCAACGGGTGAAACTACTTTTCACGCATGGATGAAGGCACGAAGGAAACTTTCCTTCCGTGAGCGTGCGTCAGCTCGACCTGCTGGTGGTCGTCGTCTACCTCGTGGCGATCGCCGTGATCGGACTGCGTCTGGCCGGACGGCAGAAGACGGCCAAGGACTACTTCGTCGGCGAAGGCCACATGCCGTGGTGGACCGTCTCCTTCTCCGTCGTGGCCACCGAGACCAGCGTGCTCACCGTCATCAGCCTGCCGGGCGGCGCCTACGGCGGACAGGGCTTCGGCAACGTCGAACTGGCCCTCGGCTACGTCATCGGACGCGTCGTCGTGGCGACCCTGCTCATCCCGCTGTACAAGCGGGGCGGCTTCGTCAGCGCCTACCAGTACCTGGGCGGCAGATTCGGACCGAGGCTCCAGGGACTCGCCTCGGTGACGTTCGTCTTCACCCGGCTGCTCGCCGAAGGCGTCCGGCTGTTCGCCTCCGCCATCCCGATCAAACTGCTGCTCGACGAGTTCGGCGTGCACGCGGGCTACCGCCTCGTCATCATCGTGCTCACGGTGATCACCGTCGTCTACACCTACCTCGGCGGCATCCGCGCGGTCATCTGGACGGACGCCATCCAGATGGGCCTGTACCTGGGCGGCGCCCTCCTCGCCATCGGCGTGCTCGCCGCCCACGTCGGCGGCGACGGCGTCCAGCGCGCCCTGGACGCGGGCCGGTTCCGGCTCTTCGACACCGACTTCGGCCTGGCGCACATCCTCACCAGCCCGTTCGCCCTGCCCACCGCGATCGTCGGCGGCGCCATCTTCGCCATGGCCAGCCACGGCTCCGACCAGCTCATCGTCCAGCGGGTCCTGGCCACCCGCTCCCTGCGCGACGGCCAGAAGGCCATGATCGCGTCCGGTGTCTTCGTCACCCTCCAGTTCGCCGCCTTCTCCCTCGTCGGCGCGCTGCTGTGGTCCTACAACCAGGGCAGGACCTTCCGGGAACTGGGCCTGACCAGCTCCGACAACCTCTACCCGGACTTCATCCTGCACGGACTGCCCGTCGTGGTCTCCGGCCTGCTCGTGGCCGGCATCCTCGGCGCGGCCATGGGCTCGCTGTCCTCCGCGCTCAACTCCATGTCGAACTCGACCGTCGCCGACATCATCCACAGCTTCTTCCGGACCGTGCCCACCGAGGAGTTCCTGCTGCGGCTCGCCCGGCTGACGACCCTGGTGTGGGCGGTGCTGATGGCCCTGTTCGCCTGCGCGTTCAGCACCAGCACCGGCAACGTCTACCTCACCGGCCTGACCATCGCCGGATACACCTACGGCGCGCTCCTCGGCGCGTTCCTCCTCGGGCGGCTCGTCCGGCGGGCGCGCGAGACGGACGCCGTCGTGGCGTTCCTGGCGACGGTCGGCGTCATGACGTACCTCGTGCGCGGCGTCAGGATCGACGTCGGCGTGGACGGCACCACCGTCCCCACCGCGATCGCCGCCCAGTGGCTCGTCCCCCTCGGGGTGGCCGTCACCCTGGCAGTGGGCGGCCTGACCAGCCTCTTCCACCGGGCAGCCCGGAGCGCCCCGGCCCCGTTGGAGGACGGCACCGACCGTACGGCGGCCACCGTCGCCCCCGAGTGACCGGGCCGGCGCCCGGCCATCGCGACGCACCCCGGGAGGAGCCATGCACCAGCCACGGCCGGCAGCGTCCGGCGAGGAGGCGCCGTGCGCGTGATCGGACTGATGTCGGGCACCTCGTTCGACGCCATCGAGGCCGCCGCGGCGGACCTCGCCCTGGACGACGACGCTCTCCTCCTACGGCCCCTCGGACACCTCTCCCTCCCCTACCCGGACGAACTCCGCGATCTCATCGCCGGCGCCCTGCCGCCCGCCGGCACCACCACGCGGACCGTCTGCGTCCTGGACACCGGCATCGGCCAGGCCTTCGCCGGCGCGGCCACGCGCGCCCTGCGCGACCTGTGCGCCGGCCGCGCCGACCTCGTGGTCTCACACGGTCAGACCCTGCACCACTGGGTGGCGGACGGCACGGTCCGCGGCACCCTCCAACTGGGCCAGCCGGCCTGGATCGCCGAGGCGACCGGACTTCCCGTCGTCTCCGACCTGCGCAGCCGGGACGTCGCCGCGGGCGGTCAGGGCGCGCCCCTGGTCGCCCTGACCGACACCCTGCTGCTGTCCGGCCTGCCCGGCACCCCCGCCGCGCTCAACCTCGGAGGCATCGCCAACGTCACCGTCCTCGCGCCCGGCGCCGCACCGCTGGCCTTCGACACCGGCCCCGCCAACGCCCTGCTGGACGCGGCCGTCCACCACTTCACCGACGGCGCCGCCGCCTACGACGAGGACGGTCGCCGGGCCGCCGCCGGCCGGGTCAGCCCCGAACTGCTGCGCGTCCTGCTGGACGACCCCTACTACCGCAGGCCCGCCCCGAAGAGCACCGGCAAGGAACACTTCCACCTGCCCTACCTGCGGCGCGCGCTCGACCGGGTGCCCGGGCCGGCCGCCGCCGACGTCCTGGCCACGCTGACCCGGCTGACCGCCGTCACCGTGGCGGACGCCTGCCGCGCCCACGGCGTCACCCGGCTCGTGGTCTCCGGCGGCGGCACCCGCAACCCGGTGCTGATGCGGATGCTCACCGAGGAACTGCCGGGCGTGCCGCTGTGCCCCAGCGACGACCTCGGTCTGCCGTCGGCCGCCAAGGAGGCGCTGGCCTTCGCCGTCCTCGGCTTCCTCACCGTCCACGGCCTGCCCGGAGCCCTGCCCTCGGGCACCGGCGCGCGCCGCGCCACGGTGCTCGGCAGCATCACTCCCGGCCGGTCACCGCTGCGCCTTCCCGAACCCGCCGCACGGCCACCGCGCCTGCTGCGGATCACCCGCTGACCCGGCCGGCGGTGGAGCGCTGGGAGCCCCGCCCGCCCGGGGATCGTGCCACCCGGGCGGGCGGGGACGAGGCGACCCGCGCGGGGAAGGCCCCGGCGAGGGAGGAGGGGATCAGGCCGGCGGGACACCCCGGGCGGCCGTGTTGCCGGGGTGCGCCGTTGCCGCCGGGGCACCGGTGCCTCGGCCGGGACCGCCGGGCTCGCCGAGGGCGGTGCGATCGGGGCCGGCGGGGAGGGCGGCCCCCGCGGGCGGGCGGCCGGCGTGCGCCTCGGCCGCCCCGGCGCGCTGCCCGGTGCCGAGCTGGCCCGCGAGCCCCAGGGCCAGCACGGCGATCCCCGCGGCGATCGCGGACCTCCGCAGGCGTGCCCGGTCCGGTCCGGGCCGGCAGGCGGGCGCGGCCCGGTCGGTACGGTGTGTCACGTGCTCTCCTTGTGGCGATCCGCGAAAGCGCGGGACGGAACAGGGGTGCGGACGGGCCGGAACGGCCCGCCGGACGCCGGCGGCCCGGAGGGGTTCACGTCCCGGCGCAGCGTGGTGCCGGCGTGCTCGCGGTGCCGTTCGCGGTGAAGCCGAACGTGGTCCCGGCGCCGGGGGAGAGGGCGCCGCCGGAGGCCGTACTGCGGTACGGAAGACCGCCGTGCACGCGCCCGCCGTCGGGACCGGAGTGGTCGGGGCCGGCCGCGGGTGCCGTCGTAGGCCGGCCCGTACCCGTACGGGAACAGCGGGCTCTTGCCGTCGCCGTCGCCGTCGTCGGCGGGCTGCCGCGAGTGGTGCGGTGACAGTCGCATGCGGGTCCTCTCCGGGAGACGGGAGGGACGTGCGGGAGGGTTCCGCACGCAATGGGAGCGCTCCCATCAGGCTCGGTGGGGACTGTAGGGACAGGGCCGTGCCCTGACAAGGTGATCTGCCGAAGGAATTCCGAACCTGCAGGTCACCGGGCGGCGCTCTCCCGCCGAGGAGTCCCAGCAATCGTGAGCAGCGTTCATGACGTCGCGACACGGGTGGGACGGCGGCGGGCAACCGTCCGCCGGACCCGTGTGTCTCACTCCCCGACGGCGTGACACTTCGACCGAGGGGGACTTCATGCGACGGACCGCGGCGGCGCTGGCGGCGCTCGTGCTGGCGGGAAGCGGACTGGGTCTGGCGACGGCCGCCGCCGGCACTGCGACGGCGGCCACCGGCCGTGCGGCGGCCTGCCCGACCGGCTGGGGCAGCGGCGGCAAGGGCGGTGCCGCGGCGGGAGCCGTGCCGCTGGAGAACATACGGACCGGCCGGCACGACTGCTTCGACCGCCTGGTCTTCGACGTGCCCGGCGGCGGCACCCTCGACTACTCCGTGCGCTACGTCGACCGGCTCGCCCAGACGGCCACCGGCGACTACATCCCGGTGGGCGGCGGCGCCGTGCTCGACGTCCGGGTGGGGGCGCCCGCCTACGACCCGGCGAGCGGCGCGGCCACGTACCCGGGGCGGGCCGGCCGGCCCCTCCCCGGCGTGGACATCAGTGGGTACGGCACCTTCCGGGACACCCGGTTCGCCGGCAGTTTCGAGGGCGAGACGCAGATCGGTCTCGGCGTCCGCGCCCGCCTGCCGTTCCGGGTGCTCCAGCTGCCCGACCAGCTCGTGGTCGACGTGGCGCACTCCTGGTAGGACGACCGTCGCGCGGGGTGCGGGCGGGCGGGTGGCCCTCGTCGGCCGTCGGGCGGACGGGCGACCGGACCCCGCCGGCCGTTGCGGGGGCGCGGGCGGACGACTGGACCCCGTGCGGCCCGCCCCCCTGGGACGGGCGGGCCGGGGCCTCGCGGGCGCTGGCGCTGGCGCGGGGTGGCCGGAACCTACCTTTCCGGCGGCCGTAAGGGGCCCCGACCGCCCGCCGACGCCCGCTGCCGGTCACCGGACGGGGGTGACGGCCGTTGCCGCCGGCCTCATCGCGGGTATATGCCCACGGGTACCGACAAAGCGGCACTCGCGGTCGGTGTCGGCCCGGGAGGCACGATGAGCCAGCACCCAGTCCTTCTGCCCTATTCCGACCCCGCCTTCCTGGCGGACCCCTTCCCGCTCTACCGGCGGCTGCGCGAGGAGGGCCCGGTCCGGCGCGCCGTGATCGCCGGCGGCCTGGAAGCCTGGCTGGTCACACGCTACGAGGACGCGCTCGCCGCCCTCGCCGACCCGCGGCTGAGCAGCGATGTCCGCGACGCCTCGGACCCCCGCCTCACCGCCCAACTGCCCCGCTTCGAGCGCGAGTCGATGATGAGCACCATGCTGCGCTCCGACCCGCCCGACCACACCCGGCTGCGCCGCCTGGTCTCGAAGGCGTTCACCGCGCGCCGGGTCACCGCACTGCGGCCGCGCGTCCAGGAGATCACCGACCGGCTGCTCGACGCGGTGGCACCGGCCGGCCACGCCGACCTCGTGGCGGACTTCGCGCTGCCGCTCCCCGTCACCGTCATCGGCGAACTGCTCGGCGTGCCGGCGGACGACCGGGAGGACTTCCAGCGGTGGACCGACGCCATGCTCGTGCGCGGCGAGGGCATGCCCGACCCGGCCGTCGTCGACGAGGCGTGGCAGCGGATGCACGCCTATGTGACGAAGCACCTGGAGACCAAGCGCGCCCGCCCGGGCGACGACCTCCTCAGCGCCCTGATCAGCGCCCACGACGAAGAGCGGCGGCTCAGCCACGACGAGCTGATCGCCATGGTGTTCCTGCTGCTGGTGGCCGGGTACGTCACGACGGTCAACCTGATCGGCGGCGGCATCGCCGCACTGCTCACCCACCCCGCCCAGCTGTCGCTGCTGCGGGAGCGCCCCGAGCTGCTGCCCGACGCCGTCGAGGAGTTCCTGCGCCACGACGGACCGGTCAACCCGGGCATCGCCCGGTTCGCCCGCGAGGACATCGAGATCGCGGGCGTGACCGTCCCGCGCGGGGCCACCGTCGTGATCGCGTCCGCGATCGCCGACCGCGACCCGGCCCGCTTCGCCGACCCCGACCGGCTGGACATCACCCGGGGCGACAGCGGCCACCTCGCCTTCGGGCACGGCATCCACTACTGCCTCGGCGCGCCGCTCGCCCGGCTGGAGGGCCGGATCGCCATCGGAACGGTGCTGCGCCGCCTTTCGGGCCTGGCCCTGGCGGTGCCGCCGGCCGAGCTGCCCTGGCGGCCCGGCGGTCTGCGCGGCCCGGCACGGCTCCCCGTCACGTTCACTCCCGGCGGCCGGACGGCCTGACCCGGTGGGCCCGGGACAGGGGGGCGACCGCGACGGGCCGGATCGTGGCGGGATCGACCGGGGCCGGCCACGGCAACCTGATGGCCGACGGCGCGCCTCCGCCGGCGGGAGCGCGGAGCCGGGCGCCTGACCATGGCGGGCCCGATCACGTTGGGTGCGCTTCGGCGGGTGCGGGTGCGGGTGCGGGTGCGGGTGCGGCGGGCCGGGGTGGCCTGGTCCCCGGTGGTGCGCCGTCGTCGGCAGGGATGCGGCGGCCGGGGCGGCCGGCCTTCGTGCGCCGTCGTGCGCGGGTTCGGCGTGCGGGGTGCCGGGTCCGCCCCTGGGCCGGATCCGTCACGGCACGGCGCGTCCTCACCGGCGGGTGTCCTCACAAGACCGGTGACATTGCCGGTCCGGTCGTGCCGCGCGGCGCCGACAGTGGCACTGCTCACCCCACTGGCGGAGCCCGCCGGCCGGCCCGTGCGTGCCCTCCGGGCCGGACCGGCGGCTCGCCGACGACAGAGAGGACGACTCGTCGTGCAGCACCCGCGCACCACCACCACCGAACCGGCCCGCCGGCCGCGCCCCACCCGTCGTACCGGACGGCTCGCGGCCCTCGCCACGGCGGTCACCGCCGCCGCCGGCCTGACCCTGCTCGGCGGGCCGGCGGCCCACGGTGCGGACAATCCCTACGAGCGCGGCCCGGCGCCCACCGAATCCAGCATCGAGGCGCTCCGCGGCCCGTACTCCGTCGCGGAGACGAGCGTCTCCCGGCTCGCCGTCAGCGGCTTCGGCGGGGGCACCATCTACTACCCGACCAGCACCGCCGACGGCACCTTCGGCGCCGTGGCCGTCTCGCCCGGCTACACCGGCACGCAGTCCTCCATCGCCTGGCTCGGCCCCCGGCTGGCGTCCCAGGGCTTCGTGGTCTTCACCATCGACACGCTGACCACGCTGGACCAGCCCGACTCCCGGGGCAACCAGCTGCTCGCCGCGCTCGACTACCTCACCCAGAGCAGCTCCGTCCGCAACCGCATCGACACGAGCCGCCTCGGAGTCATGGGCCACTCGATGGGCGGCGGCGGCAGCCTGGAGGCCGCGAAGTCCCGTCCCTCGCTCCAGGCGGCGATCCCGCTGACCCCGTGGAACCTCGACAAGACCTGGCCCGAGATCAAGACCCCCACCCTGATCTTCGGCGCCGACGGTGACACGATCGCCCCCGTCGCCACCCACGCCGAGCCCTTCTACAACACGCTCCCCTCGGCCCTCGACCGGGCGTACCTGGAGCTGAACGGCGCCACCCACTTCACGCCCAACACCTCGAACACGACGATCGCGAAGTACAGCATCTCCTGGCTGAAGCGGTTCATCGACGACGACACCCGCTACGAGCAGTTCCTCTGCCCGCTGCCGAGGCCGAGTCTGACCATCGAGGAGTACCGGGGCAACTGCCCGCACACCTCCTGACCGACCGCCCCGGACCCGGGGGGGGGAACCCCCCCCCGGGGGCGGGCCCCGAAGAGGGGCGGGGGGGGCCCCCGGGGGGAGGGGGTGTGTCGGGGGGAGAGGGCAAAAGGGGGGGGGAGGC
>NZ_JBVJOT010000095.1:0-20294 GCF_055583025.1 Streptomyces sp. NPDC104831
CCCCCCCCCCCCCCCCCCCCACCCCCCCCCCCCCCCCCCCCCCCCCCCCCCCCCCCCCCCCCCCCCCCCCCCCCCCCCCCCCCCCCCCCCCCCCCGCTGCTCCTCGTCCGGTCTCAGACCGCCGGCACGCAGCGGCCCTCCTCCGTGCGGTACCGCCACTTCGCGCCGTCCCGGACCAGCTCCCCGACGGCGTTCACGAAGCGCTCCACGTGCTCGTCGGGGGTGCCCGCGCCGAAGCTGACGCGGATGGCGTTGAGGGACTTCTCGCCGGGGGCCGCCTCGGGGGCGCCGCACTCGCCCTGGGTCCCCGGGTCGGTGCCGAGCAGGGTGCGCACCAGCGGGTGGGCGCAGAAGAGGCCGTCGCGGACGCCGATGCCGTACTCGGCGGAGAGCGCGGCGGCGAAGTGGGAGCTGTTCCAGCCCCGGACGACGAAGGAGAGGACGCCGACGCGCGGGGCGTCGTCGCCGAACAGGGACAGCACGCGCACCTCGGGGATCTCGGCCAGGCCCGCGCGGACCTTGTCGATCAGGTGCCGTTCGCGGGCGACCAGGGTGTCCCAGCCGGCCTCGGTGAGGGCCTTGCAGGCGGAGGCGATGGCGTAGGCGCCGATGACGTTCGGGGAGCCGGCCTCGTGGCGGGCCGCGGTCTCGTGCCACTCGACGGCCACCCCGCCGTCCTCGCGCCGGGTCACCCGGCGGCTGGCGCCGCCGCCCGCGAGGTACGGCTCGGCCGCCTGGAGCCAGTCGGCGCGGCCGGCGAGGACGCCGGAGCCGAAGGGGGCGTAGAGCTTGTGGCCGGAGAAGGCGATCCAGTCGACGTCGAGGTCCGCGACGGACACCGGGTGGTGCGGGGCGAGCTGGGCGGCGTCCAGGACGATCCGGGCACCGTGCGCGTGCGCGGCGGCGGCCAGTTCGCGCACCGGCCACAGCTCTCCGGTGACGTTGGAGGCGCCGGTGACGCAGACCAGGGCGGGGCCGTACGGGTCGCGGTCGGCGAGGGCCCGCTCCAGGATCTGCACGGCCTGGCCGGGGGTGCGCGGGGCGTCGAGGTAGGTGACCCGGGCGTGCTGCCAGGGCAGCAGGGAGGCGTGGTGCTCGGTCTCGAAGACGAAGACCTGGCAGTCGGCCGGGATCACCCGGGCCAGCAGGTTCAGGGAGTCGGTGGTGGAGCGGGTGAACACCACCTGGTCGCCGGCCCGGCAGCCGAGGAACTCGGCGACGGTCCTGCGGGCGTTCTCGAACAGGTCGGTGGAGAGCTGGGAGAGGTAGCCGGCCCCGCGGTGGACGCTGCCGTAGTAGGGGGCGTAGGCGGCGACGTCGTCCCAGACGCGCTGGAGGGCGGGGGCGCTGGCCGCGTAGTCGAGGGCCGCGTAGGCGACTTCTCCGCCGGTGACCAGCGGGACGGTGACATCTCGCCCCAGAACGGGCAGAGGGGTGCAAAGCGACTGGTCGGCGGCAGCGGTGCAGACAGACATGGCGGACTCCCGTGAAGGAATGCGAGGAAGGAAGGCGAAGGGGAGAAAAGGGTGTGCGGAGGCGGGGCTCTGCGGCCCTAACGCATTCGCTTGCTCACGGAAGACTCCCCGACGACCAGGATCCCTGGTGGTGCGAGGGATCCGCGCTTGCCGTGGACCCTGCTGTCCACGGCCTGGTCTTCACCCGGGGCACCCCGCCACGGACGGAGGGTTGCCGGACAGTCGGCCGGGGCCTCATGACTGTCACTCATGACCTGGTACAGGAACGTACGTGAAGTGATCGCCGTCCCGCAACCCGGTGTCCGGATCGCGGGACGGTCCCCGCCGGGGCCGGATCAGGCGTTGCTGGCGGCCACCCAGCGCTCCAGCACGCGCCCGGCCGCTCCGGAGTCGACGGACTCGGCGGCCTTCGCGATCCCCGCGCGGATCCGGTCGGCGAGCGGCTCGTCCGTCGGGTCAAGGGCCGCCAGCGCCGCCGCGGAGTTCAGCAGGACGGCGTCCCGCACGGCGCCCCGCTCGCCCTCCAGCAGCCGGCGCGCGACCTCGGCGTTGTACTCCGGGTCGCCGCCGCGCAGCGCCTCCACCGGGACCAGGTCGATGCCGACGTCCCGGGGGTCGAAGGACTCCTCGGCCACCTTGCCGTCGCGCACCACCCAGACCCGGGAGGTGGCCGTCGTGGTCAGCTCGTCCAGCCCGTCGTCGCCGCGGAAGACCAGCGAGGAGTTGCCGCGTTCGGCGAGCACGCCCGCGACGATCGGGGCCTCGCGGGCGACGGCCACGCCGACCGCCTGGGCCCGCACCCGCGCCGGGTTGGTCAGCGGACCGAGCAGGTTGAACACCGTGCGGATGCCCAACTGCCCGCGCGCGGCGCCGACATGGCGCAGCGCCGGGTGGAACTTCACGGCGAAGCAGAAGGTGATGCCGGCCTCCTCCGCGACCTCGGCCACCCGGCGGGGCGTCAGGTCGAGGTTGACCCCGAGCTTCTCCAGCACGTCGGAGGAGCCGGAGGCCGAGGACGCGGCCCGGTTGCCGTGCTTGACGACCTTCGCGCCCGTGCCGGCCACGACCAGCGAGGCCATGGTGGAGATGTTCACCGTCTTGGCCCCGTCGCCGCCGGTGCCGACGATGTCGACGGTGCGGCCGGGCACCTCGATCACGTTCGCGTGCCGGTACATCGTGCGGACCAGACCGGTGATCTCCTCGACCGTCTGCCCCTTCGCGCGCAGCGCCACCGCGAACCCGGCGATCTGCGCGTCGGTCGCCTCGCCGCGCATGATCTTGTCCATCGCCCAGGCGGTGTCGTCGGCGGCCAGGTCCCGGCCCTCCAGCAGACCGTTCAGCAGGACGGGCCAGGAGCGGCCCGCCGCGGTGTCGCCTCCAGCGGGGGTCACAGCGCTCATCAGCCGCTCCTTGTCCAGATGCCTGCTCGTCGTCCCCACCCTATCCAGCCGGACGCACGCCGAGGGGCCCCGTCCCGCAACCCGGACGGGGCCCCTCGGCGCGGCGGGGGTCAGTGGTGGCCGTGGCCGCCCGCGATCTCCTTGTACTCGTCCACGGTCGGCTTGGGGATCTGGCTCTCCTCGCCGAAGTAGGCGTTCGACAGCTTCACGCGCAGCTTCTCCGAGGCCGGGACCCTGCGCTCGACGCCGTTCTCGTCGACGGCCGGGCCGATCTCGTCCGGCGTGTACTGCTTGTGCGAGGTGAGCGTGTGCAGCTGCTCCTGGCTGAGCGGTTCGTGCACCTCGATGTACTCGCCGTGCGGGAGCCGCTGGACGATGCCGGTCTCGCGGCCGTGCAGCACCTTGTCGCGGTCCCGGCGCTGGAGGCCCAGGCAGATCCGCTTGGTGACGAGGAAGGCGATGACCGGGCCGACGAAGTAGGCGATCCGGACGAACCAGGTGACGGCGTTGATCGACAGGTGGAAGTGGGTGGCGAAGATGTCGTTGCCGCCGCCGATCAGCATCACGAAGTACAGGGTCAGCCAGGCGACGCCGAGCGCGGTGCGCGTCGGGGCGTTGCGCGGGCGGTCCAGGATGTGGTGCTCGCGCTTGTCGCCGGTGATCCACGCCTCGACGAACGGGTAGACCGCGATGGCCGCGAGCATCAGGCCGAACACGACCAGCGGGACGAACACGCCCATGACGAGGGTGTGGCCCCAGAAGCGGATCTCCCAGCCGGGCATGGCGCGGATCAGCCCCTCGGCCATGCCCATGTACCAGTCGGGCTGGGCGCCGGTGGAGACCTGGTCGGGGCGGTAGGGGCCGATCGCCCAGATCGGGTTGATCTGGGCGATGGCGGAGAGGGCCGCGAGGACACCGAAGACCAGGAAGAAGAAGCCTCCGGCCTTGGCCATGTACACGGGCATCAGCGGCATGCCGACGACGTTCTTCTCGGTCTTGCCGGGGCCCGTGAACTGGGTGTGCTTGTGGTAGAAGACCAGGATCAGGTGGGCCACCACGAGTCCCAGCATGATGCCCGGCAGCAGCAGGATGTGGATGGTGTAGAAGCGGGCCACGAAGTCGTGGCCCGGGAACTGGCCGCCGAAGAGGAAGAACGACAGGTACGTGCCGACGATCGGCACGGACAGGATCGCGCCCTCCATGAAGCGGACACCGGTGCCGGAGAGCAGGTCGTCCGGCAGGGAGTAGCCGGTGAAGCCGGTGAACATGCCGAGGACGAGCAGCAGGAAGCCGAAGAGCCAGTTGAGTTCGCGGGGCTTGCGGAACGCGCCGGAGAAGAACACGCGCATCATGTGCACGAACATCCCGGCGATGAACACGACCGCGCCCCAGTGGTGGATCTGCCGCATGAGCAGGCCGCCGCGCACGTCGAAGGAGAGGTGCAGGGTCGAGCTGAACGCCTCGGACATCAGCTGCCCCTGGAGCGGCACGTAGCTGCCGTGGTACGTCACCTCGTTCATCGACGGGTGGAAGAACAGCGTCAGGAAGACACCCGTCAGGATGATGATCAGGAAGGAGTAGAGGCAGACCTCGCCCAGCATGAACGACCAGTGGTCGGGGAAGATCTTGCGCAGGTTGGCCTTGGCCAGGGTGTAGAGCCCCAGCCGCCCGTCGGCCCAGTCGGCCAGGCGCTCGCCGGCCGGTGCCGTCCCGCGACGGCGGCCGGCCGTGCCGGGGCGGGGGTTCTCGGTCGGTGCAGTACTCATCCGCGCTCCCAGAAAGCAGGACCGACGGGCTCCTCGAAGTCGCCGAGCGCCTGGAGGTAACCCTCGCTGTCCACGCCGATGCGCAATTGCGGCAGGGCGTGGCCGGCGGGGCCGAAGATCACTCGGGCGCCGTCGGTGAGGTCGAAGGTGGACTGGTGGCAGGGGCAGAGCACGTGGTGCGTCTGCTGTTCGTACAGCGAGATCGGGCAGCCGACGTGGGTGCAGATCTTCGAGTAGGCGACGATGCCCTGGTGCGACCAGTCGAGCTCGCGCCTGTCCTTGATGTCGCCCGGCTGGAGCCGGACGATCATCAGGGCCGCCTTGGCGATCTCGTCCTGGAAGTCCTCGTCGTGTTCCGCCAGGCCGTCGGGCTTGGCGAAGGTCAGTGAGCCGACGGGCACGTCCTCCGGGCGCAGCGGCTGGTCGGTGTTCATGTTGACCAGGCGCTTGCCCTTGGCCCACAGGGTGTGGCGCAGGGTGGTGCCCGGTGCCGGCCCGAGACCGCCGAGGAGCATCACACCGGACAGCGGCACCAGGGCCATCGCGCCGAGCATGGTGGTGCGGATCAGCTTGCGGCGGCCGAGGCCCGACTCGGCGGCGCCCTGGCGGAAGTCCGCGTGGACCTTCGTCCGGACCTCGGGCGACGCCTCGATCGGGTGCCGGTCGTCGGCCACCTCCACGTCCGACATCAGGGTGCGGGCCCAGTGGACCGCGCCCGCGCCGATGCAGAAGAGGGCCACGCCCAGCGTCAGGCCGAGCGCGAGGTTCATCGCGCTGAGACGGCCGAGGGGGAAGACGTAGACCGACTTGTCGTTCGGGATGGTCAGGTAGGCGACGATGAAGCCGAGGGTGGCCAGCATCGACAGCGTGAACAGCCGGGCCACCGTGCGCTCGGACCGCTTCGCGGCCCGCTCGTCGACGTCCTGGATCCGGTGCTCGTGCGGGGGCAGTCCGGGGTCCGCGAACGGATTCTCCTCGTCGGCCACCGAGACGGCACCGTGCACACCCGTGCCGGCGGGCTGCTCGGCAGGCGGGCGCCCTTCCGGCATGTCCCGGTTTCCCATAGTGCTCCAGACCGCCGTGGTTTGGTGTATTCACACCGTACTACGCAGATTGTCCGGATAGCCGGGCCATTACTCCGGCCGGGGGTGTTTCGAACGGGAGGGCCGCGACCGCCCGCCGGGCCGCCCCTCCGTACGGCCGCGGGGGCTCCGCGCGCGGCCGTACGGCGCGGCCCGGACGGAGGGGCGGCCGGACCCCGTTCACCACCCCGTAATCCGGCCATCGGTGAATCGGCGTTAGAAAGCTCACGTTTGGCGGCGCGCTGCGGTAAACCAGCCGCGCCGTGGAACCCGACGGGTCATCAACTCGCTGCGATATGGCGGGATTCGGCCAAACAGCCGACCGAACGTTACCATCTGGTTACCTCGCCGGTATCGATCCGTTATCACCGTGATCATAAGGTGATTTTCGTTCTCACCGCGCAAGGGAATTCCCCTCCGTCGCCTGCGCAACGACGGGGGAAGCGGGGCCGGTCAACGAGCTTTTCATTGTTCTCTCGGGGCCCCGAAGTATGTCCGATCGGCATTTCCGCGGGCAGCATCAGTACAAAGACGGGGAAAAATTCGTGTCACAAACTCGCATTGTCGACGTGGTTAATTTCATGCCGGAGCGGGTGGTCCGGAACAGCGAGCTGTCAGGCGAGGACGGCGATCTCGGCGACCACGCGTTCTTCGCGGGCGTGCACGAGCGGCGCTTCGCGTGGCCCGACTACACGTCAGCCCAGCTGGGCACGAAGGCGCTCGAGAAGCTCCTGGAGCGAAACGGCGTACGGGCCGAGGACGTCGACCTCATCATCTGCGCCTCCCAGCTGAACGACGCCTTCTCGCCCGGCGTCGGCACGGCCATCCAGTACGCGGTCGGCGCCACCAAGGCCGCCGTACTGCAGGTCGACAACGGCTGCTGCTCCTGGATCTCCTCCATCAACACGGCCCGGGCCTTCATCGACTCGGGCCAGTACCGTACGGTCGCGGTGGTCACGGTCACCAACTTCGTCTCCCGGCTGGAGGAGTTCCAGAAGGCCCCGGAGTCCCGGGTGCTCGGTGACGGCGCGTCCGCCACCCTCGTCACGGCCGGCGGCGAGCCCACCATCCTCTCCATCCACGAGCAGGCGTTCGGGGAGAACTGGGGAGCGCTCAAGGTCGAGCCGGACACCGTCGAGGGCATGGAGATCCCCTACTGGTCGGCGGGTTCCGGCGCGCTGACCGTGAAGTTCGACCAGTCCATGCTGGCGCGTCTGTACACCGTCACCATGGAGCAGCTTCCCCAGGCGGTCGACGTCGCGCTGGAGAAGGCCGGTGTGGCGAACGAGGACATCGCCTTCCTGATCACCCACCAGCCGAACGAGAAATACGTCGCCGAGTGGCGCAAGCGCTGCGGATTCGACGATTCCCGCGCGCACGACACGCTCGCCACCTACGGCAACATGTTCCAGGGCACCCTTCCGGTGACTTTCGCCGACGCCCTCGACAAGAAGATGATCTCGCCCGGCGATCTCATCGCGTTCGCGACCTTCTCGCACGGCGGAGAACTCGTCGGTTCCATGGTCTGGCGCTGGAACTGACCTTCCCGGGCACACCCGCCTGCCCGTTCCCCCTCCTTTCCTTTCATTTCCCTTCATTTCGTTCATTCCCTTACCCACTGCATGAGGAGAAGTATGTCCGCGCGCGTTCCCGACGAGTCCGGTCTCGCTCAGAACTACGTCCTGGACCGGTCCGACCTCGAGGGCCTGGACCTGGTGTGGAACGAGAACACCGGCATGGACGACATGATGAAGCTCATGGAGAGCAAGACGAAGGAGACGTACGACCACGGCGAGATCTTCGGTCAGTACTGTTCCCTCGCCGAGCACATCAACGTCCCCTACGACATCGTCTTCGAGTACGCCGCCAACGCCCGCTCCCTGGAGGAGTGGACGTACTCCATCCGCAACATGAAGCACCTCGGCGGCGGTCTGTACCGCGCGGACGAGATGATCCAGCCGAACACGGACATCTACATCCGCGCCGAGGCGCAGAAGGGCCCCGAGCACGGTCTCGTGGTCTACCCGTGCGCCTGGGACCAGGGCCACGAGCTGTGGATGCGCTACTACATGACCATCATCGACTCGTCGAAGGTGCTCGACAAGCCGGGCACCGTGGTGCTGTGGACCAACTGCAAGCACCCGTACTACGACCGCGCCACGGAGAACGTCCCGGACTACATCGCCGAGGGCCGGGCGCGCACCGACCGCGTCTGGGTCGGTGACATCTGGCCCGTCTTCCACGCCGGTCACAGCATCGAGATGGGCAACCTCAAGCGGATCCTGGAGCACCGCTTCGGCGCCGACAAGGCCTGAGCCCGCCGCGGGGCGGCCCCGGCCGCCCCGTTCAGCTCCACGACGAAGCACACGCCACACATGGGGGATTAATGCGGCTGGCCGATGCCTTGGTCACGGTTCTGCGCGATCTGGACACCAGGTACGTATTCGGAGTCAGTGGCGCGAACATCGAGCACGTCCACGATGCGGTCGAAAGGCTCGGTCAGGGCCGTCTGACGTCGGTGCTGGCGAAGCGGGAGGACGGGGCGGCGTTCATGGCGGACGCCCGCGCCCGGGTCCACCGCACGCTGGGGGTGTGCTGTGCGACCTCCGGCGGCGGGATGATGAACCTGGTGGCCGGGCTGGCGGAGTCGCACGCCGAGTCGGTACCGGTCCTCGCGCTGGTCGGGCAGCCGCCGGCCGCACTGGACGGCCGCGGCTCCTTCCAGGACGCCTCCGGGATCGGCCGGACCGTGGACGGTCTGGCGCTGCTGCGGGCCATCACCAAGAAGGCCGTCCGGGTCACCGGGGCGGAGGGCTTCTGGGACCTGCTGCGCGACGCCGTCACCACCTGCCTGAGCGGGCGCAAGGGCCCGGTGGCCCTGCTGCTCCCCCGGGACTGCTACGAGCTGGAGGTCGGCGACCTCCCGGCCGACTGGCCGGACCACCTCGGCGCCTTCATCGAACCCGAACCGCTGCCCGAACAGGACGCGTCCGCCCTCTTCGACCGGCTGCGCGAGGCCAGTGCCCCGGTGCTGCTGGTCGGGCACGGCAACCGCCGGTCCTGCGACCCCGAGGCGGTGCGCGTCTTCGCCGAGCGGACCCGGATCCCCGTGGTGACCACCATGGGCGCGCGCGGCGAGTTCCCGAACGACAGCGACCTGTACCTGGGGGTCGTCGGCGAGGGCGGTCATCCCTCGGCGGCCGAGTATGTGGCCAAGTCCGACTTCGTGGTCCTGGTGGGCACGGGGCTGGCCATGATGACCCGGCGGGCGCTCGGCGACTGGGACCCGGCGCGCGCCGGCGCGGTCAACATCGACCTCGGTGAGATCGAGCGCTCCCGCCTCGCCGACACCACGGTCCGCGGGGACATCGGCGAGGTGTTCCGGCTGCTGGAACGGCTGCGCGCCGAGCGGCCCTTCACGGCCCCGCCGGTCACCGGCTACGAGCTGACCCGCTTCGTGGCCCGGCCCGCCGTCCCCGTCCCGGGGCGCACCGGGCGGACCGACGAGGACGCGCTGCTGCAGAGCGAGGCCGTCCGGCTGCTCCAGGACCACCTGCCCCGCGACGGGCACCTGCTGTACGACGCCGGGAACTGCGCCGTCGCCTCCATGCACTACGGCAGCGTCCCGGCCGGCTCCTCCTCCACCATCGCGCTGGGGATGGGCGGCATGGGCTACAGCGTCGGGGCCGCGGTCGGCGCCCAGCTGGGCTCGCCGGAGGGCACCCGGACCGTGGTGTTCTGCGGTGACGGCGCGTTCCTGATGAGCGGCCTGGAGGCGCACACCGCCGTGGAGCTGGGGCTGCCCATCCTCTACGTCGTCTTCAACAACGGCATGCACGGCATGTGCGCCTCGCGCCAGCAGCGGTTCTTCGACTCCCGGATCACCGCCGTGGACTACACGCCCGTCGACGTGTGCACGGTGGCGCGCGGTCTCGGCGGCCCGGACCGGCTGTGGGCCGCGAGCGCCGGCACCGCCGCCGAGCTGTCCCAGCGGCTGGACGAGTACCGGCGCCACGCGCACCTGCCCGGCGTCCTGGAACTCCGGCTCACCGTGGAGGAGGAGCCGCCCTTCGCCTCCTTCCTCCCCGCCGACGCCCCGACCGTGTCCGTGCCCGCGCCGCGGCGGTCCGCCGTCCCGTACGAGATGACCGGCAGCGCTCTCTGACGCGTCGCCCGCCGCACGCCTCCGTACGTCTTCGTACGCCTCAGTACGCCTCCGTCCGCGCGTCGCCGCACACGTCCCGCCGCCGCATCCGGCCGAGCGGGGCGGCGGTGACGCGCGGACCCCATCGGAAAGAAACCACATGACAGTGCAAGAGCTGGACCTCGCAGGCATCACGGACTCCGGGCTGCGCGCCGACTACATCGCGAGCTCCCAGCTGTTCCGCAAGATCGGCCGGGGCCGCTTCCTCGGCCGCTACATGATGCACCCGGCCAAGCGGCCCTACTTCGACACCTTCTTCTCGTTCGTCTGCTACATCGACGACCTGGCCGACGACATCAACCTGAGCGTCGACGTCCGGGCCCGCCGGCTGGACGAGTGGCAGCGCACCTACCTGGCCGTCGCCAAGGGCGAGGAGCTGGGCGGCGAGCACCCGCCGTCGCTGTCGGAGCAGACGGACGCCGCCCTGGCCCGCGCCCTGGTCCACACCCTGCGCACCTGGGACCTGCCCTACCTGCGCGTGCCCGAGTTCGTCGACGGCCACCGCAAGGCCCTGACGACGTACGAGTACGCGAACGAGGAGGAGCTGGACGACTTCCTGGAGACCGTCACGCTGCTGCCCGCGATCTGGATCAACCAGATCTTCGAGCCGCTGAGCGAGGACGCCGAGGAGCTGTGCCGGCGCACCATCACGGCCTTCCAGCTGCTGGACTTCATCTGGGACCTGCGCGAGGACCTGGACCTGGGCCGGCTGTACCTCCCGCTGGACCACCTCGCCCGCTTCGGCCTGACCCGGGCGGACCTCGACCGCCAGATCGGCAGCGGCTACATCAGCGACTCCCTGCGCGAGCTGGTCCAGTTCGAGATCGACATCGCCCGGGGGCACCTGGACGCCGGCCGTTCCTGGCCGCAGACGCTGCACCCGACGGCGCGGATCTTCATGGAGACCGACATCCAGACGCACGACTCCATGTTCCCGGAGATGATCAAGGACGACTACGCGTTCTTCAAGAACCCCCGGCGCGGCATCGACTTCGTCTCGGGCCGGATGATCCCGCGCACGGCCAAGGCCATCGCCCGGGCCCGCAAGGCCAACCAGCAGGCCACCCGCGCCGGTTACCGCATCCGGCCGCCGTACCAGGGCACCGGGGCATGACCCGCGGGGCGATCCTGAGCGGCCTGGGCACCTGGCTCCCGCCGCGGGTGGTCACCAACGACATGCTCTCGTCGGAGCTGGACACCACCGACGAGTGGATCCGGACCCGCACCGGCATCGCCCAGCGGCACATCGCGTCGCCGGGCATGAGCACCGGGCACCTCGCCACCGAGGCGGCGCGCCGGGCGCTGAAGTCGGCCGGCACCGACCGCGTCGACGTGGTCGTCGTCGCCACGAGCACCCCGGACCGCCCCTGCCCCGCGACCGCCCCGGTGGTCGCCTCCGCCCTCGGGCTGTCCGGGACCGGCGCCTTCGACGTGGCCGCGGTGTGCACGGGCTTCGTGTACGCGCTGGCCACCGCAGCGGGGCTGATCGCCGGCCAGGTCGCGGACAGCGCCCTGGTGGTCGGCGCGGACACCTTCTCCACCATCCTCGACCCGCGGGACCGCACCACCCGGGTGATCTTCGGTGACGGCGCCGGCGCGGTCGTGCTGCGCGCCGGCGACCGGTCCGAGCAGGGCGCCCTCACGGGCTTCGACCTGGGCAGCGACGGAGCGGGCGTGGACCTCATCACGGTGCCCGGCGGGGGCTCCGAGCAGCGGCTGAGCGGGGACGGGGCCGCCCCGGGCGACGCGTACTTCCACATGGACGGCCCGCAGGTCTTCACCCGTGCCGTCCGGTACATGACCGGGTCGGTGCGCAAGGTCCTGGACGCCGCCGCGCTCGCCCCCGGGGACGTCGCCCACCTGGTCCCGCACCAGGCGAACGTCAGGATCCTCGACACCTGCGCCCGGGAGCTCGGGCTGCCCGCCGAGCGCGTCGTGAAGAACATCGACCGGGTCGGCAACACCGTGGCCGCCTCCATCCCGCTCGCGCTCGCCGCGGGTGCGGCCGACGGACGGCTGCGGGCGGGCGACCCGGTGGTCCTCACCGGCTTCGGCGGCGGTCTGACCTGGGGCTCGGCACTCCTCACCTGGCCCGGCGGCCTCACGGTGATCGACGACTGACGACACCCTCCACAGAGAAGAGAATCATGAACACCATCGACCAGAACCTGAAGGAACTGCTCGACGAGCGGTTCCCCCAGTCCACCGACCGCCTCTTCGAGGGCGCGTCGTTCAAAGACGCCGGCGTGGACTCGATGGGCGTCGTCGAATTCATCGTGGCCCTGGAGCGGCAGTTCGGCACCCCGACGCTGAACGGCAACGAGCTGGGCGTCGAGTCCACGCTCCAGGACGCGCGCGACCTGCTCACGTCGGTGGGCGTCGGCTGATGCCCCAGCCGCATCGGCTCACGCTGAACGAACACCCGCTGCCGCCGCTCGACTCCGTAGCCGCCGAGATCGCCCGGCACGCCGGTGCGGTCAACCGGTACCCGGAGTTCTATCCCGAGCGGCTGCGCGGGATCGTCGCCGACTGGCTGGGGCTGCCCGGTGAGCAGGTCGTCCTCGGCGCGGGGTCCGTGGGCGTCGCCCTCCAGGCGCTCCAGGCGAGTGTGTCCGCCGGCGGGGGGCTGGCATACGGGTGGCGCAACTTCGACGCCTATCCCCTGCTCGCCGACATGGTCGGGGCCCGCGCCCTGGAGGTGCCCCTGCTCCCGGGCGGCCACCAGGACCTCGACGCCCTGGCGAAGGCGGTCCAGGACGCGGACGCGGTCATCGTGTGCAACCCGCACAACCCGACCGGTCAGCTGGTCGCCGGGGACGACCTGAAGGAGTTCGTCGCCCGGGTCCCCGAGCACGTGCTGGTCGTCCTGGACGAGGCGTACATCGAGTTCGTCGCCCCGTCCGGCCGCACGGACTCGCTGCGCTGGGTGCGGGAGTTCCCGAACCTGCTGGTGCTGCGCACGTTCTCCAAGGCCTGGGGGCTGGCCAACATGCGCGTCGGGTACGGCGTGACGTCCCCCGAGTGGGCCGCGAGGATCGGCCGCTACCAGCTTCCGTACGCCCTGAGCACCCTGTCGGCGGTGGCGGTGGAGACCTCCCTGCGCGCCCAGCCGGAGCTGGAGGAGCGGATCGCCCTCATCGTCGGGGAGCGGGAGCGGCTGTCCGGCGGGCTGGCCCGCGGCGGCTGGAAGGTGCTGCCGAGCCACACCAACTTCCTGTGGCTGGACGAACCGGAGCGGGCCGAGGAGATCCGTGCCGCCCTGGAGGCCGAGGACGTCCACGCCCGCGTCTACGCCGGCGAGGGCGTCCGCCTCACCGTCGGCGACACCGACGCCAACGACAGCGTGCTGCGCGCCCTGGCCTGAGCCGCCTCGCGAAAGAGCCGCTGCCGACGGTCTCCCGTCGGCAGCGGCTCTTTCGTGTGCCGGGGCCTAGCTCACCAGCCGCTGTCCGGCGCGATGCGCCGCACGCCCGGCAGGGCCGCCTCCAGGACGGTGGGGAACCAGGCCGAGAAGCCGGTCTCGGCGCGCAGCGCGGCCAGCTCCTCCGGGGTCACGAAGCGGTAGTCGTGGATCTCGGACGGGTCCGGTTCCGGAGTGTCCTCCACCAGGCCGACGAAGAGGTGGTTGTACTCCTTCTCGACCAGCCCGGAGATCTCGTCCGGGTGCTCGTAGGTGACCGTGCCGGCCGGCTCCAGCGGGACTGCGTGCAGGCCCAGCTCCTCGCCGACCCGGCGGGCCGCCGCCTTTTCCGCGGGCTCGTCCGGGTACGGATGACCGCAGCAGGTGTTGGACCACACGCCCGGCGAGTGGTACTTCGTCAGGGCGCGCTGCTGGAGCAGCATGCGTCCCTCGGTGTCGAACAGGAAGACCGAGAAGGCGCGGTGCAGACGCCCGGGGGCCTGGTGCGCCGAGAGCTTCTCGGCGACCCCGATCGTGCGGCCCTCCTCGTCGACGAGTTCGAGCAGGATCGGCTCCGTCGCGGCACTGCCGGAGGTTTCCGTGGTCATCGGCTCAGCCCACCCTGGGAGTCGTGGTGACGGGCAGCCGGGCCGGACCGCGCAGCCACAGGCCGGGCTTCAGCTCCACCTCGTCGTCTTCCGGCTTGATCGAGGCGCAGCGCTTGGCGAGCCCGATCAGCGCCTCCTTGGCCATCAGCCGGGAGAGGTTGTCGCCGAGGCAGTAGTGGATGCCGCGGCCGAAGGACAGGTGCTTGCGGCCGTGCGCGCCGAGGGCCAGGGTGTCGGGGTTCCGGAAGGTCCGCTCGTCCCGGTTGGCCGCGGCCAGCATGAGCAGCACCACGGCACCGGCCTCCATGGTCCGGCCGTGCAGGGTGATCGGCTCGTTGACCACGCGCCAGGAGGCGTGCGTGGGCGGCTCCAGGCGCAGCACCTCGTCCAGCACGTCGTCCGCGAGGGAGTGGTCGGCGGCGAGCCGCTCCAGCACGTCCGGGTGCTCGGCCAGGATGACCGCGGCGTTGCCGATGAGGTTGGCGAACGTGTCCAGGCCCGGCACGATGAGCAGCACGCACACCGCGGCGATCTGGTGGATCGTCAGGCCCTCGATGGTCTCGCCGGCCCGGGTCAGCTCGGTGATCAGGTCGGTGCCGTCGCCGCCCTCGCGCTCCTTGAGCACCTTGACGAAGTACTCGGTGCACTGCGCCACCGCGCGCTGGCAGGCGATCGCCACGTCCTCCGACGGCGCGGCGCCCAGCTCCAGGATGTGCGCGATCTCCGTCGACCAGGCGGCGAGGAGCTTCTGGTCCTCGCGGTCGATGCCCATCATGTCGCCGAGCACGCGCACGGGCAGCTGGGAGGCCAGCACCTCCATGACGTCGAACCGCTCGGGCAGGTCCGCCAGCAGCTCGTCCACGACCGTGGTGACCGACGTGATCAGCGCCTCCACCGCGGACGGGGTGAAGGGCGCGGCGACGAGGTTGCGCAGCTTGGTGTGGTCCGGCGGGTCCAGCAGCCGGAAGAGGTTGGCGTCCCAGCCGTCCAGACCGAGGCCCAGGAACGGCGGCGGCTCCTCGTCGGGGCCTCCGGCCACCTGGGCGAAGAACTGGGTGCCTCCGAGGTCCTTGCCGAGCCGGCGGTCGCGCAGCAGGGCCTCGACGTCCTCGTAGCGGCTGACCACCCAGGAGTTGAGCGGGCCCGCCAGCACGGGGTGCTCGTCGCGGAGCTTCGCGTAGACCGGGTAGGGGTTCCGACGGAAACCGGGATCGGTCGGATCGAAGAAGAATTCGGGCTCGGCAGGATCTGCCATCAGTGTCTCCCCCATTATCACGCCGTGGGCGGCCCGTGCGGGCTTCTGGCCCCGGCTCAAGATCACGACGATGTGATCATAGCCTCGATCCAGCGACAGCTGGATAACGGGTCGATAACCCCGGACACATTCCGTACACAAAAGGGCGGCCCCACGGACCGGGTCCGTGGGGCCGCCTGCGTGGCGTTCAGCAGCGGTGGATCAGTGGTGGCCGTGGCCGCTCGTGATCTCCTTGTACTCCTCGGCCCTCGGCTTCGGGATCTGGGCGTTCTCGCCGTAGTAGGCGTGGGACAGCTTCGCCCGCAGCTTCTGGGAGGCCGGCACCTTGCGCTCGACGCCGTTCTCGTCGACCGCCGGGCCGATCTCGGCCGGCGCGTACTGCTCGTGCGCGGTGAGCGTGTGCAGCTGCTCCTGGCTGAGCGGCTCGTGCACCTCGATGAACTCACCGTGCGGCAGCCGCTTGATGATGCCGGTCTCCCGACCGTGCAGCACCTTCTCGCGGTCCCGGCGCTGGAGGCCGAGGCAGATCCGCTTGGTGACGATGTACCCGAGGACCGGACCGGCGAACAGGAAGACCCGGACGAAGTAGGTGACGGAGTTGACCGACAGGTGGAAGTGCGTCGCCCACAGGTCGTTGCCACCACCCAGCATGGCCACGGCGAAGAACACCAGCCAGGCGACACCGAGCGCGGTGCGCGTCGGGGCGTTGCGCGGGCGGTCCAGGATGTGGTGCTCGCGCTTGTCGCCGGTGATCCAGGACTCGATGAACGGGTAGACCGCGATCGAGACCAGCATCAGGCCGAAGACGAGCAGCGGGATGAGGACACCGAGGACCAGGGTGTGGCCCGCGACGTTGATCTCCCAGCCCGGCATCACACGCACGAAGCCCTCGGAGAAGCCCATGTACCAGTCGGGCTGGGCGCCGGTGGACACCTGGTCCGGACGGTAGGGGCCCATCGCCCAGATCGGGTTGATCTGCGCGACCGCGGCGAGCATCGCGAGGACACCGAAGACCAGGAAGAAGAAGCCTCCGGCCTTGGCCATGTAGACCGGCAGCAGCGGCATGCCGACGACGTTCTTCTCGGTCTTGCCGGGACCCGCGAACTGCGTGTGCTTGTGGTAGAAGACCAGGATCAGGTGGGCCACCATCAGGCCCAGCATGATGCCCGGCAGCAGCAGGATGTGGATCGAGTAGAACCGGGCCACGAAGTCGTGGCCGGGGAACTCGCCGCCGAAGAGGAAGAACGAGATGTACGTGCCGACGATCGGCATGGACAGCACCAGACCCTCGGCGATGCGGACACCGGTGCCGGAGAGCAGGTCGTCCGGGAGCGAGTAGCCGGTGAAGCCGGTGAACATGCCGAGGACGAACAGCAGGAAGCCGAAGAGCCAGTTGACCTCACGCGGCTTGCGGAACGCGCCGGTGAAGAACACGCGCATCATGTGCACGAACATGCCGGCGAGGAAGACCACCGCGCCCCAGTGGTGGATCTGCCGGATGAGCAGGCCACCGCGCACGTCGAAGGAGATGTGCAGGGTCGAGTTGAACGCCTCGGACATCAGCTGTCCCTGCATGGGGACGTAGCTGCCGTGGTACTCCACCTCGTTCATCGACGGGTGGAAGAACAGCGTCAGATAGACACCCGTCAGGATGACGATGATGAAGCTGTACATGCACACTTCGCCCAGCATGAACGACCAGTGGTCGGGGAAGATCTTGCGCATGTTGGCCTTGGCCAGGGAGTAGATCCCGAGCCGGCCGTCGGCCCAGTCGGCGACGCGCTCGCCGGCCGGTGCCTTCCCGCGAGAGCGGCCCGCCGCGGCGGACGAAGGCGTTTCGTTCGGTGCAGTACTCATCCGCGCTCCCAGAAAGCAGGACCGACGGGCTCCTCGAAGTCGCCGAGCGCCTGGAGGTAACCCTCACTGTCCACGCCGATGCGCAGCTGCGGCAGGGCGTGGCCGGCGGGGCCGAAGATCACTCGGGCGCCGTCGGTGAGGTCGAAGGTGGACTGGTGGCACGGGCACAGCACGTGGTGCGTCTGCTGCTCGTACAGCGAGATCGGGCAGCCCACGTGGGTGCAGATCTTCGAGTACGCGACGATGCCCTGGTGCGACCAGTCGAGCTCGCGCTTGTCCTTGATGTCGCCCGGCTGGAGCCGGACGATCATCAGGGCCGCCTTGGCGATCTCGTTCTGGAAGTCCTCGTCGTGCTCCGACATACCGTCGGGCATGGCGAAGGTCAGCGAGCCGACGGCCACGTCCTCGGGACGCAGCGGCTGGTTGGTGTTCATGTTGACCAGGCGCTTGCCCTTGGCCCACATCGTGTGCCGCAGCTTCGTCTTGGGCGCGGGGCCCAGACCGCCGAGGAGCATCACACCGGACAGCGGCACCAGCGCCATCGCGCCGAACATGGTGTTGCGGATCAGCTTGCGGCGGCCGAAGCCCGACTCCGCGGCACCCTGGCGGAAGTCCGCGTGGACCTTCGCCCGGACCTCGGGAGACGCCTCGATCGGGTGCCGGTCGTCGGCCACCTCCACGTCCGACATCAGCGTGCGGGCCCAGTGGACCGCGCCCGCGCCGATGCAGAACAGCGCCACGCCCAGCGTCAGGCCCAGCGCGAAGTTCATCGCGCTCAGGTGCCCGATCGGGAAGACGAAGATCGACTTGTCGTTCGGGATCGCCAGGTACGAGACGATGAAGCCGAGGGTGGCCAGCATCGACACCGTGAACAGGAACGCCACCGCGCGCTCGGACCGCTTCGCGGCCCGCTCGTCGATGTCCTGGATCCGGTGCTCGTGGGGCGGCAGACCCGGGTCCGCGAACGGGTTCTCCTCGTCCGCGGTCGCTACCGCGCCGTGCGCGTGGTCCTGCTCAGCGGGCAGGTTCTCTTCAGGAATGTCTTGGCTACTCATGACTTCTTGGCCTTTGCGGTCCGAGCGGCGACCCAGACGGCGACCGCGATCAGCGTGCCGAGGCCGAAGATCCAGCCGAACAGGCCCTCGCTGACCGGCCCGAGGCCGCCCAGCTCCAGACCACCCGGGTTCTCCGTCTTGTCACCGTTGACCGCGTTCAGGTACGCGATGATGTCCTTCTTGTTCTTCTCCGACATCGTGGTGTCGGGGAAGGACGGCATGTTCTGCGGGCCGGTCTGCATGGCCTCGTAGATGTGCTTCGGAGCGACACCCTCCAGCGTCGGGGCGAACTTGCCCTTGGTCAGGGCACCGCCCTTGCCGGTGAAGTTGTGGCACTGCGCGCAGTTGGTGCGGAACAGCTCGCCGCCCTTGGCGATGTCCGCGCCGTCGGGGCCGTACTGCTGCTTGGTGGGCACGCTCGGGCCGGCGCCCAGCGACGCGACGTACGCGGCGAGCTGGTCGATCTGGGCCTGCGTGTAGATGGGCTTCTTGCGCGGGACCTGGGCGCCCTGCGAGGTCGCGGCGGGCATACGGCCGGTGCCGACCTGGAAGTCGACGGCCGCGGCGCCGACGCCGACGAGGCTCGGTCCGTCGGAGGAGCCCTGGCCACCGGTGCCGTGGCAGCTGGCGCAGCCGACCTCGTAGAGCTTCTTGCCCTCCTTGATGGTCAGGGACTGGGAGGATTCATCGGCCTGCGCCTTGCCCGCGGGCGCGAACGCGGCGTACAGCCCCCCAGTGGCCGCCAGCGCGAGGAGTAGGACGACGACCGCCGCCAGCGGATGGCGTCGTCGTGCGGAGAGCTTTTTCACGGATTACCCCGGTGTCAGGATCTTCTGCGTCGGTGCTTCTGGATGTGCCGGAACGATCCCGGCTACTTGATCAGGTAGATCGTGGCGAAGAGGCCGATCCAGACGACATCGACGAAGTGCCAGTAGTAGGACACGACGATGGCGGCGGTCGCCTGCTCGTGAGTGAACCTCTTGGCCATGTAGGTACGGCCGAGGACCAGCAGGAAGGCGATGAGGCCGCCCGTCACGTGCAGGCCGTGGAAGCCGGTGGTCAGGTAGAACACCGAGCCGTACGGGTCCGAGGACAGCGAGATGCCGTCCTTCTTCACCAGCTCGGTGTACTCGTAGATCTGACCGCCGATGAAGATCGCACCCATGATGAAGGTGAGGATGAACCAGCCACGGAGCTTCTTCACATCGCCGCGCTCTGCGGCGAACACGCCGAGCTGGCAGGTGAGGGAGGAGAGCACCAGGATCGTGGTGTTCGTCGCGGAGAAGGGCACGTTCAGCGCGTGCGCCATCTCCTTCCAGTGGTCCGGTCCGGTCACCGACCGGAGGGTGAAGTACATCGCGAAGAGGGCCGCGAAGAACATCAGCTCGGAACTCAGCCAGATGATGGTTCCGACGCTGGTGAGGTTCGGCCGGTTGACCGACGGGTGCGCGTGCCCTGTTTCTACTGTCGTTGCTGTCGCCACGACCGACATTATGTCGGTCGCTTATCTCGCGCTCACTCCGGGGGGTGCCGTTCGGAGTGTTGCCGCCCGCCGAACCGGTGCTGACGTGGTGTTCGGGGGAGTAGCATCCGCCCAGACGGCCCTGCCCGTCCCGTCCGTACGACGCCGACGTCCCGGAGGAACAATGCAGCCGACCGCCACGGTGCTGGTCTATAGCGACGACTCCAACACTCGCGAACAAGTACGGCTGGCCGCCGGGCGCCGGCCCGCTCCGGACGTCCCCCTGGTGGAGTTCGTGGAGTGCGCGACCCCGGACGCGGTGCTGCGGGAGCTGGACAGGGGCGGGGTCGACGTCTGCGTGCTGGACGGCGAGGCCGTGCCGATGGGCGGCATGGGCGTGTGCCGGCAGATCAAGGACGAGGTGTTCGGCTGCCCGCCGGTGCTGTTGCTCATGGGCCGGCCGCAGGACGCGTGGCTGGCCACGTGGAGCCGTGCGGACGCGGCTGTGACGCTGCCGGTGGACCCCGTGGAGTTCGCCTCCGCGCTGGCCTCCCTGCTGCGGCGCAAGAGGCTCGTGGGCGCGTAGGAGGCGGTTGTGGGCGCCTGAGGGCGCGGGGCGCGCGGGAGCGCGGGGGGGGGGAGGGCCGCCCGGGCCCCGCGGGGCCCCGGGGGGGCAAACGCCTCCCCCCCCCCCCCCCCCGCGGATTAGAGGGCCCCCGCCTGAGGGGGC
>NZ_JBVJOT010000096.1:0-19519 GCF_055583025.1 Streptomyces sp. NPDC104831
AGATACGAGCCGACCTCCACCTCGGACTGCTCCAACTCGCCTGCAGCATCATCTGCTTGCGACGACTCCGAAGATCATTCTGAAATGATCAGTTAGTGCGAAGCCAAGACAACTCCGTAAACCGCGCACGGCTATGACGTCCTGGGACCCCGAACCCGGCGGACAACCTCCTCGGGCCTGACCTCGGTCTGGACGTACGACGCGGCAGGGCGTCCGCTTACTCGGTGGCACGCTGGACTTCGTCAACGACGCGGCGGGCGCGCCGTATCGGTACCGAGGTCATACTGACGCAGGCTTGGAGTGGGACGGGAAGACTGCTCGCGCAGACCCTGTCAACGGGAGCGGAAACCACCGCCCACCGCCTGCTGCAGCACCGCGCCTACGCCCACCGAGCCGATGGTTGCATCACCGAGATCCGCGAGCCGACCTCGGGCACGCGCCGCTTCGACCTCGACCCCAGCGGTCGGGTCACCGGTGTCCGAGCGCATGGCTGGAGCGAGGACTACGCCTGCGATGCGGTCGGAAACGTCGTACGCGCCACCGCCACCGCCACCGCCCCCGGCCACGCCACCTCGGACGACCGCGAGTTCGACGGCACCCTGGTCCGCTCGGCCGGCCGAACCTCGTACGCCTACGACGCGCACGGCCGTCTGATTCGCAGGAACCCCCGACTGCTGAACGGCCAAAGCCGCACATGGACCTACGTGTGGAACGCCGAGAACCGGCTGACGCGGGTCGTGGAGCCGGACGGGACCGCTGGCACTACGCATGACGGGAGCGTGACGGCCTACGCTGTGTATGACGATCAGGGACTGCCCATCAAGCGCGTCGACGTCCACCCGGACTCCAAGCCGCACGGCGGGGGCTGGCACCCCACGTGCTGGAGACCACCAGGAACGTGAACCCGAAGACCGGCCAGACGTTCCTCACGCGGAAGAAGATGCCCAGGTCCTGCTCGCCCCGACGAGCTCGTCCAGTGAGTGCGAAGGACGGATGATGGACCCCCTGAAAGTTAGGGATGTGCAGGAGTGGACGCAGGCGGTCGGCGACGACGCCGATTACCTCGACTACCTGTCGCAGCAGGCGGGACTGGGTGAGTGGGCCGCGTTCTCCCGCGCGTTCAAGCCTCGCTTCGTGGAAGTGGAAGGATGCGTCCTGTGGGACCGCGTCTATGAGCCTGACAACTTCCGCACCTGGCACGAGCGGCTACGGGGGGACGCCACCTCGATCGAGGCCATGCTGAACCGGTTCCGCTTGGCGCTCTACATCGACATTCCGGAGGATCCCGACTCCGAGGCCGCGGCCCACGTCCTGGCCGAGGAGATCGCCCGCTCCTGGCACAGCTGCCTGCACGACGCCTTCCCGGACCGCTCGTTCCACGTCACTGCCACCAAGACGGAGGACGGCCCGGTCGTGAGTTTCACGACGGTCCGCTGACACAGCGGGAGCACCGCGGAGACGGCCGCCGTGTCCACGAGACCGCCCTTACCGACGCGTCGAACACCGTCCGCTGCGGGGTGTCGTCGACGGGCACCTGCTGTCGGCGTGCTTGCTGCTTGACGCGGGTGCGCCAAGCAGAGCGAGAGCGCGAACATGGTGCCACTGACCTCCACCTGTGTCGTCTGCGGAGCAGGTGCGGTCCGGACCACACCTCGTCCGGCGCGGAGCATCGCGACGTGCCCGGCGCTGAGCGTCCCATCGTCATGCGCCTGGAGTTCGTAACCGCGAAGATCACGGATCCAGTCACGGGCCATGTTGCTCACCGGGACGAGTAGTCCGCGCCGGTCGGTCGACACGATGAGGGCGCGGATGCGGTCAGGCGCGACCTGCTTGTCGCCGAAGGGGCTCTGCGTACTGCTGCTCGACGATCACCTGGCGAGAGACCCCGACCGAGATCTTCTCCCGGATATCGACCAAACGATCACTGCAGACGCAGGAAGGGCCTGACCCTCTGAGAGGATCAGGCCCTTGACCTGGTCTTGCGGCTGTCGGGGTGGCGGGATTTGAACCCACGACCTCTTCGTCCCGAATGAGGTTCGGTTGGCGAGTCTGCCAGCAGCGACGGCATTTTCGCAGTTCAGATGGGCGGGATCGGTTGGTGTCGGGTGGCCTGGAAGGGGTTCGGGGAGCGGGTTGGCTCCCAGATGGCTCCCAGGCAGGGGGGGGGGTAGCCCTGGCGCCAGGGTGGGGCGACCCCCGTGCCTACGCGTTGCCCGTGGCGCGACGCCGAAGGTCGTCAATGTAGTCGGGACGGAGAATGTGGCGGCATCGCGGACGCTTCCCCGCGTTGATGTCCCTCACGTACTTGGCGAGACGCTCTGGGTTCTCGCCCGACCACCCATGCGCGAGAGCCCACCCCTGCATGGCTTCACCGTCCATCCGGATGCCGGCGTCGTGCAGAGCCAGAAGACTGCTCACGACCACGTCCTTATCGCGGCCGGCAGAGATCGTGTTGTTGTGGTTGACGGTCAGCGTTAGGCTCTTCAGCGCTTCGACGACGATCGGGTCGAGTGCCGGCGTCAAGTCTTCCCACGCCGAACCGTCGCCAAGGATTGATGGCCTGACGGCTGTCACCCACGGCCGGATCTCGTCTTCGTTCCACGTGATCACGCAAAGCGCGCGAATGCGGCTGCCACCGTGCTGAACCAATTTGCCGATGTCCGTCATGTCTGGCCAGGCCATGAGTACTGGACCGTTTCCACGGACGGACCCACCGCCCCGGCCGGTAACGTGCTCGACGTTGGGGTGCCGGGCCACAAGCTGTTCCAATTCGGAGCAGTTCCTCAGGTTGGACCTGAGGCTGGTCCAGACAGTGAGTCTGTCGCCGTCCTCCATGTGCTCGTAGCACCAGTCGACTGCCGCGTCCACACCTTCGGCGTCATAGCTGGCAACAGCGCATGGAAAGTTCACGTCGCGATCGAACATCCCTGCTCCCTGCTTCTCGGGCCGGACAGGGCTCACGCTACGCGCGGGCACTGACAAACGCTCACTTTCCCCAAGGCTCAAGTGCGGGGTCCTGGCAGCCTTCGTTGGCTGGCTGGACGGCGGACGTCACCTGGTTTGGGTCGCCAGCCGACGCTGTCACCGCTTCTCCGTTATTGGGCTACAGGGTTCCGTGCTCCAGGATGTCGTCGAGGGCGTCGGTCTGACGGCGGATTACAACTCGTCCGTCACCGTCGCTGTACACAACGACGGCGGTTCCCGGATCCAAGCCGGCCTCGGCGAGTACGCCCAAGGGGATCTCAACGGCACCGGCTTCGGACACGACCGTTTCGGCTGGCTCCCTAATCATTCCGCCAGTCTGCCACCCTGGGTGCGGCCGTCGTCGTGTCACCTCACGACCTGGTAGCACTTGGGTGCTTCCGCGAGGGAGAGATGCCTCGTCAGCTCACTCGCCGACCATGGGCGGGTCGGTTTCTACGAAACCCGCTGGATCCGCCTCGGGTACGTCCTCGATGCGCTGACCACCGCGGTAGTACCGCCAGGCGCTCTTGTAAGTTCGAGGACTGTCGTCATACATGATCACGTATCCCATGAGAGCGGTGATCTGCCACTGGTCCGGTATTTCTGCGGAGATCAGTTGGAAGACCTGGTCAGCGGTCATTGACTCCGACGGGACAGTCACATATCGACTCTTGAAGCCGTCATGCTTCCCATAGCGGAAGTTGTAGGGCAAGCCGACCTTAACCGCTTCCAAGAGCTCCTGCAGTGTCGTTTCCCCGGCTCGTAGGCCCTCGACCGGTCGGTCGAGGTCGATGGGGAATAGCACGTCAAAGTGATTCCGCTTTAGTACGGTGCTGTCCCGCTGGCGCCCGGGGTCCTTATTGCCGAACCCGTTGTTGTTCCAGGGAATGTCTCCCATGCCCTTGTGGTGGCTGATCAGGAGCTGTTCGGGAGCGAGTGCCGAGAAGTCTTCGGCCACGTAGAGACAGGAGAAGGCCATCTCGTCGAGCGAAATCCTCCGACGCCCCGAGATCTTGCGCTTATGGTTGCGGAGCCGCGCGGGCAACGACCTATCGGCCTTGCCGACGTAGACGAAGCTGCCGTTCAAGTAGAGCTGGTAGACGCCGGGCTTTTCCTTGAGGGCCGCGATGCTCCGGTCCGTCAGGGGGGCCCTGTCTAGCCCGTCGAGAGCCGCTGCCAGCTGGTCACCGAGCGCCTTCGTGATGCTGAGAGTGAAGTCCTTGTGGTACTGCGTGCCATCGTCGGGGCTCACCACCGGCGCCATCCGTCCCGCTCCCCTTGGTCGACCTGATCCCCCGCAGACCCTATCGGTGCCCCTGCCATGACAGGAAACCTCCTCCCTGATATGGCTTGATGATCGCTAACTCCGCGGTATGCTTTTGGAATGGCTGAGCTGCAAGAAGGATCTAAGAGGGATCGCACGGGCGTTGAGCTGTTCGCTGGCGCTGGCGGTCTGGCCATGGCCGTTCACCGCGCGGGCTTCCGTCCCTTGCTCTTTAACGAGTTCGCCAAGCGGGCGTGCGAGACCCTGGAGGCGAACGTTGCCGTGCGGGTGCCCGCCGGTGAGAGGCCGGCTGTGCCTGGCCCCGGGGAGAGGGTCCCTCTTGTCGCGGGGGACGTCCAAGAGCTGGACATGAGGTATCTGGCGGGCCGGGTCGACGTGCTCGCTGGAGGGCCGCCCTGCCAGCCATTCAGCCTCGGTGGTGTCGCCAGGGGCGACGAGGACAAGCGGAACATGTTCCCGCAGATGTTCAGGGCTGTGCGCCAGATCCGCCCGAAGGCGGTCATCTGCGAGAACGTGCGAGGTTTGCTCAGGCCGTCCTTTAAGCCCTATTTCGACTATATTATGCGGGAGTTGGAGCTCCCCTTCGAGGAGCGGGCAAAAGGGGCTACCTGGCAGCAGCACGACGCTTACCTGCTGGAACGACTCAAGCGGGAGCCTGATGACCCGACGGAGCGCTACGACATCGTGATGATGCCGGTCAATGCTGCGGACTATGGGGTTCCCCAGATCCGCAACCGCGTGATCATCGTCGCCTTCCGTCGGGACCTGAAGGTCGACCTGGCTCTGTTCAGGCGACTCGTTCAGCCGACGCACTCGGAGACTGCCCTGATGCGGTCCATGGCGGAGGGCGGTTATTGGGAACGGCATTCGGATATTCCTGACCATGTGCGAGAGCGGGTCATGGCCCGTCTCACGGCGACCCTGCCCATGGGCGACGGTCTGCGGCCCTGGCACACTCTGCGAGACGCGATCGCGGGCATCGGCGACAACAAGCCTCTGCCTGAGGTCCCTGACGAGTGGTTGGATCGGACCGAGCACCTTCTTGGCGGCTTCACGGAACACATCGGATGGCCTGGAGCTCGCATCTACGATGGGCATACGCCCAACGAACTCGACCGCCCCGCGAAGACCGTAAAGGCTGGCGTGCATGGTGTCCCGGGTGGTGAGTCGGTGATGCTCCTGGATGAGTTGGTCGCCGACAGGGATGCCCCCGACGGAGTCAGGTATAAGCACCGGTACATGACTGTGCGGGAGACGGCGCGAGTCATGACATTTCCCGACTCCTGGGTCCTGAAAGGTCCCCGCGGGGAAAAGATGCGCCAACTGGGCAATGCCGTACCCGTCGCCCTCGGGGAAGTCTTCGCGAGAGCCGTAGCCTCTGTGTTGGATGAAGCGGAGGAGCGTAAAAAGTGACTGGGCCCACAAAAAGGGCGCAGAGCGGCTGGAACCAAGCCCCACCCTCCGACCGGGCTTGGAAAGGGCGCCCAAGCAGAAGCCGGGCGGCTGTCGCGGCGGAACAGGACCGGGCCGCCGGCGGACGCCATCGACGATTGGTAGACCTCGGCCAGGGCCGAGTTGCTCGGGCCTCTGTGGAGTTGAAGGTCCTTCCGGGTACTCGACGTATTCGCGCGTACCTGCGTTGGTCTGACAGTGGGAAGTCGCCAGCCCGCTACCTTGGACAAGTCGAGCACGAAACCCGAGCCGAAAACCTCGCCGAGGGCTGGAGGATGGCCCGGGAAAAGGGATTGCTTACTGAGGAACCGGTCGCAGAGGGATCGTGGGCTTCTTCGTCTGCGGTTCGGGCCTCAATGCGAGGTAATCGGAACAAGGACACTAAACCTGAGCTGCGGCTACGGTCGTTGCTCCATCAACAAGGTCTTCGCTACCGCGTCGCGACCCGGCCCCTCCCCGATCTGCGGCGCACGGCCGATATTGTCTTTTCTAGGGCGAAAGTCGCGGTATTCGTTGATGGCTGTTACTGGCACGGCTGCCCGCAGCACTTGCGTCCCGCGACCGTGAACGCCGGATTCTGGAGCGCGAAGATCGAGGGTAACCGGGCCAGGGACGCGGAGACGGACCGGCTGCTGCGAGAGGCTGGGTGGACGGTCGTGCGTGTGTGGGAGCACGAGGACCCAGTGCAAGTTGCTGCTCGCGTAGCCGGGATTGTGCGAGGTGCGCCTGGTCCAGCCGCCTGAGTCTCAGGCGTGGTGACGTGGAGGTGGCTTCGTCACGTGGACGACGCCCCCCGGTCCGCTCTCGGCTGGGGAGGCCACGCTGCGAGGCCGGCCTGTCCACTGCGGGTGAGTATCATCCCGCGCATGGCACCTAGCGCCGACGACAAGACACCCACGCACTTCAACCCTCTGGACATCGATCTCCTCAGCCGGAACCTCAGGGAGGAGATGGACGGACGGCCAAGAGTCTCCTTGGACTCGGTCAAGCCGTTCCCCGGGGCAGGGCTATACGCGCTCTATTACACCGGCGACCTCAAGATCTACGAGCGCTTGAGAGACGCCGATGTTCCCATCTACGTGGGTAGGGCCCAGGCCGGGAGCAGTAGTTACGGAGAGCCTCCGAACGAGTCAGAACCGAAGCTATATAAGCGCATAACCAACCACCGTAAAAGTATCAACGAGGCGGAAAATCTCAGCGCCTCTCACTTTGACGTCAGGTATCTCGTCCTTGATGATGTATGGGTCATCTTGGGTGAGCGGGCTCTGTTGCGCACATATAGGCCAGTTCTGTGGAATAGTTTGATGACTGGCTTCGGTTCCAATCATCCCGGGGGAGGGCGTAAGAACGGTCGTTCTGTCTGGGATTCTATCCACCCAGGCCGCAAGCGTGCCGCAGCGCTTCTGTGCAATCGCAGGTATAGCCGTCCTGAAATGGATCAGCTCATCGCGGATGCGATTGATATCTCTTTCCAGGAAGAAGGGGATCAGCGTGAGCTGGCATTGACGGAGTTGAGGAATCGGCCTGTTAAGACCATCTGGCGGCAGCCTGATGAGGGCGGAGACCCTATTCTCGTATTTCGGGAAGACGTCTTTGTGGAAGAAAATGAGCGTTTCGGGGTTGACATCAGCGGCATCGAATGGGTCCATGCCGACAGCATGGAGATCACGACGACTGAGATGGCGGCATCCGACGCCTCCGAGGACTGACTTCCGCCACCTTGCCAAGCTCTAAAGTCACGCAGCGAATCGCTCACCGCTCGGCAATGTATCGGCCGGCGAGGTCGGCGAGGTGCAGCTGGGCTGGGAGGCGGGTCGGGACAGTGGTGTGCAGGTGGGCGGTGCGCAGCGAGTGGACGTACAGAGCCCAGGCAGCCGCGTCGGTGTCTTCTGGTTGGAGGAAGGGCAGGGCGATTTCGAGGGCTCCGGGTTCCAGGCTCGTTTGGCGGCGGCGCGGGGTTGGGCGGGGTCGAACTTGTCGAGACCGATTGGTGCCTTGCCCTGGACTGGTTTGGGTGCGAGGGCGTAGTAGAGCCGCTCGTGGACCTCGAAGAGACCGGAGGTGATTCCGTAGGGGCGGCCATCGTCCTGTGCGAAGACGTGCGGTACTTCGCGAGCGCTGTCTCGGGGGATGACGCGGGCGATCCGGAGGCCAGGGCACTGGCTGGGCAGGCGTACGCCGAGTCGGGCCAGTGACTGCTGCGCCGCGATGTCCTCCAAGGTCAGTTCTGCGCTCTCGCGGGGGTCCGCGCCGGGCAGGACCAGGACGTCGCGCCGCATGTGCTGGGTCTGGAGCCAGGCCCAGCCGCGGCTACGTAGGTTGCGGCCGCCGACGAGCAGGAGCCTGGGCGTGGGGTCGTCGAGGATAAGGGCCCGGCGCAGGAAGTCGGTGTACTCGCTATCGGCTCCCTTGCCTCTGGGGAGCCGGCCACGGCCGGTGGCGAGCGCCAAGTGCAGGGCACTGTAGGGCATGGGTGGTATGCCGGGAAGGAGGGTGGTAAGGGTGCCATCAGGCCGGTGGCGGATCAGGATGGGGATGGCGCCGCCGCGGATGGGTTCGTACCACAGCGCCCAGGCTTCGATCGGTGCGCCGGTCGGGGAGGTGTGCGGCGCGGGGACGTGTCCCAGCTGGCGCAGGGCGTCCCGGATGGCGTTGGCAGCTCGGGGCAGGTCGCGGTCGGCGGCTGTCTCCTCGGTGTCTTCCGGCGGGAGCTGGATGTCGGGGTCCAGGTCGTCGTTCGTGGCCTGGGCGGCGTTGACCACGTCGTCCGCGTCGAGGAGCTCCTCGTCGTTGATCTCCTCGGTGGCCGCGGTGTCTGTGGCGGTGACGGGGCGGAGGAACTGGGTGACACGGTCGGCCTGAGTGAAGCCCTTTCGCAGGGTGGTCTTCGGGTCGGCGATGTCCTTGCCGGTGAACGCTCGGGGACCGTCGAGTTCGATGAGGGACGCCGTGTGCCCTGTGCCGGGAGAAGTGCTTGGCGTATCCCGGTGCGGCAGCGACGCGAGACGGGTCCGGATCTTCTCAAGGCGCTGCTGGGCCGCGATGGCCGTCCGGGCGGCTTTGCTCTCCTGGCCCTCGGGCAGGCGCAGGGCGGCGGCGAGTTCGCCGATGTCGTGGAAGCTGACCGACAGGGTCAGGGATCCGTCGTTGAAGGACCGAGTGGACGCTTCGGCCGTTGGCGTCGGGGTCAGCGCGAGGCCGTGTTTGTTGTCCTGGAGGGCATTGAGCAGTACCCGGCGGGTGGTGTCCGTCTGGTTCCAGAACTCCAGCTGGTAGCGGCGCCCTTCCGGGGCGAGGCGCGGGCTGGTGCTCCGGCCACGCGGTCGCCGGCGTGAGTAGGTCTGGGCGGGGGTCAGGCCGACGGGAGCGAGCACGTTGGTGACGGCTTCGAAGAGCTGGTGGTGGTTGATCGGCATGAAGCCCGGGTTCACGGGGTGATCACATGTCTTGGCGTTCTGCCGGCGGCCGCCAGGAGGTGGCGGGCTTTGAGGGCGGAGCATCCGCATGCCGCTCTGATACTGGATGGCGGCGTAGGGCAACCGGTCGTCTTCTCCGTCAGAAGCGTCGTTCGGCTCGCCGTTGTGGGGCAGGTACCGGAGCGGGTCGCCGAGGACGTCGGGGAGTGCGGGGTGCGGGAGCTGGCTCAGGCGGGTGAGGAGCTGTTCGAGGCCGTTGGACCACATCCAGCGGCCGCGCCAGGTGCCGGGGACGCGCAGGAAGGTGGGGCGCTCGCTGGGACGAAGGATGCCGCCGGGGCTCAGTAGCCAGGCGTGCAGGTTGAGGTTGGGGGAGAAGCTGAGCGGCAGGTGGAGCCAGCGGTGTAGTACGAGATCGATATGGATGCGCGGCTCGGGCTCCTGCCAGGCGGTTTGGGCGCCGATCCGTACGCCGAGCGACCAGGGGGCATCACCGTTGCGGTCGGGCATCCACCGCGGTGGCCACTCCACAGCCTCTCGGGGGCCGTCGAGCGTGGGGCCGAGCACCAGGTGCCGCGGGGACGACTCGGGGTGCAGCAGGGGCAGGCCGGCCTCGGCGAGGTGCGCCGCGAGCATGCCCGGCAGAACTTGGAAGAAGCCGCGTGTGGGTGCCGCTGTTCCGTTGGGCGCGACCGTCCAGGCGGTGACGGGGACGTCCTCCGTATCGCGGGTGCGTTCGAGGTCGTCGGGGTCCAGGAGCTGGTACCAGTCGATGTGCGGGCGGTCGGCGGTGACGAAGACGCCGGCCCAGGTCGCGACGACGGTGTGGACGACGACCGTGGGTACAGGCTCGGTGGAGGCGATCCAGTACTTGTCCTGGTCGTCCAGCCCCCAGTTGGCCACGTCCACGAGCTGGGCGAGGTCCTGCTCGACAGCGCCAGGCGTGTGTTCCGGGCGCAGAGCCCACAGCTGCCCGGCGATGATCGCGGCGTGGTCGCGGTGGCGCCCCTGGTCGTCAGCCTGGGTGAGCAGGCCGAAGAAGGTGCGCTCGGCGGTCAGGGAGACGGCGGCCAGGGACTCGGAGACGAAGGCTTCCGGTTTGATGGTGCGGATTCGTGCCAAGAGGGGCGGTCCTCACTCGGTGACCGGTGGGCTGGGTGCCCACGGTTCACCGTCGGTCGGGGCGGGTCGGGCGTGAAGGGCGGGGATGTCCGGCCGTTGACGCGGGAGCGTTGATGGCCGCTTGCGCTTTCCGAGGTGTCGTCAACATAGCCACACCCACAGCGCGCAAGTCCAGCCCTATCTGGCGCAATCTCTCACGGCAGAAATGCGGCTGGAAAACGAGTCGGCGAGGGCGGTGCGAAAACGGTAGGGCACGATCGGCGGTTGACCAAATAGTTGCCCCGCATCCCGAGCCAGAAGGATCACATCGGCAAGCCGTTGACGTCCCGCGAGCCACGAAGCTACAACACAACACCCCACGTCAGAGAGGTTCTCTGGTGTCGGGGCACGTTCGGGGATCCGGCCTTGCGCAGCACCCCGATCGCCTCGCTCACCGATTGAGCGCGGCGCAACATAGCCGACGATCGCCGGTTAACCAAACCGGCGAATGCACGCTACAACTGGAGCCATGGCAGCACGATCTCTGGAAATAGGGACCGCAGGAATGCTGGCGGCTCGCACCATCGAAATCCTTCGCACGGAACGCGGCCTTGGGCAGCGCCAACTCGCCGCGCGATGCACCGCTTTGGGCCGTCCTATGTCCAACACGATGCTGTCCCGCATCGAACTCGCCAAGCGGCGATGCGATATCGACGACCTCGTCGCCATCGCCGCAGCCCTGCAGGTGTCACCCGCCGCCCTCCTCCAGGGGCCGGGTGCCGCCTGAGCCGCCCACGCAGCCCTCCCCAACCTCCCGACCAGGAGCCGCCCCCTTGCACCGATCCACGCCCGCGCCCGTGCCCCACAGGCCGTCTGCCCCTCCGCCCCGCCTCTACCGCCCTGAGGAGATCGCCGACACCCTCGGCTGCTCGGCCTGGTGGGTCAAGGACCGAGCGCGACGGCGCCTGATACCGCACACCCGGGTTGGCCGCGCCTACCGCTTCACCGCCGAGCACCTCGCCGAGATCATCCGCCTCTACGAGCAGCGGCCGGCCCAGCCCGCGCAGACACCCGCACGGGCGACCGAGCCGCTCTCCGAGCCCGGTACGCAGACCGGCTCCGCGCAACCTCGCCGCCCTGTCGTTGCGCCGGCGACCCGCCTGCGGGCCCGCCCGCCGCGTCGACAGCAGCAGTACGGCACTGTCGCGTGACCCGACCCAGTCTGCCGTAGCCGAGGAATAGGAAGAGGGGGACAGCGGAACTTGGGTTTCGCGGAGAAGCGCGGAAACTACTGGCGCGGCCGGTACAAGGTCGCGCCTGGCAAGCACAACACGGTCGTCGACAACAACGGCAAGGCGATCAGGTTCGCCACCAAGGGCGAGGCCCAACGGGCAGCAGCGGAGGCCGAGAACAAGTACCGTCGCGGCGACTGGCGCGACCCGGCGCTCGGCCAGGAGACCTTCGGCGAGTACGCGAATCGCTGGTACGAGGCCCAGGACCTGGCCGCCTCGACCATGCAGAACTACAAGCGGCACATCGAGGAGCACCTGCTCCCCGAGTTCGAGGACAAGGCGCTCGCCGGAATCCTGCGCACGGACGTCGACCTGTGGGAGAAGAAGGAGAAGGCCGTGTACGCGGCCTCCAGCGTCAAGACCTGGCGCTCGACACTCCATCTGATCTTCGAGGACGCGATCGACGAGGGCCTGATCACGTCGAACCCGGCGGCCAGGAGGCGCGGTCGCGGCAAACGCGCCGGCCGCTCCCGCGACCGGGGCCCGGAGAAGGTCGTCACCGACGCGCTCGGCATCCTGCTGACCGCCGAGCGAGCCGCCCTCCTGTCGGGCCGCGACGACGAGTTCGTCGCCGTGGTCCTCAAGGGGTACACCGGCATGCGCTGGGGCGAGATCGTCGGCCTGGAGACCGCGTTCGTCCGCCCTGGAGCCGTCCGGGTCGAGTGGCAGCTGTACGAACTCGACACGGGGGAGCTGGTGCGCTGCCCTCCCAAGGACGACAGCTACCGCACCATCGACTCGATGGACTGGCTGTCCGCGCTGGTCGCCAACCACATCGCCCGCACGAAGCCCAAGCCGTGCCCCTGCCACGGCAAGACCTACGTCTTCCGAGGACAGGGCGTGGCCCGTACCGGGGGCCACCAGGGCGCGAAGCTCGTCGACGTCGCCCGTCGCGCCGGCGTCTCGACCGGCACGGTGTCCAACGTCCTCAACCACCCGGAACGGGTCACCGAGGCCACGCGAGAGAAGGTCGAGCAGGCCATCGCGGACCTCCGGTTCGTCCGGGGCGGCGTTGTACCAGAGCATGCCGCCCACTGGCGCAGGAACGGTTTTTCGACCTGGTTGTTCACGCCGGCGGTCTCCGGCTGGTACCCGAAGAAGGCACCACAGGAGCCACGACCGGTGCCCCTACTCGGCGAGCCGTGGCCCGGTGTCCCGGCACGGGGTCGGGGTGCCAGTGAACGGGCCGACGCCTGCTGGCTCCCGATAGCCAAGGGACTCACGCCCCACGGCCTCCGCCACACCCACCGGACGATGATGGAGGACCTGGGAACCGAGAAGGTGCTCATGGACGAACGCATGGGCCACATCGACGGCTCGGTCTCGGCGCGCTACGCCCACGTCACCCCAGGCATGCGCAAGCGCCTCATGTTGGGGCTGACCGAGCAGTGGGAGGAAGCACTTGACGCCCGTTTGGCTTTGAGTCACCGATCACCGGTGCGTGCCCTCGACGCGCTACTGCGGGCACGCCTCACGGTTGGTTAGGCATGGGCCACGTCACGCGACCCTGGGTACGATGCGCCCCACATCCGATGAAGTGGGCTAATAACGGAGGGAGCCCCCGAGGAGGGCTCCCTCCGTTATTGCACTATCCGTTTGAGCGGCTCATTTGACGCTCGGCGACTCGTGCCCAATAGCTGATCTGCGAGTGGACGTTCATAAGGTGGTTCAGGAGCTCGTTCGGCTTCGCCCATCCTTCCTTGTCGAGGAGCGGTCCTCCCTGGGCTTCCTCCACATTGGCGAGCTCATCAACGTCGAGGTTGATCTGCTCGATGTACTGGCCGATTTGGCTCTTCAGCCGCGTCGCCTTCATCCGAGGTGTCTCGTTGGGAGGCGTCACCGGCCGCGGCAGGGTCGTACCCGTGGCGTAGACCTCGTATCGCAGCCATTCGTCCTCGATCGGCATGGGTTTGCCTGCCGGGTCCTCGTGCCAGCTTCCGTACTCATCGCGGACGCCGCGCTGGAAGGCCCCGCTTTCTGTGACACGTCGTGGTTGCGTTCCAGCCCGTCCATCGATGATCGCTTGGGCCAGCAATCGCAAACCCTGCTCGTCGCGGAGCATCGCTTCCAGGATTTGCTGCGGGCCGCGCTTGTCGGCCCCGGTGTTGCCCATGGCTTCACGTCGCAGCCCGCCCCAGGCGGTGAGATGGTATTGGGCTATGGCCGCCAGTTCCAGCCGGTTGACCCACCGGGTGGGGTCGGCATGAGAGCTGGAGGGGTCAGCGCGCAGTTCCTCCAGAGCTGCCTTAAGGAGTTTCTCTGGCGACCGACCGGTGACCTTCCACTCTGCGGTCGCGTACCGCGTCAGCCGAGCACAACGTAGGTAGGCGGCGCGCATCCGCTCCGCCCGCTGGCGCTCGGCGTCCTTGGCATCCAGGGTAGTGGCGATGCTCCGGGTGGGCCGGAGAGCCAACTCCGCGATCACGTCCGTTCGTCGGCCGGGGCTGACGCTCTTCTTGGCGGTGACGTCGCGGATCCCACGTTCGACGAGGTCCCGATGTTGCTCGCGAAGCAGGGCTGCGAGCACAAAGGCCGCCTGCTCGTCACGCTCGACGGGGAGCCCCTCGTCCTCGGCTTGGTCTGGGGTAAGAAGACCTGCCAGGTAGTCGTGGACGGGATCGTCGAGTACGTCCGCGCTGCGGAGTACGTCCAGGACCGCTTCGGCCATGGCTTCGAGTTTGCCCGTTTGACTCCATGGCCGCGGAGGATCGACGTGCAGCATGCCGACGAAGGCGTTGACTGCGCGCGCGTAGTCGTAGCCCCCCTTGGTAGGAGAGAAGCGGAGAAATACGCGGGCTGGAGTAATCAGTGCGTTGCGCTGTCGTATCAGCCGCCGACGGGCGGCGGGACGCAACGCATCAGGGTCGGCCTCGCTGATTGAGCCGATGAAGCGTCGGTAGTCGTCGCGGTCCGTGGGGAAGTGGTAGTGCGTCTGTGGGTCGGTGAGCCCCAGGACGTAGTGGGCGTTGGTGATGCGGCTGGAGCCGTCCGCTGTCCCCAGGAGGGGCATAGAGGGTTCGCCGTCGCGGTGCCGCAGCTCGAAGAAAACAACGTTCACCGGCATGGCGATGCCGCGCGCGGCGATGGACTCGCGCAGGTTGTTGTTCGCCAGGATGAACTCACGCGCCCGCTCCGTCTCGTCCTGCACGTGGCTGACGTCCTCGCCCTCGATCCAGAGCGTGGTGGTCTCACCGGACGGGGAACGGGGGCCGGTCAGTGGTCCCGCGTACCCCTCGGCGCCGGCCGCCGGATACACCCGCCGTTCCATGGTGCGGTTGTTGGTGGGTAGCGGTACCAGGCCGGGTACGTAGAGGTCGAGGTCGATCGCCTCGATGACGCCTCCGGCGATGTTGACGCGAGTCGGACGCCTCAGCAACGACCTGAGCTCACTGGGGTCGACAGCGGCGTGGGCCAGGGCGGTGGCGAACTCGGGAGGCAGTCCGGCCTCCGCGCCCGCCTTGGCGGCGCGGATTACCGCCCCCATCTTCGGCAACGTCGGCAGGTCACTATCGCCGAAGCGCGACCAGATCGTCGCGCTTTCCTGGTCCGTGTCCTCGTCTGTATCGAGCTCGTCGTCCACGACGTCGGACTCCTCCACCTCCTCGGTCATCTCCTCGTACTCGGTGGCGTCCTGATCCGTCATGTCGTCCTCCATGAGTGGGGTGATCGGCAAGGGGGTACGGGGTAGCGCAGGAAGAGAGGGGCCTGCGTGAATGCCGCCGACGGAGCGGGTCCGCCGGCGGCCGGTCGTCTCAGGCAGTGGGGGGCAGTTGCGAGCGCTTGCCGAGCTCGTGCAGGTCGCTGCGAATCGAACGCTCGGCGTGCCCGAGCAGCCGTGCGATGATCGCCGTCGGCACATTCAGGGCGTACAGCTCAGCCACCCGTCGACGCCGTTTGGCGATCTCGCCGGTCTTCCGCCACTTCTTACGGCGCTCCTCGGCGGTCTCCCCGGCCAGGAATACGTGCTCGTCCCGACTGTCCTGGGCGTAACGGCGGCAGCTGTCCAGCAGCGGGCACGTACGGCACATGGCCCGGGCCTGCGGGACGTCCCGCTCCGGCACGGTCGGTTCCCCGTCGAAGGCTGCCTGCTGCTCCCTCATGGTGGGGAACCGCTTCGGATCCCACGTGCTGCACGCGGCCTCGCCCAAGGGCGGGCCGAACGGCTCCATCGCCCAGAACAGGGCGTCGGGCGGAAGTACGTTCTCGATCTCGTCGTGGGGCTCCACGGCGCTCCTCCTCAGACCACGGGTCGCGTGGTGCGCGAGGACGAGGGGGTCACGCCCACGTTCCCTTGATCGTCGCTTGGCGCCGTTCGAGTCTCTGGACGTGCGAGACGATCAGTACTGGGCGATTCCCAAGTCCCGTCGCGTGCCTGCGCCGTTCGACGCTCGCACGGCCTGCGGAGTGACCCCCGAAGCAAAGCCACTACCAGTGTGGCACTCGACTCAGCCGAAACGGCAGAAATGGATGGGGCGTTCGGGAAGCACCTGGTGAACTCGCCTATGTAGGGGCTGTCTTCCGGTCGGTGAGGGAGGAGCGCGTGGGCCTCTCGTTCGGGGTCCTGGCGACTCCTAGCGCGTGGTGACATGTGCCCCCCTGGCGACAGCGACAGGTCCGGCCACACCGTCATCTCGACCGCCGAGCCGCGCGAGGGTGACGGTGGCGTCCGAGGCATCGTGCTCGGCGTGAGCTCTGGCGACACGTCGTCCGGGACGTGCGAAATCGTGAAGTGGTCGGCTCGTGGTGCCCTCGGATGTGCACGGGGTACCCCAGTCCGCCGGATCAGCTGCCAAGCCTCGTCCCAAAGCGCGGCGGTATCCGTGCCACGGGGAGCCGTGTCCTGAGTTCGGCTCCCAAGTGGCTCCCCAAACGGCTCCTGGAACCACTCAGGGGCCCGACCCGCTAAGCGGATCAGGCCCCTGAACTGGTACTACGGCGTCGGGGTGGCGGGATTTGAACCCACGACCTCTTCGTCCCGAACGAAGCGCGCTGCCAAGCTGCGCTACACCCCGGTGTCGCTGCTTCCCGCGGCGACGACGTTTACTTTAGCCCACTGGGGGCTGTAGGCGAAATCCGGTTCAGACGCGGTGGCGGGTCGGGGACGGGCGGGTGTGGTCCAGGGTCACCAGGAGGATGCCCAGGGCGTAGATGCCGAGGCCCAGGAGGAGCGCGTTCGCCAGGGTGCCGCGGTAGCCGTGGGCCGTCACGTCCAGGAAGGGATAGAGGTGCCGGGACGGGTCGGCCGGCGGGAGGAACGCGGTGCGGATGAAGGAGAAGGCCAGGTAGGCCAAGGGATAGAGCATCCACGCCGCGGTCTGGCGCAGGTGCAGGCGGGGCGCCGGTGTGAGCAGCAGCCAGTCCAGTACCGCCGCAGCCGGGACCAGCACGTGGAGGATCTGGAGCGCCGTCCACTGGGCGTGCCAGCGCGCCGGCGCCGACGTCGCGCCGGTCAGCGAGAACGGAGGCGTCGTGTGGGCCAGGAGCAGGTGGTAGACCAGCGCGCCGGCCACCACGTAGAGGAGCGCGGCGCCGGTCACCGACGACGGGAGAGGGCGGCGGGCCCGCCAGGCCCTCGCCGCCGACAGGAACATGATCAAGGCCACCATGACGCCGGCCTGCACGCTGAAGTGGCTCATTACGCGGGCCGGGCTGCCCAGCAGCAGCTCCAGCGCGACCCCGCCCGCCGCCGCCACGGAGATCAGCAGGCGGAACACCGCGGCCGCCGGGCGGCGTACCGGGGCCACCACCGCCGTGGCCGGCACCGGCGCGGGCAGCAGGACGGGCGGGCCCGGGACCGCGGGCAGGTCCGGGATGTCCCTGGGTATCGGGGCGGTCATGCCCTCACGCTAGGAGCGGGGGAGGGGAGCGGCCAGGTGGGTTGCGCCGGGTGGGTTACAGGCCCCCGTGCCCGGGACCCGGTGCTCGGGGCCCGGTGCCTGGGTCGCGGGTTCGGGGCCCTCATGGGCCCTGCCCTTACCCCTTCCCCTGCCGCCCCTCGACCCCCCGCCTCCTACCCCCGCTCCACCAACGTCAGCAGCGTCGCCTCGGGCGGGCAGGCGAAGCGGACCGGGGTGTAGCGGTTGGTGCCGCAGCCCGCCGAGACGTGGAGGTAGGACGTACGGCCGTCCGCCGTGTGCGTGGACAGGCCCTTCACGCGTTCCGTGTCCAGGTCGCAGTTGGTGACCAGGGCGCCGTAGAAGGGGATGCACAGCTGGCCGCCGTGGGTGTGGCCGGCCAGGATCAGGGGGTAGTCGTCCGCCGTGAACGCGTCCAGTACCCGCAGGTAGGGTGCGTGGACCACGCCGAGCGAGAAGTCGTGCCCCTCCGACGGACCGCCGGCCACCCGGGCGTAGCGGTCCCGCTTGATGTGCGGGTCGTCCAGACCGGTCAGCTCGATGGAGACGCCCTCGATCTTGAGGACTCCCCGCGTGTTGGTCAGGTTCAGCCAACCCGCCGAGTCGAAGCCGTCCCGCAGGTCCTCCCACGGGTTGTGGACCGCCCCCACCGCCGGCGCGTTGCCGTTCAGCCCGTGGCGTCCGCTCGCCTTCTCCAGCAGGTAGCGGGCGGGGTTGCGCAGCTTGGGGCCGTAGTAGTCGTTGGAGCCGAAGACGTACGCCCCAGGGAACTCCATCAGCGGGCCGAGGGCGTCCAGCACCTCGGGGACGCCCTCGGGGTCCGACAGGTTGTCCCCGGTGTTGATCACGAAGTCGGGGCGGAGCCCGGCCAGCGACTGCAACCAGCGCTGCTTCTTGCGCTGGCCGCCGACCATGTGGATGTCGGAGACCTGGAGGACGCGCAGCGGGCGCATGCCCGGGGGCAGGACGGGGACCGTGACCCGTCGGAGGCGGAAGGAGCGGGCCTCGAAGCCCGCCGCGTAGACCAGGCCGGCGGTGCCGGCCGCCACGATTCCCAGGGGGATTCCGTATCGCGCGCGCATCTGTCCATCGTGTCAGACGGGTTGGGCGCGCCGAGACCGGCCACCGGTCCGGCGGACGGGAACGGGGAGATGGGGACGGGTGCGGAGCGGTGAGGCGGGTGGGGGCGGACGGGCGCCCGTCGCGCGAGGGACGGACGAGGGACGGACGAGGGACGGACGGGCCCGGGGAAGGGGGCCGGCGGGGAAATGGGCGGGCACGCGTGGACGTGTACCTGCGACAATCGGGCCATGACCACCACGCTCAAGTCGAAGCTGCAGGACGACCTCAACGCCGCGATCAAGGAGCGCGACGAGCTCCGCTCCTCGACGCTCCGGCTGACCCTCGCCGCGATCACCAAGGAGGAGGTCGCGGGCAAGGAGAAGCGGGAGCTCTCCGACGACGAGATCCTCAAGGTGATCACCCGCGAGGCGAAGAAGCGCCGGGAGGCGGCCGATGCCTTCGCCCAGGGAGGCCGTCCCGAGCAGGCCGAGCGGGAGAAGGCGGAGGGCGAGGTGCTCGCCGGTTACCTGCCCAAGCAGCTGTCCGACGAGGAGCTGCACGCGATCGTCGAGCAGGCCGTGGCGGAGGCGAAGGCGGCCGGTGCCGAGGGGCCGCGGGCCATGGGCGCCGTCATGAAGATCGTGAACCCGAAGGTGGCCGGGCTGGCCGAGGGCGGCCGGGTCGCCGCCGTGGTGAAGAAGCTCCTCCAGGGCTGACACCGCCCCAAGACCAAGACCCGGACCGGACCTAGATCCGGACCCAGCCCCGGCTTCGAGCGCCGTCGCCTGGCCGGGCCTACGGATCTCAAGAGGGCGCAGGGGGCTACGGGGCACAGCTCCACGGGGCTACCGGCCCAAGCTCACGGATCCACGAATCCACGGGCCCGCAGCTCCACGGAACCACGAGCCTCCGCGCCCCGGCGCCCGGGCCTCGCCCTCTTCGCGGCCGCGGGTCCTCGCCCCTCTCCACGGTGGCGGTCCTAGTCCCTCTCCACGGCCGCGGGGGGGGGGGGGGGGGGGGGGGGGGGGGGGGGGGGGGGGGGGGGGGGGGGGGGGGGGGGGGGGGGGGGGGGGGGGGGGGGGGGGGGGGGGG
>NZ_JBVJOT010000097.1:0-19227 GCF_055583025.1 Streptomyces sp. NPDC104831
CTCCCCCCCCCCCCCCCCCCCCCCCCCCCCCCCCCCCCCCCCCCCCCCCCCCCCGCCCCCGACCGGCTTCTCCGAGAACCAGAGCACGGAAGGCAGGGGGGAATCCAGCATGCGACAGGGCACGCGCAAGGGCCTGATGACCATGGCCGCCGCGACCGGCGTGATCGCCGCCGCGAGCGGCTACGCACACGCCGACTCGGGCGCGACGGGCACCGCCGGGGGCTCGCCGGGAGTACTGTCCGGCAACACGGTGCAGGCGCCGGTGCACGCTCCGGTGAACATCTGCGGCAACACCGTGAGCGTCGTCGGGCTGCTCAACCCGTCGGTGGGCAACGGCTGCGGCCACCACGCCGGCACCTCGGCGGGCCGGCCCGGCGGCGCCGGCGGCTCGCACGCGCACGGCCGTGCCGGCGGCTCGCCGGGCGTCGGATCCGGCAACACCGTCCAGGTGCCGGTCGACGCCCCGGTGAACGTGTGCGGCAACAGCGTCGACGTCATCGGGGTGGGCAACGCCGCGGTGGGCAACGACTGCGCCGACCACGGGGGGCACGGCACCCCGCCCGGCAGGCCGGGAGGACCGGGAGAGCCGGGCCGCCCCGGGCAGCCGGGTCAGCCGGGGAACCCGGACCGGCCCGGGAAGCCGGGAGAGCCGGGCCGTCCCACCCTCCCGGGGAAGCCGGGCACCCCCGGCGAGCCGGGCCACCCGGCCGGACCCGGACGGCCCGGGCACCCCGGCACGGGCACCCCGCCCCGCGAGCACACCCCGGCCCCCCACGGCGGGTCCCGGGTCACGGCCCACGCGAGCCGCTCCGCGCAGGCGGTGGCCGGCGGTCAACTCGCGCACACGGGCGGTGACGTGCCGCTCGGCGTCGCGCTCCCGGCCGGCGCGGGCGCGCTGCTCGCGGGCACGGTCCTGTACCGCAGGGCCCGCGCCGCACGATGACGGCACGGCGCTGAGCGCACGGCCGTGAGCGGAAAACGGAGCGGGCCCTGCCATGCCGGCGGGGCCCGCTCCGTTCGTGTCCGATCACATCCCCGGGCTCACCATGTGGCCCGCACCTGGCGGATGATCCGCCGGCGCAGCCGCACCCTGCGACTGCCGTCGCGCAACAGACTCAGTCGGTCCAACTCCCAGTGTCCGTACTCGGCATGATCCGTCAGCAGACGTGTCGCCTCCTTGCGGGAGACCCCGCGCGGCACGTACACGTCGACAAATTCGTATTCCGGCATCGCATCTATTGTGCGGGCTGGTGCCAGGTACGGATAGCGTCTGCACTATGTCTGATGCTGCGCAGCCCACCGCTGCCGAGGTACGCGCCGCCGCCGAGGCGGTCAAGACCGCGCTCGACCGTCATCTCGCTGCGATCGAACGCAGGTCGGGGGAGGACGACCCGGCCGTCTCCGAGGCGTTCAACCAGCTGGCCGCAGCCGCCGAGGCGTACGACGAGCTGCTCTACGACCGTTTCGACGAGGTCACACCCTTCGAGATCCCCGGCGCGGAGGACGCACTGCCGCCGTACGCCGGGCCCGAGGAGCCCCATGCGATCAGTGTGCTGATCCGCCGCGACTACACCGTCGCGGAACCGCAGCGGCTGCTGGCGCAGGCCCAGCGGGTCGAGGCGGCGGAGTACGACGAGGGCGGGGACGACGAGGCCGCCGGGTCCGTTCCCGGCGCGCTGGGGATCCTCTTCGGCGAGTTCGAGCCGGACGAGATCGCCTCCCGGCACAAGGAATTCGGCCTGGAGGAGGGTGACTCCACGCTCTGGGTCACGGCGACGGAGGAACCGCCCGAGGCCGGGGAGTGGCTCGCTGCGCCCTTCGAGCACATCGATCCGCAGGCGGTGGTGTGCCGCTTCGACGTGAGCGCGGTCTTCGACGACGACGCGGCCGCCGACGACGAGGACGAGGACGAGCTGGACTTCGTCGAGGACGACGAAGAGCTGGAGCCGCTCGACGCCGACAAGTGAGCCGGACCCGGCGGTGCCGTGCGGGCCTGGCCCGTCACGGCACCACCGTCCGCACCCCCGCGGCGGCGGGGGCGGACGACCAGGTCAGCTCGCCGGCACCGGCGGGCGCAGCAGGGTGACCAGACGCGTGGTGCGGGGCTTGGCCGGGACCTCCGCGACCGCCCTCGGCAGGGCCTGCTCCACGCCGTGGACCACGGACAGGTGCCGTTCCGCCCGGCCGAACGCCGTGTACACCCACGGGCGGCTGAGCACCCCCGCGGCGTCGCCGGGCAGCACCACGACCGCCGCGGGCCAGCGGGCGCCCACCGCCTGGTGCGCGGTCAGCGCCCAGCCGTGCCGCACGGCGCCCTCCACCCGCTCGCGCGGTACGACGACGGGGGCGCCGGCGCACGACAGGTGCAGCCCCTCGGCGTCGGCCTTCACCACCACACCCGGCACGGTGCGCCCCGGCGCGGGGGAGTAGACGATCCGGTCGCCGGGGTCGAAGCCGCCGAACCGGCCGGGGCCGGGGTTCAGGCGCTCCTTCAGGGCGGAGTTCAGTACGCGGGTGCCCGCGGCGCCGCCGTGGCCCGGGGTGATCACCACGGTCCGGTCGGCCGGGACGCCGAGCGCCCGCGGCACCGAGTCCGCCACCAGTTGCACCGTCCGGTGCACGGCCTCGCCCGCGTCCCGCACCGGCACGATGACGATCTCCTTGCCGGGGGCCGCGACCTGGTTCAGCTCGCCGGCACCGATGCCGGAGACCAGCTCGCCGAGGGGGCCCGGGTCCGGGACGCGGGAGACGGCCTGCGGGCAGACACGGGCCGCGAGCAGGTCGGCGAAGACCCGGCCCGGCCCGGCGGACCACAGCACCCCCGGGTCACCGCTGAGCACCAGCCGGGCCCCGTCGGGCAGCGACTCCACCAGCATCGCGGCACTCTCCACGTCGAGCTGCGGCGCGTCCAGCACGATCAGCAGATCCAGCTCCAGGGCCCCGTCGGCGTCCCGCCCGGGCCCCTCGGCACCGCCCAGCAGCCCGGCCACGGTGAAGACACCGCGTGCGCCGGGAGGGGCGGCCGGCCGCCCGGGCTCCGCGTCCGGCCGCCCGCCCGCATCGCCTGGCCGCGCCGGGTCAGCCGCGTGTTCCGCCGGGCGGAGGCCTGCCTCCGCGGGGTGTCCGCCGTGCCGCGCGGGCTCCGTGCCCCGCTCCGTGGCGGCTTCGCCGGGCCGTCCGGCGTCCACGCCCTGCCGTGCGGGATCCTCCCCCGGCCACCCGCTGTCTCCGCCCTGCCGCCCGGGGGCCCCGCCCAGGTGCGCGGTCAGGCGGTGGCATCCGTCCGGGGTGTGGCAGGCGGCGTAGGCCCGCAGGCCCGCCGCGCGGGCGGCGGCGAGCAGCGCGGCCGGTTCGGCGCGGGCCGCCTCACCGCCGGTGTGCAGCACCAGGCCGTGTCCGGCGACCGCGCGGGCCAGCTCGGCGGCGCCGCCGGACAGCCCGGCCGTGACCGCCTCCCACGCCTGCCCGGCCTCCTCGGGCACCGAGTTGGCCAGCCGGGCCAGCCCGTCGGCGAGGCTCTCCTCGGCCAGGGCGTACCGCTCCAGACCGACCAGGACCCGGACCGGCGGCTCCTGCTCCTCGTCGGTGTCCCGGGGCGCGGGCGCACCGGGCTCCTCCAGGGCGTCCTGGAACGCCAGCGCCTCGCCCTCGGCGAGCGCGCCCTGCACCGCCGCGTCGGGGTCCGGCACCCCCTGCCGGCCGAGCGCCGCGGCGAGCGCGGGCAGCTCCAGGGCGGTGTGGCCGGCCACGGCCGCCTGTTCCAGCAGCCAGACCGTCAGCGCCCGGCCCCGCCGCTCGTCGCCCGGGCCGCAGTCCGGACCGAGCAGCGCCCGCGCGAAGCCGTCGGCCTGCTCCGGCCGGACCCCGCCGACGCGGAGCAGCTGCCAGGGGTCCTCCCGGAGCGCGGGGCCGGCGCCCTCGCCGAGCGCCGCCGCCACCTGCGGGGCGAGCGTGTCCGGCGCGCCGCCCTCGGCGAGCACCCGGCGCACGGCGTCGACGGTCTCCGGCGCGGGGACGCCGGGCGCGGCCGGGGCGGGGGCGGGCTGGGGGCGGCGTACCGGCTCCGGGGCGGGGCGGCGCGGGGCCGGCGCCGGCTCGGCGAACACCGTGGCCACCGGCTTCTCGCCGCTCTCCACCGCCCGGACCGCCGCGAGCAGGTCGGCCGCCGTGCCGCTGAGCTTGGCGCCGCTGTCGATGGGGGCCTTCTTCTCGGCCTTGCGCCGCTCGATCCGCTCCCGCTCGATCCGCTGCGCGGCCAGCTCGGCCTCCACCTCGGACAGCCCGGCCGCACCGCCCTCGGCGCCGGCGCCCCCGGTCCCCTCCGAAGCACCGGCCCCGGCCGGGGCCGCGGCGCTCTCCGGGGCACCGGCCCCGTCGGCGGACTCCGTCTCCCCGGCCGCGACGCCCTCCTCGGGACGCCCCTGGGCACGCGCGCCGGCGCCCCCTCCGGCGCCTTCCGGGCCCTCGTCCGTGTCCGTGCCGCCGGCCGTCCCCGTACCCCCGGCCGGTACGCCCCCGGTGCCCGCGTCGGCGCCCTCCTCCCGCGTCTCACGGGTGTCCGGCGTCCCCGGCCCGGCTTCCTCCGTGGTCTCCGGCTCCGTGCTCACAGCGTGCTCCAGTCGTGATCGGGATAGCGGTGCACGGGCGCCGACACATCGTCCAGCGCCCGGCAGATCTCGTCAGGAAGACTAAGGGTCTCCACTGACAACGCCGCCGTGAGCTGCTGCGCCGTGCGCGCGCCGACGATCGGCGCGGCCACCCCGGGCCGGTCGCGCACCCACGCCAGGGCCACCTGGAGCGGGGTCACCGCGAGCCCGTCGGCCGCCGTCGTCACCGCGTCCACGATGCGCGTCGCGGTGTCGTCCAGGTACGGCTCGACGAACAGCGCGAGGTGCTCGGAGGCGCCGCGCGAGTCCGGGGGAGTGGTGTGCCGGTACTTGCCGGTCAGCACGCCCCGCCCCAGCGGGGAGGACGGCAGCAGGCCCACGCCGAGGTCGAGCGCGGCCGGCAGCACCTCGCGCTCCACACCGCGCTGGAGCAGCGAGTACTCCATCTGGGTGCTGGCCAGCCGGGTGCGGGCGCCCGGCGCCGCGAGCTGCCAGGTGGCCGCCTTGGCCAGCTGCCAGCCGCAGAAGTTGGAGACGCCCGCGTACCGGGCCCGGCCGCTGCTCACCGCGAGGTCGAGGGCCTGGAGGGTCTCCTCCAGCGGGGTCTTCGGGTCGTAGGCGTGCACGTGCCACAGGTCGACGTACTCCGTGCCCAGGCGTTCCAGGGAGGCGTCGAGCGCGGCGAGCAGATGGCCGCGGGAGCCGTCGAAGCGGCGGTCGGGGTCGGGCACGCTGCCGGCCTTCGTGGAGACGACCAGATCCCGCCGGGGCACCAGCCCGTCCATGAGCCGCCCGAGCAGATACTCCGCCTCCCCGTCGCCGTACACGTCGGCGGTGTCGACGAGGGTGCCGCCGGCCTCCCAGAACGTCTTCAGCATGTCGGCGGCGTCGTGCTCGTCGGTGTCCCGCCCCCAGGTGAGGGTGCCGAGTCCGATCCTGGACACGCGCAGGCCGGTACGGCCGAGATGCCTCTGCTCCATGCGGGCGAGATTACTGGCCGGAACCGGTGTGGTGGGTGGCCTGTGGACAACCACGACCGCGGAGGTCCGGGCCGCGTGCCGCGGGGAGGCGGGGCGGACACGGGACCCGCCGCCGCCCTGCCGCCCCCCGCCGTTCCCGCGCTATGGTCTGCCCACAAGCACGTTACTCACGGGTAAGGGGAATCGCGCATGCAGCTCGGGATCAACCTCGGTTACTGGGGTGCCGGAATGGACGGCGACAACCTGGCCGTGGCGCAGGAGGCCGACCGGCTGGGCTACGCGGTGTGCTGGGCCGCCGAGGCCTACGGCTCCGACGCGGCCACCGTGCTCAGCTGGGTCGCCGCGCAGACCGAGCGCATCGACATCGGGTCCGCCATCTTCCAGATCCCCGCCCGCCAGCCCGCGATGACGGCGATGACCGCGGCCACGCTCGACTCGCTCTCCGGCGGCCGGTTCCGGCTCGGCCTCGGCGTCTCCGGCCCGCAGGTGTCCGAGGGCTGGTACGGCGTCCCGTTCGACAAGCCGCTGGCCCGCACCCGCGAGTACGTCGAGATCGTCCGCAAGGCGATGACCCGGGAGCGGCTGACGCACGAGGGCGAGCACTGGACGCTGCCGCTGCCCGGCGGCCCCGGCAAGCCGATCAAGCTGACCGTGCACCCGCAGCGCGAGCACATCCCGCTCTACATCGCGGCCATCGGCCCGAAGAACCTGGAGCAGACCGGCGAGATCGCCGACGGCGCGCTGCTGATCTTCCCCTCGGCCGAGCACCTGGAGGAGACCACCGTCCGGCACCTGCGGGCCGGCCGGGAGAAGGCGGGCCTCACGCTGGACGGGTTCGACGTGTGCCCGACGCTGCCGATCGCCGTCGGCGACGACCGGGACGTGGCCCGGCTCGCCGACACCTTCCGCCCCTACACCGCCCTGTACGTGGGCGGCATGGGCAGCGCCAGGCAGAACTTCTACAACCGGCTCGCCCAGCGCATGGGCTACGAGAAGGAGGCCGCCGAGATCCAGCGGAAGTACCTGTCCGGGGACAAGCAGGGCGCCGCCGCCGCGATCCCGCAGGACCTCATCGACCGGACCACCCTGCTGGGCTCCGTTTCCCGCATCGCCGACCGGATGCGTGCCTACGCCGACGCCGGGGTCACCACGCTCAGCCTGTCCCCGGCCGGCTTCACGCTGGAGGAGCGGCTCGCCTCCCTGCGGGCCGGCGGCGAGGCCCTGGAGCGCGCCGGACTGGCGTGAGGGAGATTTCACGGCCGTGGTGGGGGCTCGGGGGTCTTCCCCGCCACGGCCGTCACCGGGAACAACGCGCCCGGCGCCGCACGGTTACGACCTCCGGGCCCCTTCTTCCGCTTCTTCCGCCCACTCGTCCGCGCGAACGCCTCACGGGCCCGTCCAAACGCGCCCGGACCGGCCCTCACAGCCAGCCACGCCGCTTGAACAGCCCGTACAGCAGCACCTCCAGCGCGGCCATCAGCACGATCACCGCCGGGTACGACCACACCCAGTGCAGCTCGGGCATGTGGTCGAAGTTCATGCCGTAGATCCCCGCGATCATCGTGGGCACCGCGGCCATCGCCGCCCACGCGGAGATCTTCCGCATGTCGTCGTTCTGCCGGACGCTCATCTGCGCCAGATGGGCCGACAGGATGTCCGACACCAGCCGGTCCAGGGCCTCCACGGACTCGTTCACGCGCGTGAGGTGGTCGCCCACGTCCCGGAAGAAGGGCCGGGACTTGTCGTGCACGAACGGCACCGACGTGCCCAGCGGGCCGGTGCCGGCCAGCCGGGTCAGCGGCAGCGTCAGCGGTCCCGTCGCCCGGCGGAACTCCAGGATCTGCCGCTTGAACGTGTAGATCCGGGACGCGGTGTTGCGGGAACCGCCGGTGTCCGGCCGGAACACCTCCGCCTCCAGCTCGTCCAGGTCGTTCTGCAGCTCCGTCGCCACCTCCAGATAGTGGTCGACGGTGGCGTCGGCGATCGCGTACAGCACGGAGGTGGGGCCCTTGCCGAGCATCTCCGGCTCCTCCTCCAGCCGCTGCCGCACGGCCTTGAGCGGCGCGCCCTCACCGTGCCGGACCGTCACCACGAAGTTCTCGCCGACGAAGACCATCACCTCGCCGGCCGAGACCGTGTCGCTCTCGGGCTCGTACACCACCGGCTTCAGCACCATGAACAGCGAGTCGTCGTACACCTCCAGTTTGGGCCGCTGATGTGCCTTCAGGGCGTCCTCCACCGCCAGCGGGTGCAGCCCGAACTCCTGGGTGACCAGGTCGAACTCCCGCTCTGAGGGCTCGTGCAGGCCGATCCACACGAAGCCGCCCGCGGCCCGCGCCCCCGCGAGCGCGTCGGACAGGTCCGACGGCCCCTCGGTGCGGTGCCCGTGCCGGTAGACGGCGCAGTCGACGATCACGGAGCGCATTCTCCCTTCGCCCGGTCATCGGCGCACCATCCGATGCGCCTACCCTTGCCGCATGCCCACGCTGATCCTCGTAAGGCACGGACGTTCCACCGCCAACACCTCGGGACTGCTCGCCGGCTGGACGCCCGGCGTCGCCCTGGACGAGCGCGGCGCCGCGCAGGCCGCCGCGCTGCCCCGGCGGCTCGCCGGACTGCCGATCTCCGAGGTCGTCACCAGCCCCCTCCAGCGCTGCCAGGAGACCGTGGCCCCGCTGCTCCAGGACCGCCCCGGCCTGCGCTCCCACACCGACGAGCGGATCGGCGAGTGCCACTACGGCGACTGGTCCGGCCGCAAGCTCGCCGAGCTGAACGACGAGCCGCTGATGGAGGTCGTCCAGGCCCACCCGTCCGCCGCCGCATTCCCCGGCGGCGAGTCCATGCGGGCCATGCAGACCCGCGCCGCCGAGGCCGTACGCGAGTGGAACGCGCGCGTGGAGCGCGACCACGGCGCCGAGGCCGTCTACCTGATGTGCTCCCACGGCGACATCATCAAGTCCCTCGTCGCCGACGCCCTCGGCCTGCACCTCGACCTCTTCCAGCGGATCTCCGTCGAGCCGTGCTCCGTCACCGCCATCCGCTACACCCGGCTCAGGCCGTACCTCGTCCGGCTCGGCGACACCGGGGACTTCGCTTCGCTCGTCCCGCGCGAGGAACCCGGCGAGGGCGACGCACCGGTCGGGGGCGGTGCGGGCGCACCGTGATCGTCGGCCGCAGTAGGGTGAAGCGACCCAGCCCGTTCGCTTTCCCGTGCGGCCAACCGCCGAACCTCTGGAAACCACGACCCAATGGAGACAGGACGTGTCCCGTCAGGTGTTCCTCTACGACCAGCCGGACCGCTTCGTGGCCGGCACGGTCGGACTGCCCGGGCGCCGTACGTTCTTCCTCCAGGCCATCGCGGGCCCCCGGGTGACCAGCGTGGCCCTGGAGAAGACCCAGGTCGCCGCGCTCGCCGAGCGCATGGACGAACTGCTGGACGAGGTCGTACGGCGTAGTGGCGGCAGCGCCGCCGTCCCCGCCGTCGCGCCCGCCGAGATCACCGACACCGCACCGCTCGACACCCCCATCGAGGAGGAGTTCCGCGTCGGCACCATGGCCCTGGCCTGGGACGGCGAGGACCAGCGCATGATCGTCGAGGCCCAGGCGCTGGTCGAGCTGGACGCGGACACCGAGGAAGACCTCGCCGAGGCCGAGGAGCGCCTGCTCCAGGACGAGGAGAACGGACCCCCGATGCTGCGGGTCCGGCTGACCGGCGCGCAGGCCCGGGCCTTCGCCAAGCGCGCCCTCGACGTCGTCAACGCCGGGCGGCCGCCGTGCCCGCTGTGCAGCCTCCCGCTCGATCCGGAAGGACACGTATGTCCGCGCCAGAACGGATACCGCCGCGGAGCGTGACGGCCGATCCGAACCCGGCCGAGCTGCTCGCACGGGGTGAGCTGACCGTACGCGGGCGGATCCGCGAGGCGTCCAACGCGGCCCTGTTCTGCACGGTCGCCCTCGACGGCCGCCAGGCCTCCTGCGTGTACAAGCCGGTCGCCGGGGAGCGTCCCCTGTGGGACTTCCCCGACGGCACCCTGGCCGGCCGCGAGGTGGCCGCCTACGAGGTCTCCGAGGCCACCGGCTGGGGACTGGTGCCGCCCACCGTGCTGCGCGAGGGGCCCTACGGCGAGGGCATGTGCCAGCTGTGGATCGACGTCCACGCGGAGGCCGAGCTGCTCGCCCTGGTCGACGGCGAGGAGCCGGAGCCGGGCTGGAAGGCGGTCGGACTCGCCGACGTCGGCGAGGGCCGCACCGCGCTGCTGGTGCACGCCGACGACGAGCGGCTGCGCCGGCTCGCCGTCCTGGACGCGGTCATCAACAACGCCGACCGCAAGGGCGGCCACCTGCTGCCCACCGCCGACGGCCGGCTCTACGGCATCGACCACGGCGTCACCTTCAACGTCGAGAACAAGCTGCGCACCCTGCTGTGGGGCTGGGCCGGCGAGCCGCTCCCGGACCAGGCCGTCGGTGTCCTCAAGGGCCTGCGGGACGCCCTGGACGGCCCGCTGGCCGCCCGGCTGGCCGCGCTGATCACGATGGCCGAAATCGACGCCACGCGTGCGCGGGTCGACGCGCTGCTCGCCTCCGGCCGGCACCCGGAGCCGGGCGGCGACTGGCCCGCCATCCCCTGGCCACCCGTGTAGACCCGTCCGGCGCCCGGGCGCGTGCCGTCTCCCAGCACATCCGGCGCAAATGTTCAAGAACGCCGAACCGGTCATCCGGCCCGATCCCGTTCGTATACGCGGCCGGGTGCCGGTTAGGCTCATGTACATGCATGCCTGGCCCGCTTCCGAGGTCCCCGCCCTGCCTGGTCAGGGCCGCGACCTGAGGATCCACGACACCGCGACCGGCGGTCTGGTCACCCTCGACCCCGGTCCCGTCGCCCGTCTGTACGTCTGCGGCATCACGCCGTACGACGCGACCCACATGGGTCACGCGGCGACCTACAACGCGTTCGACCTCGTCCAGCGCGTGTGGCTCGACACCAAGCGGCAGGTTCACTACGTCCAGAACGTCACCGACGTCGACGACCCGCTGCTGGAGCGGGCCGTGCGGGACAACCTCGACTGGACCGCCCTCGCCGAGCGCGAGACGGCCCTGTTCCGCGAGGACATGACCGCCCTGCGGATGCTCCCGCCCCGCCACTACATAGGGGCGGTCGAGGCCATACCCGGCATCGTCCCCCTCGTGGAGCGGCTGCGCGAGATCGGCGCGGCGTACGACCTGGACGGCGACATCTACTTCTCCGTCGAGTCCGACCCGAACTTCGGCAAGGTCTCGCACCTGGACGCCGCCGCCATGCGGCTGCTGTCCGCCGAACGCGGCGGCGACCCGGACCGCCCGGGCAAGAAGAACCCGCTGGACCCGATGCTGTGGATGGCGGCCCGCGAGGGCGAGCCCAGCTGGGACGGCGCCTCGCTCGGCCCCGGCCGGCCCGGCTGGCACATCGAGTGCGTGGCCATCGCCCTGGACCACCTCGGCATGGGCTTCGACGTGCAGGGCGGCGGCTCCGACCTCGCCTTCCCGCACCACGAGATGGGCGCCTCGCACGCCCAGGTGCTCACCGGCGAGTTCCCGATGGCCAAGGCGTACGTGCACGCCGGCATGGTCGCCCTGGACGGCGAGAAGATGTCCAAGTCCAAGGGCAACCTCGTCTTCGTCTCCGCGCTGCGCCGCGACGGCGTCGACCCCGCCGCGATCCGCCTCGCCCTGCTGGCCCACCACTACCGGGCCGACTGGGAGTGGACCGACCAGGTCCTCCAGGACGCCGTGGCCCGCCTCGGGCGCTGGCGCGCGGCGGTCTCCCGCCCCGACGGCCCCTCCGCCGACGCCCTGGTGGAGGAGATCCGCGAGGCCCTCTCCCACGACCTGGACGCCCCCACCGCCCTCGCGGCCGTGGACCGCTGGGCTGCCGGGCAGGAGGAGCGGGGCGGCACGGACACCGGCGCCCCGGGCCTGGTGACCAGGGCGGTGGACGCCCTGCTGGGCGTGGCCCTGTAGGACACACCCCGAGGCGGAGCGCCCCGTAAGGGGCGCGGGGAACGGCGCGAGGGACTCCGACGCCCCCGCGGTCGCCGGGCTCGACACGGAGGAAGGGGCGGCTCCCGGCAGGGGAGCCGCCCCTTCCTCCGTGTCCTCAGTCCTCCGAGTCGTCCTCGTCCTCCTTGCCCCCGCCGCCGGAGGCGGGCGGCCTCGGCTTCCCGCCCGGAGGGCCCACGTCCCGGCGCCGCAGATACCGCTCGAACTCCCGGGCGATCGCCTCGCCGGACGCCTCCGGCAGTTCCGCGGTGTCCCGGGCCTCCTCCAGCGTCTGGACGTACTCGGCGACCTCGCTGTCCTCGGCCGCCAGCTGGTCCACGCCCACCTGCCAGGCCCGCGCGTCCTCGGGCAGCTCGCCCTGCGGGACCCGCAGGTCCAGCAGGTCCTCCAGGCGGTTGAGCAGTGCCAGCGTGGCCTTCGGGTTCGGCGGCTGGGAGACGTAGTGCGGCACGGCCGCCCACAGCGAGACCGCCGGGACGCCCGCGTGCGTGCACGCCTCCTGGAGGACGCCGACGATGCCCGTCGGCCCCTCGTACTTGGTCTCCTCCAGGTCCATGCGGCGGGCCAGGTCCGGGTCGGACGTGACCCCGCTGACCGGGACCGGCCGCGTGTGCGGGGTGTCACCCAGCAGGGCACCCAGGATGACGACCAGCTCCACGCCCAGCTCGTGCGCGAAGCCGAGCAGTTCGTTGCAGAACGAACGCCACCGCATGGACGGCTCGATGCCCCGGACCAGCACCAGATCGCGGGGCTTGTCGCCGCCGACCCGGACCACCGACAACCTGGTCGTGGGCCACGTGATCTTGCGCACACCGCCGTCCATGAACACCGTGGGACGGTTCACCTGGAAGTCGTAGTAGTCCTCGGCGTCGAGCGCCGCGAACACCTCGCCCTTCCATTCGCGTTCCAGATGCGCGACCGCCGTGGAGGCGGCGTCGCCGGCATCGTTCCAGCCCTCGAACGCGGCCACCATGACTGGGTCGATCAGCTCGGGAACCCCCTCCAGCTCGATCACCCAGTGCCTCCTTCCGACGTGCCCTCGCTTGACCCACCAACCTTACGGCGTCCCGCGGGGGCGCCCGCAGCCCCCTTGCACGGGGGAGTGAACGGATCACTGCCCCGTTCGCCGCCGTGGGACACGCGCGCGGCGCGGACTCACAGCGTGGAGCGCAGCCACTGCTCCACGCTCGCGATGTGCACGGTCGCCCAGGAGCGCGCCGCCTCCGCGTCCCGCTCGCGCAGCGCGTCCAGGATCGCCCGGTGCTCGCGCAGGGTGCGGCCGACCGCGTCCTCGCGGGTGAGGCCCCGCCAGATCCGGGCCCGCGTGGTCGGCCCGGAGAGCCCGTCGAGCAGCGAGCACAGCACCGAGTTGCCGGCGCCGCGCACGATGCTCCGGTGGAACTCCAGGTCCGCCGCGACCAGTTCCTCCACCGGGGGCGCCTCGCCCAGGGAGTCCAGCCGGGCCGCCAGCGCGTCCAGTTCCTCCTCGCCGATCCGGAAGGCCGCCATCGCCGTCGCGGCCGGCTCCAGGATCCGGCGCACCGCGAGGAACTCCAGCACCGTGTCGTCGCGGTGGAAGTCCACGACGAAACCCATGGCCTGGAGCAGCAGTTGCGGATCGAGACTGGTGACATAGGTGCCGTCGCCCTGCCGCACGTCGAGGATGCGGATCAGCGACAGCGCCCGTACGGCCTCCCGCAGCGAGTTGCGCGACAGTCCCAGCCCGGCGGCCAGCTCGCTCTCCTTGGGCAGCCGGTCGCCCGGGCGCAGCGCACCGGAGACGATCATGTCCTTGATCTTCTCGATCGCCTCGTCGGTGACTGCCATCAACCGGCCTTTCGTCGCCCGGACATCGGATGTCTCGGCACATTATGCGGGCGCGCGAAGGGGGCGCCCTCCCATGGGCGAGGGCGCCCCCTTCGCGCGCTACCGGCCTACTTCTCGCCCAGGACCTTCTCGACCTTCGCCCGGACCTCGTCCGTGGCCAGGCCCCGGATGGTCAGCGTGGTGCGGCGGCGCAGCACGTCGTCCGCCGTCTCGGCCCACTCGTGGTCACGGGCCCAGACCACCTGCGCCCAGATCTCGGGGGCGTCGGGGTGGACCCGCTCGGCCAGCTCCGGGTTCTCGTTCGCCAGGCGGGCGATGTCGAAGGCCAGGGAGCCGTAGTGGGTGGCCAGGTGCCGGGCGGTGTCGGCGGCCATGCGCGGGCCGGGCGCCGGGCCGTCGACCAGCAGCCGGTGGGCGACCGCGCGCGGGTTGGCGACGCCGGGCAGCGGCAGCTTCTTCGGCAGCGAGGCGATCGGCTCGAAGTCGTCGCCGAGCGGGTGGCCCGGCAGCGCCTCCAGCTTCTTCATGATGGTGCGGCCGATGTGGCGGAACGTCGTCCACTTGCCGCCCGCCACGGACAGCATGCCGCCCCTGCCCTCGGTGACCACGGTCTCCCGCTTGGCCTTGGCGGTGTCCCCGGGGCCGCCCGGCAGCACCCGCAGACCGGCGAACGCGTAGGTGATCAGGTCGCGCCGCAGCTGCTGGTCCCGGACGGAGAACGCGGCCTCGTCCAGGATCTGGGCTATGTCCTTGTCGTTGACGGACACGTCCGCCGGGTCGCCCTCGTACTCCTCGTCCGTGGTGCCGAGCAGCAGCATGTCCTCCCAGGGGAGGGCGAAGGTGATGCGGTACTTGTCGATGGGCGTGGCGAGCGCGGCCTTCCAAGGCGAGGTGCGCTTCAGGACCAGGTGCGCGCCCTTGGACAGGCGGATGGACGGGGCCGCGTTCGGGTCCTCCATCCTGCGCAGGTGGTCGACCCACGGGCCGGTCGCGTTCAGCACGAGGCGGGCGCTGACGCCGAACTCCTCGCCGGACAGGCGGTCCTTCAGCTCCGCGCCGGTCACCCGGCCCTGGGTGAAGCGCAGTCCGGTGACCTCGGCGTGGTTGAGGACGACGGCGCCCGCCTCGACGGCGGCGCGGACCGTCATCAGCGCCATGCGCGCGTCATTCATCTGGTCGTCGCCGTACACGGCCACGGCCTTGAGGTTCTCGGTGCGCAGCTCGGGCACGTCCTGCGCCGCCTTGGCCGGCGACAGCAGGTGGCCGACGCCGTCGCCGAATGCGGACAGCGCGGAGTAGGCGAAGACGCCCGCGCCGAGCTTGGCCGCGCCGTGCGGGCCGCCCTTGTACACGGGGAGGTAGAAGGTGAGCGGGTTCGCCAGGTGGGGGGCCACCTGGCGGGAGACCGCCCGGCGCTCGAAGTGGTTCTCCGCCACCAGCTTCACCGCGCCGGTCTGCAGGTAGCGCAGGCCGCCGTGGAGGAGCTTGGAGGAGGCGGAGGAGGTGGCACCGGCGAAGTCGCCGGCGTCGACCAGCGCCACCCTGAGCCCGGACTGCGCGGCGTGCCAGGCGGTGGAGATGCCCAGGATGCCGCCGCCGATCACAAGAAGGTCGTACGACGCCTTGGCGAGCTGCTCCCTGGTCTCGGCGCGGCTCGGGTTCGAGCCGGAGGCCGGGTGCGTCCCCAGGGCAGGTACGGACTGCAGGGTGGACTGACTGGTCATGTGGGGTACTTACTCCTCGTCAGAGCTGACTGAGCCGGTTGAACCGCTCAGCTCTCGTCGTCGAGCCAGCCCATGGTCCGGTCGACGGCCTTGAGCCAGTTCTTGTACTCACGGGCGCGGGTCTCCGCGTCCATGCGGGGGGTCCACTCGGCGGCCCGTCGCCAGTTGGCGCGCAGGTCGTCGGTGCTGGACCAGAAGCCGACGGCGAGGCCGGCGGCGTAGGCGGCGCCGAGGCAGGTGGTCTCGGCGACCATCGGCCGCACCACCGGTGCGTCCAGGACGTCGGCCAGGGTCTGCATCAGCAGGTTGTTGGCGGTCATGCCGCCGTCGACCTTGAGGGTCACCAGCTCGTCGCCGGAGTCCTTCACCATGGCGTCGGCGATCTCCCGCGTCTGCCAGGCGGTGGCCTCAAGGACGGCGCGCGCGAGGTGCGCCTTGGTGACGTACCGGGTCAGGCCGGCGATCACCCCGCGCGCGTCGGAGCGCCAGTGCGGGGCGAACAGGCCGGAGAAGGCCGGCACGAAGTAGGCGCCGCCGTTGTCCTCGACCGAGAGCGCGAGCGTCTCGATCTCGGCGGCGGTGGAGATCAGGCCCATCTGGTCGCGCATCCACTGCACCAGCGAGCCGGTGACGGCGATGGAGCCCTCCAGGGCGTACACGGTCGGCTGGTCGCCGATCTTGTAGCCGACGGTGGTGAGCAGACCGGCGTAGGAGTTGATGATCTTCTCGCCGGTGTTCATCACCATGAAGGTGCCGGTGCCGTAGGTCGACTTGGTCTCGCCCTCGGAGAAACAGCACTGGCCGAACAGGGCCGCCTGCTGGTCGCCGAGCGCGGAGGCGACCGGGATGCCGCCGAGCAGTTCGCCCAGCCGACCGCCGCTGATCTCGCCGTAGACCTCGGCGGAGGAGCGGATCTCGGGGAGGATCCGCTCCGGCACGCCGATGGACTCGCAGATCTTGTCGTCCCACCGCATCGTGTGCAGGTTCATCAGCAGGGTGCGGGAGGCGTTGGTGACGTCGGTGACGTGCCGGCCGCCGTCGACACCGCCGGTCAGGTTCCAGATGACCCAGGTGTCCATGGTGCCGAAGAGGATGTCGCCGGCCTCGGCGCGCTCGCGCAGGCCCTCGACGTTGTCGAGCAGCCAGCGGGCCTTGGGCCCGGCGAAGTACGACGCGAGCGGCAGGCCGGTCTCGCGGCGGAAGCGGTCCTGGCCGACGTTGCGGGCCAGCTCCCGGCACAGGGCGTCGGTGCGGGTGTCCTGCCAGACGATGGCGTTGTGGACGGGCTCACCGGTGTTCTTGTCCCACAGCACGGTGGTCTCGCGCTGGTTGGTGATGCCGATGGCCTTGATGTCGTCCCGGGTGATGCCGGCCTTGGCGATGGCACCGGCGACGACGTCCTGGACGTTGGTCCAGATCTCGTTGGCGTCGTGCTCGACCCAGCCCGGCTTGGGGAAGATCTGCTCGTGTTCCTTCTGGTCCACGGCGACGATCCGGCCGTCCCGGTCGAAGACGATGCAGCGGGAGGAGGTCGTGCCCTGGTCGATCGCCGCGATGAAGGGGCCTGCGGTGTGGGCGTCGGTCACTGTGTGCTCCTGGAAGTCCGTGGTGAGGGGGCTGTGCGTACGGCTGCTGCGCGAAGACTCGGTGCTTTCCGCGAGCTTCCTAGGCGAAGGCGAGGTTGTAGACGCCTGCTGCGATCGCGCCGCCGGCCAGCGGACCGACCACCGGGATCCAGGCGTAGGACCAGTCGGAACCGCCCTTGTTGGGCAGCGGCAGCAGGGCGTGCACGATGCGCGGGCCGAGGTCGCGGGCCGGGTTGATCGCGTAGCCCGTCGGACCGCCCAGCGACAGGCCGATGGACACCACCACGAGCGCCGTGATCAGACCGCCGAGGATGCCGAGGCCGTTGCCCTGGTCGTTCAGGCCCTGGGTGAGGATGGCGAGGACCAGCACGAAGGTGCCGATGATCTCCGTGGCGAGGTTCTGCGCCACGTTCCGGATCTCCGGACCGGTGGAGAAGATGCCGAGGACCGGGCCGGCGCCCTTCTCCTGGGCCTCGACGGCCTTGGCCGAGGTGGCCTGCGCGCCCGGGCCGCCGACGATCTCCTTGTCGGTCAGGTGGGCGAGGAACTGGCCGTAGTAGGTGACCCACACCAGGGCGGCACCGATCAGGGCGCCCAGCAGCTGGCCGGCGAAGTAGGTCGGGACGTTGCTCCAGTCGCCGTCCTTGATGGCGAGGGCGACGGTGAGGGCCGGGTTGAGGTGCGCGCCGGACAGCGGTCCGGAGATGTACGCGGCCGTCATGACGGCGAAGCCCCACCCGAAGGCGATGGCGAGCCAACCGGCGTTACGGGCCTTGGAGGCCTTCAGCGTGACGGCGGCGCAGACGCCGCCGCCGAGCAGGATGAGTATGGCGGTACCGATGGTCTCGCCGATGAAGATGTCGGAGCTGGACACCCGCGACTCCTTTGTCCTTCGTCCAGGGGTAGCCGAACCCCGGGTCCCTCCGGTGGTTCTGGCGCCCTCGTGGGTGAGAGCGATGCCGGCCCTTGGCGTTGTCACACTCTAGCGCGTATTGCCGGTAGGTGTTCGACAATGCCGACCGATGGACGGGAGTCTTGTTCGGCGTTACCCGTGCGTCAAGAGTTCTGTTATCGAAAACAGGATCGTTATTGATCGCCGCGGGTTATCGACCTTCGTGCTCGGACATACGGTATAGCGCTTTTTGTCCGTTTCAAGGTAGATCGACGGCCGGAACGCCGTCTGGCGTCCCGGCCGTATCGCCCGCTCCTGTGCGTGTCCCGCGCGCGCCCGGGCGGGCGGCCCGGCCGCGGCCTCGCGGTACCCCTCAGAACCGCCCGGCGCCCAGGTCGCGCGACACGGCGCGGGCGCAGTCCCGCACCGCCGCGATCAGCTCCGGACGCAGCTCGCCCTCCCGGCACAGCCGCTCCACCGCGCCGGTGATGCCGACCGCGCCCACCGGCATGCGGCGCCGGTCGTGGATCGGGGCGGCGATCGACGCCACGCCCTCCCAGGTCTCCTCCACGTCGGCCGCGTAGCCCCGCGCGCGGGTGAGGTCGAGCAGGTGCTCGAAGCCTGCCGCGTCGCACACCGTGCGGTCGGTGAAGGGCTTCCGCTCGGCCTCCAGCGCCTCGCTGTGCGCCACCGGGTCGTAGGCCGAGAGCACCTTGCCCAGCGCCGTGGAGTGCAACGGCTGCATGGCCCCGATCTCCAGCACCTGCCGGCTGTCGTCGGGCCGGAAGACGTGGTGCACGATCAGCACCCCCTGCTGGTGCAGCACCCCCAGGTGCACGCTCTCCCCGCTGGAGCGGGCCAGGTCGTCCGTCCATACCAGGGCCCGCGCGCGCAGCTCGTGCACGTCGAGATAGGTGGTGCCGAGGCGCAGCAGCTCCGCGCCCAGCTGGTAGCGGCCGGAGGCGTCGTCCTGCTCCACGAACCCCTCCTGCTGGAGGGTGCGCAGGATGCCGTGGGCGGTGCCCTTGGCGAGGCTCAGCGACGAGGCGATGTCCGACAGCCCCAGCCGCCGCTCGCCGCCCGCGAGCAGCCGCAGCATCGCCGCCGCCCGTTCGAGCGACTGGATGTTCCGTGCCATCGCCGTCCTGCCTCCGTCCCCTTCGACTGCGTACGGTGCAGTCACCGTTCGGCAATGCCGAACACTACCGGTCCATGCCGACCTCCCGCTAATGGTCGGACGGCACCAGTTACCTCACACGCGGTCCGGGCGTCACGCCAAGGCCACGCACGTCCGTCTCGTGGACGTGGTGCCCATCCAAGCCCACTCCCGGTTACCCTGACGCCGTGCGGCAAGCCCGGCCCGTCCGGGAAGCCTGCATAGCCGACAGCCGTCGCATCCCAGGGAGCCCTTACATGGCCTCGTCGCCAACGTCCCCTTCCGCCGACAGCCGGGCCCGTGTGTCCGCGCTCCGCGAGGCGCTCGCCACCCGTGTGGTGGTCGCCGACGGAGCCATGGGCACGATGCTCCAGGCCCAGGAGCCCACCCTCGAGGACTTCGAGAACCTGGAGGGCTGC
>NZ_JBVJOT010000098.1:0-18030 GCF_055583025.1 Streptomyces sp. NPDC104831
CTCGCCCCCCCCTCCCCCCCCCCCTCCTCCCCCCCCCCCCCCCCCCCTCTCCCCCCCCCCCCCCCCCCCCCCCCCCCCCCCCCCCCCCCCCCCCCCCCCCCCCCCCGGGCCCACGGGACGGCCGGGACGGGCGGGCTGATCAGCGGGTTCTTTACCGCCGCCTTAACCTACGGCTTCGTAACCTACGGGTTCGTAGCCTACGATCACGTAGGTTCCCGGCACCGCTCGCCGGGCCGTCCCCTTCCCCGCCCTCTGTCCGGCGTCCCCCTGGAGTTCCTGTGACGATCACTTCCCCGCACCTCGGCAGCCCGACCGTCTGGACCGACGCACGGCTCCTGTACGCACTGGAGGAAGTGGTCGAGAACGAACTCAACCGGCACCTGAAGGTCGCCAAGGACTGGATGCCGCACGAGTACGTGCCGTGGAGCGACGCCCGCAACTTCCCCGGTCTGTTCGAGGACGGACAGGCCTGGGAGAAGGGCCAGTCGAAGGTCACGGACGTCGGCCGGATCGCCCTCGTGGTCAACCTGCTCACCGAGGACAACCTGCCGAGCTACCACCACGAGATCGCCACGCTGTTCGGCCGCGACGGCGCCTGGGGCACCTGGGTGCACCGCTGGACGGCAGAGGAGGGCCGGCACGGCATCGTGATGCGCGACTACCTGCTGGCCTCGCGCGCGGTGGACCCGGACCAGCTGGAGCGCTTCCGCATGGCGCACATGAGCGAGGGCTTCGAGTCCGACAACCGGCACTCGATGCTGCACTCGATCGCCTACGTCGCCTTCCAGGAGCTGGCCACGCGGATCTCCCACCGCAACACCGGCCACCAGTCCGGCGACCCGGTCTGCGACCGCATGCTGGCCCGCATCGCGACCGACGAGAACCTGCACATGGTGTTCTACCGCAACCTGCTGAAGGCCGCCTTCGAGATCGCCCCCGACCCGACCATGGAGGCGGTCCGCGACGTGGTGGTGAACTTCCGCATGCCCGGCCACGGCATCCCCGGCTTCGAGCGGGCCGCCGCGCAGATGGCGATCGGCGAGGTGTACAACCTGCGCATCCACCACGACGACGTGCTGCAGCCGGTGCTGCGCTTCCTGAAGGTCCTGGAGATCGACGGCCTCGGCCCCGCCGGGCTGCGGGCACAGGAGGAACTCGGTCTGTTCCTGGGCGGGCTGAACGCGGAGGCTTCGAAGTTCGACGAGAAGCTGGCGGCGCGCAAGGCCCGGATGGCGGCGCGCGCCGCGGGCTGACGCCCCGCGCGCGGGCCGGGCCGGGTCAGCGGGCGGCGCGCCGCAGGGCGAGGCGTTCCTTCTCCGACAGGCCGCCCCAGACGCCGAACCGCTCGTCGTGGGCGAGCGCGTACTCCAGGCAGGCCGGACGCAGCTCGCACAGGGCGCAGATGCGCTTCGCCTCGCGCACCGAGCTGCCGGGCTCGGGGAAGAAGAAGTCCGGCCCGGTCTGCGCGCACAGGGCCTGTGCGCGCCAGGTGTCGTCGGCCGGGGTCATGGTGTCGGTGTGCATGGGCAGCAGCCTGCCCGAGACAGAAAAACGTTCGATCAACGCCGGCTCAACGGCGGCCCCCGGGCCGCCGGCCGCCCCGATGATGCCCCTTCGGTCCCGGCGCGCGCACGGCGGCGCGCGGGGCCGGTGTGAGAACCCGGGAACCCCGGAGCGCCCGGGTCACCCGGGTCACCCGGGTCACCCGGGTCACCCGGGTCACCCGGGTCACCCGGGATCGGATGGTCACCTGGGGTGCGGGCGGACCGGGCCACGCGCGGCTCACGCGGAGGCGCGGCGCACCAGGGTGGTCGGCAGGATCACGCTCCTGGCCGCCGCGCCGGGGGCACCGGCCGTCGTACGCTCCCGGTCCCGGGCCCCGGACAGGTCCTCCAGCAGCAGGCGGGCCATCAGCCGGCCCATGCCCTCGATGTCCTGGCGCACCGTCGTCAGCGGCGGGTCGGTCTGCTCGGCGACCGGCGCCATGTCGTCGAAGCCGGCCACCGCCACGTCCTCGGGCACGCGCCTGCCGTGCTCGCGCAGCACCCGCAGGGCGCCGAGCGCGGTGAGGTCGTTCGCGGCGAACACGGCGTCCACGTCAGGGCAGCGGTCGAGGAGTTCGCGCATCGCGCGTTCTCCGCCGGCCGGGGTGAAGTCGCTCTCCACGACCAGCCGGGGATCACCGGCGCCGGGCACCCCGGCGAGGGCGTCCCGGTAGCCGTCGAGCCGGTCCACCGCCGAGGTCTGGTCCAGCGCCCCGGTGAGGTGGGCGACCCGCCGGCGGCCGAGGTCCAGCAGATGCCGTACCGCCGCGCGGGCCCCGCCCCGGTTGTCGCAGTCGACGTAGACCACGCCGGGGTCCTCGGCCCCGGGGCCGGTGCCCCAGTGCGGGCGCCCGCCGAACACGGTGGGCACGCCCGCGTCGCGTATGAGGCCGGGCAGCGGGTCGTCCAGGTGCAGGGAGAAGACGAGCGCGCCGTCGACATGGTTGCCGGCGAGGTAGCGGGCCACGCGCGCGTGGTCGGCGCGGCCCTCGGTGAGCAGCAGCACCAGCTGGTTGTCGTGCGCGGTCAGCTCCTTGCTGATGCCGCGCAGCTGGAGGGCGAAGAAGGGGTCGGCGAAGACCCGGGTACCGGGTTCGGCGATGACGACCGCGACGGCGTCGTGGCGGCGGGTGACCAGGCTGCGCGCGGCCTGGTTGGGGACGTAGCCCAGTTCCTCCACGGCCCGCCGGACCCGCTCGGCCAGCGGCTCGCGGACCCCGTCACCGCCGTTGACCACCCGGGACACGGTGGCCCGGGACACCCCGGCCCGCGCGGCCACGGCCTCCAGGGTGGGACGCGACACTGCCTCGGTCACTTCGGGACACTCCTCGTCGGCGGCTGGCGCTCAGGATAGCCGCGGGGTGCCGCCCGGGCCGGTGCCGCGGCGCTCCGCCTCCCGGTGCGCGTCCCGGGCGAGGGCGAGGTCCTGCCGGGGCGGCCCGGCCGGGGCGTGCACCGCGCGCTGCCGGTCGGACCGCGTACCGCGCGGACGCCGGCGAGGGGGCGCCCGGGGCGGCCCGGGCCGGCACACGGATCGTTCCGCCACGGCCCCTCGGGGGGGCCGGGAGGCGGGGGCGGCTCAGTCCGGCGACGCGCGGCGGGCCCGGCTCGGCTGGACGCGGGTGGGCTCGCCGGGCATCTTCGGGTACTCCGGCGGGTACGGCAGGTCGCCCAGGCCGTGGTCGTGCTCGTCGCGGCGGGCCAGTTCCAGCAGCGCGTCCAGGGAGTAGGCGTGGTCGTCCATGTCGGCGTGCACGTCGCCGAGTTCGGCGAACCGGGCCGGCATGGTGGCGAGATCGAAGTCGCGGGGGTGGGCGACGCCGACCTCCTCCCAGCGCAGGGGGGCCGAGACGGGGGCGTGCGGGCGGGGGCGCACCGAATAGGCGGAGGCGATGGTGCGGTCCCGTGCCGTCTGGTTGTAGTCGAGGAAGATGCGGCGCCCGCGCTCCTCCTTCCACCACTTGATGGTGACGTGCTCGGGCATCCGGCGTTCCATCTCCCGGCCGACCGCGATCGCCGCGCGGCGCACCTGGGTGAAGGTCCAGCGGGGCTCGATGGGGACGAAGACGTGCAGGCCCCGGCCGCCGGAGGTCTTCGGCCAGCCGCGCAGTGCCCCGAACTCGTCCAGCACCGCGCGCAGTTCACCGGCGGCGCGGGCCGCGTCGGCGTAGTCGGTGCCGGGCTGCGGGTCGAGGTCGATACGGAGTTCGTCGGGGTGGTCGACGTCGGTGGCGCGGACCGGCCAGGGGTGGAAGGTGAGGGTGCCGTACTGGGCGGCCCACACCACGGCGGCCTCCTCGGTGGGGCACATCTCGTCGGCGCTGCGCCCGCTGGGGAAGGTGATGTGGGCGGTCGGGATCCAGTCGGGCATGCCCTTGGGGGCCCGCTTCTGGAAGAACCACTCGCCGCCGACGCCGTCCGGGTAGCGCTCCAGGGTGGTGGGGCGCTCGCGCAGGGCGCGCAGGATGCCGGGGGCGACCGAGGCGTAGTACCGGGCGAGGTCCAGCTTGGTGAAGCCCCGCTCCGGGAAGAACACCTTGTCCGGGCTGGACAGCCGTACGGTCCGGCCGCCCACCTCCAGTTCCACCGCATCGCCCATGCGGCCACCGTAGGCGCGTCCCGCACACCTCGCACACCGGGCGAAGCCGTACGCGTGCGAGCAGAATCGGAGCATGGATCTGCCCGTCATGCCGCCCGTGAAGCCGATGCTCGCCAAGTCGGTGGCGAAGATCCCGCCGGGGATGCACTACGAGGCGAAGTGGGACGGCTTCCGGTCGATCGTGTTCCGCGACGGGGCCGAGGTCGAACTGGGCAGCCGCACCGGGAAGCCGCTGACCAGGTACTTCCCCGAGCTGGTGGAGGCGCTGCGGGAGCGGGTGCCCGAGCGGTGCGTGCTGGACGGGGAGATCGTGATCGCGCGCGGCGGGCGGCTGGACTTCGACGCGCTGACCGAGCGCATCCACCCGGCGGCCTCCCGGGTGCGGATGCTGGCCGAGAAGAACCCGGCGTCCTTCGTCGCCTTCGACCTGCTGGCCCTGGACGACCACGCCCTGCTCGACGTGCCCCTCACCGACCGCCGTGCCCTGCTGGACCGGGCCCTCGCGGACGCGACCCCGCCGGTGCACGTGGCCCCCTCGACGGCCGACATCGAGGTGGCCCGGCGGTGGTTCGAGCAGTTCGAGGGCGCCGGGCTGGACGGGGTCGTGGCCAAGCCGCCGGGCCTGCGCTATCTCCAGGACGAGCGGGCCATGTTCAAGGTCAAGCACGAGCGGACGGCGGACGTGGTGGTCGCCGGGTACCGCCTGCACAAGAGCGGCCCGGTGGTGGGCTCGCTGCTGCTCGGGCTGTACGACGAGCGGGGCCGGCTCCAGCATGTCGGCGTGTCGGCCGCGTTCTCCATGAAGAGGCGCGCCGAACTGGTCGAGGAGCTGCGGCCGCTGCGGATGGACGACGTCTCGGGGCACCCGTGGGCCGCCTGGGCGGACGAGGCCGCGCACGAGACGGCCCGGCTGCCGGGCGCGCCGAGCCGCTGGTCCGGGAAGAAGGACCTGTCCTGGGTGCCGCTGCGGCCGGAGCGGGTGGCCGAGGTGGCCTACGACCACATGGAGAACGGGCAGCGGTTCCGGCACACGGCCCGCTTCCGACGCTGGCGCCCGGACCGTACGCCGGACAGCTGCACCTACGCCCAGCTGGAGGAGCCGGTGCGCTACGACCTGGCCGAGGTGCTCGGCGAGAAGGGCGGCTGAGCGACGGCGACCGGTGCGCCGGCGGGGCCGGTGCGCGCTACGGCCGCATGAGGACCTTGACGGCGCCGTCCTGCTTGCGCTGGAACATCTCGTACGCCTGCGGGGCCTGTGCCAGCGGCACCCGGTGCGTGGCGAAGTCGTCGACGCCGAGCGGGTCCTCGTCCGTCAGGTAGGGGATGATCCGGTCCGTCCAGCGGCGGACGTTGGCCTGGCCCATGCGGAGCTGGATCTGCTTGTCGAAGAGGGTGAGCATCGGCATCGGGTCGGCCATGCCGCCGTAGACGCCGCTCAGCGAGAGGGTGCCGCCGCGCCGGACCAGGTCGATCGCCATGTACAGCGCGCCGAGGCGGTCGACGCTGAAGCGTTCGGCGAGCGGACCGCTGAGCTTGCGGGGCATCATCGAGGTCGCCGTCTGGGCGAGCTTGGCGGCGGCGCTGCCGTGCGCCTCGGTGCCGACGGCGTCGATCACGGCGTCCGGGCCCCGGCCGCCGGTCGCGTCCCGGATGGCGTGGACCAGCGCCTTCTCGTCGTCGAAGGCCCTGAGGTCGTACGTCTCGACCCCGCGCCGCTGTGCCCGGGCCAGCCGCTCGGGCACCAAGTCGACCCCGAAGACCCGCTCGGCGCCGCGCGCCCTGGCGATCCGGCAGGCCATGTCGCCGATCGGGCCGAGGCCGAGGACCGCGAGGGTGCCGCCGGGTGGGACGGCGGCGTACTCGACGGCCTGCCAGGCGGTGGGCAGCACGTCGGAGAGGTAGACGAACCGGTCGTCCGGCGGGCCCTCGGGGACCTTGACCGGGCCGAACTGCGCCTGCGGGACCCGCAGGTACTCGGCCTGGCCGCCGGGCACGGCGCCGTACAGGCGGGTGTAGCCGAACAGGGCGGCGCCCATGCCCTCGCCGGTCACCTGGGTGGTCTCGCACTGGGTGGGCAGGCCCGTGTCGCACATGAAGCAGTGCCCGCAGGCGATCTGGAACGGCACCACGACCCGGTCGCCGGGCCGCAGGTCCGGCACCTCGGGGCCGACCTCCTCCACGATGCCCATGGGCTCGTGGCCGAGGATGTCACCCGGGGTCATGAACGGGGTGAGCACCTCGTACAGGTGCAGGTCGGACCCGCACAGTCCACTGGATGTCACGCGGATGACGGCGTCCGTGGGTTCCTCGATCCGCGGGTCGGGCACGTCCTCGACCCGGACGTCGCGCCTTCCCTGCCAGGTGACTGCCTTCATGCGTCGCACTCCCTCGGTCACATACCGCCTCGTCCGTGGGCGTGGCGGCCGGGTACCCGTGCGGACCGGCGCCGAACCGGACGGGTGAGGGCGGCGGCCGTCGGCGGGGGCGGCGCGGTCAGCCCTGGGCGGCCAGGGGCTCGGCCGGGTTGCGCAGGTCCTCGGCCGCGTCGGCGACCCGGCGGAGCAGGTCGAAGAACAGGCCCTGCTCCTCGGCGGACAGCGGGGCGAGGAACACCTGGTTCATCCGGGCGGTGCGCACGGACAGCCTGCGGTGGGTGCGCGCGCCCTCGTCGGTGAGGCGGAGCAGGAAGCGCCGGCCGTCGCGCGGGTCGCGCACCTTGTGCAGCAGTCCCCGGCGGTCGAGGCGGCTGATCACCTCGGCGATCGTGGAGCGGTCGAGGCCCACCCGCTCCCCCACGGTCCGCTGGTCGAGTCCGGGCTCGGCGACGAGCGCGTTCATGACCGCGAACTGCGGCGAGGTGATCTCCTCGGAGACCATCGTGTTCCACAGCAGGTAGTGCGCCTGCTGGAGCCGCCGGGCGAGGTGCCCGGGATGGGTGGCGAGGTCCACCGCGGCCATGTGCGCTCCCCTGATCGATTCGTTGGTGCACTGAACGATACCCGCCGCCGGACCGGTCGTCCTGTTGTGCCTGGTGGGGAAAAACCAGGTCTTGACGGCGTACGTCTCCGATGGCAGCGTGAGCCGCACCTCAGCCAAATACTCAGTGCCCTGACTATCTGGGCCGGAGAGACGGAGCTTCACGGATGGACAAGGTGGTGGCCGGCGCCGTCGAGGCGGTGGCCGATGTCCCGGACGGCGCGTCCCTCGCCGTCGGCGGGTTCGGGCTCAGCGGTGTGCCGAACGTGCTGATCCAGGCGCTGTACGAGCGCGGGGTCGGCGCACTGAGCGTGGTGTCGAACAACTGCGGGGCGATGGAGTCCGGGCTGGCGGTGCTGCTGGCCGCGGGCCGGATATCCCGGGTGACCGGCTCGTACATCGGCGGCAACAAGGAGTTCGCCCGCCAGTATCTGGCCGGTGAGCTGGAGCTGGAGCTGATTCCGCAGGGCACGCTGGCCGAGCGGCTGCGCGCGGGCGGCGCCGGCATCCCCGCCTTCTACACCCCGGCCGGCGTCGGCACCCAGGTCGCCGAGGGCGGACTGCCCTGGCGCTACGACGGCTCGGGCGGGGTCGCGCTGGCCTCGCCGCCGAAGGAGGTGCGGGAGTTCGACGGTGTGCAGTACGTGCTGGAGCGGGGCATCCGCACCGACTTCGCGCTGGTCAGGGCCGCGCGCGGGGACCGGCACGGCAACCTGGTGTTCCGCAGGTCGGCCCGCAACTTCAACCCGCTGGCCGCGATGGCCGGCCGGATCACCATCGCCGAGGTGGAGGAGCTGGTCGAGCCCGGCGTACTCGATCCGGACGCGGTGCACGTTCCGGGCGTCTTCGTGCAGCGGGTGGTGCCGCTCACCCCCAAGCAGGCGGCGGACAAGCGGATCGAGTTCCGGACGGTGAGCGGCTGATGGCCTGGACACGCGAGGAGATGGCCGCCCGCGCGGCGCGCGAGCTGCGGGACGGGCAGTACGTGAACCTGGGGATCGGGCTGCCGACGCTGATCCCGAACCATCTGCCCGAGGGCGTGGAGGTGGTCCTGGAGTCGGAGAACGGCATTCTGGGCACGGGTCCGTACCCCGCGGAGGACCAGGTCGATCCCGATCTGATCAACGCGGGCAAGGAGACCGTGACGGTGCTGCCGGGCGCTTCCTTCTTCGACTCGGCGCTGTCGTTCGCGATGATCCGGGGCGGGCACATCGACGTGGCCGTGCTCGGCGCGATGCAGGTGTCCGCCCGGGGCGACCTGGCCAACTGGGCGGTGCCCGGGAAGCTGGTGACCGGGATCGGGGGCGCGATGGACCTGGTGCACGGCGCCCGGCAGGTGATCGTGGTGATGACGCACACCGCGAAGGACGGCTCGGCGAAGATCCTCAAGGAGTGCACGCTGCCGCTCACCGGCAAGGGGTGTGTGAACCGGGTCATCACGGACCTGGCGGTCCTGGACGTCACCGAGGACGGGCTGACGCTCGTCGAGACCGCGCCGGGCGTGAGCGTGGACGAGGTCATCGCCCGGACCGACGCGGAACTGACCATTGCGGGGAGTCTGCTGTGAACGGTGCTCACACGCCCAAGCCCGTGTACGTCGTCGATGCCGTCCGCACCCCGTTCGGCCGGTACAACGGCTCCCTGGCCGCCGTCCGCCCCGACGACCTGGCCGCCCACACCCTCCGCGCGCTCCTCGCCCGCACCCCGGACCTGGACCCGGCCCGGATCGACGACGTCTACCTCGGCAACGCCAACGGCGCCGGCGAGGAGAACCGCAACGTCGCCCGGATGGCCGCGCTGCTCGCCGGGCTGCCGACCTCCGTGCCCGGCGTGACCGTGAACCGGCTGTGCGCCTCCGGCCTGGAGGCGGTGGTCCAGGCCGCCCGCGCCATCGCCCTGGGCGACGCGTCCCTCGCCGTGGCGGGCGGGGTGGAGTCCATGACCCGGGCGCCGTACGTCCTGCCGAAGGCGGACAGCCCGTTCCCGGCCGCCCACACCGAGCTGTACTCGACCACGCTCGGCTGGCGCATGGTCAACTCCCGGATGGACCCGCAGTGGACCATCCCGCTGGGCGAGAGCGCCGAAAGGATCGCCGACAAGCACGGCATCACCCGCGAGCGGCAGGACGAGTTCGCCCTCGCCTCCCACCGCAAGGCCGCCGCCGCTCAGGAGCGGGGTCTCTTCGACGCCGAGCTGGCGCCCGTCCCCGTCCCGCGGCGCAAGGCCGAGCCGGTGGACTTCGCCGCCGACGAGTGCGTACGGCCGGACGCCTCCCTCGCCGCCATGGCGAAGCTGAAGCCCGCCTTCCGCGCCGAGGGCGGCACCGTCACCGCGGGCAACGCCTCCCCCCTGAACGACGGCGCCGCGGCCCTGCTCCTCGCCGACGAGGAGGGCCTGCGGGCCACCGGCCGGGAGCCGCTGGCCCGGATCAGCGCGACCGGGCTGTCGGCGACCGACCCGCAGTACTTCGGGCTGGCGCCCGTGGAGGCCGTCAACCGGGCCCTCGCCAAGGCCGGCAAGGGCTTCGGCGACCTGTCGGTCCTGGAACTGAACGAGGCGTTCGCCGCGCAGGTGCTCGGCTGCCTCGCCGAATGGCCGGAGTTCGACCCGGCCGTCCTCAACCCCCGGGGCGGGGCCATCGCGCTCGGCCATCCGCTCGGCGCCTCCGGGGCCCGGCTCGCCGGGACCGTCGCCCACCAGCTCGCCCGCCGCGGCTCCGGCACCGGCGTGGCCACCCTCTGCATCGGCGTGGGCCAGGGCCTCGCCCTGGTCCTCGAACGATAAGGAAGCGTCAGGAACACCATGGCTCTCACCCAGCAGGACATCGATCAGGAGATCGCCGCCGAACGCGCCGCGTACGACAAGCGCGTCGCCGGCGGAGCGCCCGTCGAGCACCATCCGCGCCGCGACTACGCGCCGTACCGTTCCTCCGTGCTGCGCCACCCGAAGCAGCCCCTGGTGGCGATCGACACGCGTCACGACCCGGAGCTGGTGGAACTGCGCTCCCCCGCCTTCGGGGAGCGTGACATCACCGAGGTCGACAACGACCTCACACGGCAGCACACCGGGGAGCCGCTCGGCGAGCGCATCACGGTCTCCGGGCGGCTGCTGGACCGCGCCGGGCGGCCGGTCCGCGGTCAGCTGGTCGAGATCTGGCAGGCCAACTCGGCCGGCCGCTACGCCCATCAGCGCGAACAGCACGACGCGCCGCTGGACCCGAACTTCACCGGGTTCGGCCGCACCCTCACCGACGCCGACGGCCGCTACCGCTTCACCACCATCCAGCCGGGCCCCTACCCCTGGCGCAACCACGTGAACGCCTGGCGCCCGGCCCACATCCACTTCTCGGTGTTCGGCACGGCGTTCACCCAGCGGCTGGTGACCCAGATGTACTTCCCGAACGACCCGCTGTTCCCGTACGACCCGATCCTGCAGTCGGTGACGGACGACGCGGCCCGGCAGCGGCTGGTCGCCACCTACGACCACGCCCTGTCGGTGCCCGAGTTCTCCCTCGGCTACCACTGGGACATCGTGCTGGACGGCCCGGCCGCCACCTGGACCGAAGAAGGACGCTGACCGCCATGACGATCATCGACCCGAGCAGCCCGGAGCGGGTGCTGCCCACCCCGTCCCACACGGTCGGCCCGTTCTACGGCTACGCGCTGCCGTTCCGCGGCGGCGAGGAGATCGCCCCGCTCGGCCACCCGGACACGGTCACCGTGCACGGCTACGTCCTCGACGGCGCCGGCGAGCCGCTGCCCGACGCGCTGATCGAACTATGGGGCCCGCGCCCGGACGGCACGGTGCCGCGGGTGGACGGCTCGCTGCGCCGCGACCCGGCCACGGGCGGCTTCCTGGGGCGCAACGGCGTGGAGTTCACCGGCTGGGGACGGATCCAGACGGACGCCGACGGCCACTGGTACGCGCGTACGCTGCGCCCCGGCGCGCGCGGGCGCAACGCACCGTACCTCGGCGTCTGCGTCTTCGCGCGCGGCCTGCTGGTCCACCTGTTCACCCGGATCTACCTGCCGGGCGACGACGCGGCGCTGGCCGCCGACCCGCTGCTGGCCCGGGTGGGCGAGCGGCGCGACACGCTGATCGCGGGCGACGAGGGGAACGGCACCTACCGTTTCGACATCCGCCTTCAGGGCGAAGGCGAGACGGTCTTCCTGGAGTTCCAGTGACATCCGAGTCCTCATCCTGTGCCGACACCGGCCTGCTGGACCCCGGCCGGGGGGCGGCGGGCGCCGCGTCCGGGACCGGCGATCCCGCGTACCTGCGGGCACTGCTCGACGCCGAGGCCGCGCTGACCCGGGCGCAGGCCGCGCTGGGGCTCGCCCCGGCCGGGGCCGCCGCGGCGGTGACCGAGGCCGCCGACCCGGCCCGGTTCGACCTGCCCTCCCTGGCCGCCCGTGCCGCCGGCGGCGGCAACCCGGTCATCCCGCTGGCCGCCGACCTGACCGCGGCGGTCGGCGCGGAGTACGGCCCCTATGTACACCGGGGCGCGACCAGCCAGGACATCATGGACACGGCGACGATGCTGGTCGCCGTGCGCGCCCTCGGCCCGGTCCTGGCCGACCTCGGGCGTACGGAGCGGGCACTGGCCCGCCTCGCCGCCGGGCACCGGGACACCGTGCTGCCGGGCCGGACGCTCACCCAGCACGCCGTACCGACCACGTTCGGGCTGAAGGCGGCCGGCTGGCGGGCGCTGGTCCTGGACGCGCGCGACCGCGTCGCCCGGGTCCGCGGCTCGCTCCCCGCCCAGCTCGGCGGGGCCGCCGGCACCCTGGCGGCCTTCCGGGCGTACGGCGCCCCGGACCCGGCCGCGCTGACGGAGGCGTACGCCCGTGAACTCGGCCTCGCCGCCCCGGCGCTGCCGTGGCACACGCTGCGCACGCCGATCGCGGACCTGGCCGGGTGCCTGGCCTTCACGGCGGGCGCGCTGGGCAAGCTCGCCGTGGACGTGCTGACGCTGTCGCGCACCGAGACCGGCGAGGTGGGCGAGGGCAGCGGCGGCAACTCGTCCGCCATGCCGCACAAGGCGAACCCCGTGCGCGCCACCCTCCTCGCGTCCGCCGCCCGGCGCGCTCCCCAGCTCGCGGCGACGCTGTACGGCTCCCTGGCCGCCGAGGACGAGCGGCCGGCCGGCGCCTGGCACGCCGAGTGGGAGCCGCTGCGCGATCTGCTCCGGCTGGTGGGCGGCGCGGCCGGGCACGCGGCGGAGCTGGCCGAGGGGCTGCGCGTGCACCCGGACGCGATGCGCCGAAACCTCTCCCGCACCCGGGGACTGATCGTCTCCGAGCGGCTGACCGCCCTCCTCGCGCCCGTCCTCGGCCGGGCGAGGGCCGGGGAGCTGCTGACCGAACTGGCCCGCCGCGCCCAGGCCGAGGACCGCACGCTGCGGGAACTCCTCGGCGAACAGGAGGAGTTGGCCGGCCTGGACCTGGACGAGGCGACCGACCCCGCCCGCTACACCGGCTTCGCCGGACCGCTCACCGACCGTGCTCTGGAGCGACGTTGACCGTGACCCTGCTCAACCACCGCGCCGAAGGCCCCGCTTCCGCGCCGCCGCTGCTGCTCGGCCCCTCGCTCGGCACCTCGCTGGCCCTGTGGGACCGGGTGGCGCCCGAGCTGTCCGCGAGCCACCGGGTGGTCCGCTGGGACCTGCCGGGACACGGGGGGTCGGCGGCGGACCTGATCGGGCCGGGCGCGACCGTGGGCGACCTGGCCGCGCTGGTCCTGGCGCTGGCCGACGCCCTCGGCATCGACCGGTTCGCCTACGCGGGCGTGTCCCTGGGCGGCGCGGTCGGCCTGCACCTGGCCGTCCACCACCCCGAGCGGCTGACGTCGCTGGCGCTGCTGTGCTCCTCGGCCCACTTCGGCGGGGCGGCGCCCTGGCGGGAGCGGGCCGGGCGGGTGCGCCGCGAGGGCCTCGGATGGCTGGTGGAGAGCGCCGACGCGCGCTGGTTCACCCCCGGGTTCAGCGTGCCGGAACTGGTCCGGGACCACCGGTCTGCCGACCCGGAGGCGTACGCGGCCTGCTGCGACGCGCTCGCCGCGTTCGACCTGCGCGACCGGCTCGACCGGATCGCCGTACCGACGCTCCTCGTGGCCGGCCGGGAGGATCCCGCGACCCCGCCCGCGCACCTGCGGGAGATCGCGGACGCGGTGCCGGGGGCGGCGCTGGTGGAGCTGCCCGGGGCCTCCCACCTGGCCCCGGCCGAGGTCCCCCGGGCCGTGCTGGCGGCGCTGCGCACCCAGCTGGACGGGCCGCCGGCGAGCGGGCTGGCGGTGCGCCGGCAGGTGCTCGGCGACGCCCACGTGGACCGGGCACAGGCCCGGCAGACCCCGTTCACCGCCCGGTTCCAGGACTTCATCTCCCGCTACGCCTGGGGGGAGATCTGGACCGACCCGACGCTGTCGCGCCGCGAGCGCAGCATGATCACGCTGACGGCGCTGGTCGCGCACGGCCACTACGACGAGCTGGCGATGCACGTCCGGGCGGCGCGCCGGAACGGGCTGTCGCCGGAGGAGATCGGCGCGGTGCTGCTGCAGACGGCCGTGTACTGCGGGGTGCCGGCGGCCAACTCGGCGTTCGCGGCGGCCCAGCGGGTGCTCGCCGAGGAGGAGACCGCCTGAGCGGCGCCGGAAGCGGCCCCGTCGGTCCCGGCAGCGGCGCGTGGCCGGGGCGCCGGTGCGCCCGGGCCGGCGGCATGTCCACCGGCCCGGCGTGCCGAGCGGCGGCGCCGACGGCCGCACGCCGCGCCCGGCCGCCGGTGCGGCACCGGCGGACGGCGCTCACCGGTGGTCGCCGGAGCGCCGGACCGGGCGCGGCTCAGCGCGGATCCGGCCCTGACGCCAGCGCCTGGCGGGCCTTGGCCGCCAGGCCGTCCGCGCCGCACAGCAGGGCGAGGTCCAGGCCCCGGGTGAGGTCCGGGGCCGAGCCGGCGGCGATGCCGTACTCGACCCGGGCCGCCGCGTGCTCGTACTGGCAGGGCGAGGCCTCCAGGTAGGCCACGGCCCGGGCGGCGAGCCGTACCGCGCGCTGGCCCGTCTCCAGCGCGGCGGCGCAGCGCAGTGCCTCGCCGATGGCGGTGTCCGTGCCGAACCGTTCGGCCTGCTTGCGGGCGTCGGCGGCGAGCCGGGTGGCGCGGGCCGGGTCCGAGGCGGCGAGGGCCCGGGCGAGTTCGACGGACCAGGGCGCGAGGACCGGGTTGTGCCCGCCGCGGGAGGCGGCGGTCTTCTCGGCGGCCTCCAGTTCGCCGACGCCCTCGGCGGTGCGGCCGACGGCGAGCAGCAGCCGGCCGCGCACCGAGCGGATGTCGGGCAGCACGATGGTGGACGGGTACGGCGGCGCGAAGCCGTACTGCCCGGCCACCGACCAGGCCTCCTCGACGTGGCCGCGGGCGAGCAGCGTGTCGACCAGCCCGCAGGTGGCCGACCAGTACAGCGGCAGCCGGCGGCCGACGCGTTCGGCGAGGCGCACGGCCTCGCGCAGGGTGGACTCGGCGTCGGGCAGCCGGCCCTGTCTGCGGTAGGCGAGGCCGAGGAAGGCGTTGGCCAGGGAGAGGTGGACGCCGCGCCAGCCGGCCGAGGTGTAGACGCGCCGGGCCTCGGAGAACAGGCTCTCGGCGCGGTCGAGCCGGTCGGCGTAGGCGTACGCGCTGCCGAGCATCATCAGCAGTTCCATGCCCCACTCGGGGTCGGTCCAGCCGAGGCCGGGCGCGAGGCGGCCGTTGACGAGGGCGCGGTCGCACAGGTCGACGACCGCGTCGGCGCTCTCGCCGTGGGCCATGGCGTCGAAGGCGCGCAGGACGAGCAGGGCGCGTTCGGCGTTGTCACGGCCGGTGCAGGTGCCCGCGAGTTCGGCGAGGCGCCGGGAGCGGTCCGGGGCGACGGTCTCGCCGTGGATGCCCTCCCACATGAACTGGAACGCCTGGAGCCGCAGCCGGCCCGGCCCGGGCGGGTGCCGGGCGGCCTCGGTGCCGACCGTGCGGACGGCCTCCTCCAGCCGGTCGCTGTGCAGCAGGGCCTGGGAGAGGCGGACGACGGCTTGCACCCGGTCGTCCGCGTCGAGGCCGGGCATGCCGAGCGCGCTGCGCAACTGGTCGATGGAGGAGGCGGGGTCGGTCAGCAGGGTGGCGCAGCCCAGTTCGTACAGCACGTGCGCGTGCGCCTCGGGACGGGGCGGTTCCCTGAGCGCGCGTTCCAGGCAGCGGCGGGCCGCGTCCGGGGCGCCGACGGCGAGGTGTTCGCGGGCGGCCTGGCGCAGTTGCCCGACGAGTTCCTCGTCCTCGTCCGGGTGCACCTTCAGCAGGTGCCGGGCGGCCTCGGCGGCGCCGCGGTCCAGCTCGGTGATGATCTGCGCGGCGACGCCGTGCATGGCGGTGCACACGCCGGAGGGGATGGACTGGTAGACGGCGGTGGCGATGAGCGGGTGGACGAACTCCAGCTCGCCCGCCTCCGGTTCGCCGTCGGCCGGCCGGGGGCGGGTGAGGATGCGGGCGGCGCACAGGACGTCGGCGCACTCGCGGGCGAGGTCGTCGTCCATGGTGGCGAGGCGGGCGACCATGTCGAGGGTGATGCCGGTGCCGAGGATCGCGGCGGCCCAGGCGAACCGGGTGGCCTCCAGGCCGAGGCTCCGGATGCGGTCGACCAGTCCGCCGCCGCGGGCCGCGTGGTTGAGCCGGCGCAGCTCCCCGGCGTGCGCCTCGACCGGCCGCAGTTCGCTGTCGTGCACCTTGGCGAGGAGTTCGACGGTCTCGTAGGGGTTGCCGCCGGTGACCGCCCAGACCTCGCGGCAGAAGGCGTCGTCGGCGTGCGGGCCGAGGGTGGCGCGGGTGAGGCCGGCGGTGGCGTCCGGGGTGAGGGCGGCGAGGTCGTTGACCGGCCGGCCCGCGGCGGCGGCGACCGCGTCGAGATGGCGGGCGCCGACCCCGCCGGTCCGGTCGGGCCTGCGGGCGACCACGACGAGGACGGGCACGTCGGCCAGGCGCTCGGCGAACGCGGCGAGCCAGCGCAGGGTCTCCGGGTCGGCCCAGTGGGCGTCGTCGAGGAGCAGCACCAGCGGCCAGGCGCGGCGGGCGATGCGGCGTACGGCGGAGACGAGCCCGTCACGGACGTAGTAGGGGTCGGCCTTGTCCGCGCGCGGCCGGGTTATGCCGAGGGCGGGACCGGCGATCTCGCGCCAGTCGCCGAGGTAGTCGCGGGCCTCCTCGTCCGGGAGGGACAGCAGCGCGGGCTGGAGCAGTTGCCGCAGTACGTGGAACGGGACGGACCTGAGGGTCTCGGCGCCGCGGGCGGACCAGACGGCGCAGCCGCGGCGCTCGGCCATGCGGCGGATCTCGGCCAGCAGCGCGGTCTTGCCGAGTCCGGCCTTGCCGCGGAAGACCAGCAGGCCGCCCGCGGAGTTCCGGTCGGCGCACAGGGCGTCGAGCGCCGCCACGACGGTGGCGATCTCGGTGTCCCGCTCCCACAGGGGTGCCGAGCCGGCCGCCGATGGCCGTCCGTCCGTCATCCGTTCCCTCCCCAGGCCGCCCGCGTGACGCACCGGCACCGAGCGTAGCCGTCCGGCGGGGCCCCGCGGGGGTGGTCGGGGCAGGTGCTGCCCGGCCGGGTGAAAGGCGGTACGCACGGACGACACCGGCGTGGGGTCACCGGTGGTTTGCCCCGGTTCGCACGAAGCGGCGGCGGATCCTCTCATCCCTCTTTCACCGTCACCTCATACCGTGGGGGCATGACGCAGGCGACTCCTCCCGGGTGGTACCCCGACCCCGGGCAGACGAACGACGGCCCGCCCACCGAGCGCTGGTGGGACGGCACGGCCTGGACGGACCGGACCCGCCCGGCGGGCGCGGCCGCCCCGTGGGGTCCCCCGGCACCGCAGGCGGCGCGGCCGGGCGCCCCGGCTCCAGGGGAGTACGGCGCACACCCGGGCCACCCCGCGTACCCGGCGCCGCCGCCGGCCCGGTCCCGGGGCGGGCTGCGCACCGGGATAGCCGTGGCGGTGACGGCCGCGGTACTGGCGAGCATCGGGGTCGGCGTGTACGCCCTCGCCAAGGACGACGGCGGCGGCGACCGCGCGGGCTCCCGGCAGGGGCAGGGGCAGGGCCCGGGCGGCGGGTCCGGGGACTCCGGGGGTTCCGGCGGGTTCGGCGGACCCGGCGGACCCGGCGGGTCCGGCGGGCCGGACGGACCCGGCGGCAACGGTGGGTCCGGCGGCGAGTCGCCGTCCCCGGGGCCCTCCGGGCCGCCGGAGGTGAAGGGCGGCGGCACGGTGCCGGACCCGGTCAACGGGATCAGCCTGCCGGTGCCCGAGGGCTGGACCGGCCAGACGATGAGCGCGGGCGCCCAGGTGACCTCCGAGGACACCTACAAGTGCCCCGGCGACACGACGCAGACCTGCACGGCGGGCGGTGCGTACACGGCTCCCGCGGCGGTGCTGCGGATCAAGGGGGACACCGCCGAGGAGGTCGCGAAGGCGGACATCGCGGCCAACGCCAAGGAGTCCTACGGCGGCACCACCTACGGCGGCATCACCTCGCACGAGGTGCTGGCCAGCGAGGCGGTGACGGTGGCCGGGCAGAAGGGTTACCTGGTGCGCTGGAAGGCGGTCACCCGCAAGGGCGCGGACGGCTACGTCCAGTCCGTCGCCTTCCCCTCCCCCGACGACCCGGACCGGATCGTCGTGGTCCGCTTCGGCCTGGACGTCGGCCGGGAGCCGTCCGTCATCGACCGGATCGTGAAGGGGATCAAGGTCTCGTCCGCCACCGGCACGGGCGACGGACAGGCCGTGTAGCCGCCGCCCGGGCCGGGCATGGTGGGGAGTGCCGGGGCTGGGGCGGGGCGGCGGGAGGGGGTGGCTGGCGGGTGGGGAGGAGGGGGTTGTGGGTGGCGGCACCACGCGATATG
>NZ_JBVJOT010000099.1:0-17991 GCF_055583025.1 Streptomyces sp. NPDC104831
CCGGGGGGCGCCCTTCGGGCCCGATTGGTGGCCTTCGGCCACCCTTTGGGCGCCTTCGGCGCTGTTGGGGTGGCCTTCGGCCTATTGTTCGGTCTGAGAGGTTATCACCTTCGGTGACTTACGTCCCGAACTGCGAGCAATGGACGTGGTGCTGACCGTCTGTCATGTAGCAGGTGCCACAGCGCTGGGTGCCCTTCGTGCGCTCCCCGGTGACCGTCGCCGGGAACAACGCCTTCCCCAGCCTCTCCAGGATCCTGTCGCCACGCGGCGTGGTGAACAGGACCGTGGCGACCCAGGCGCCGGCAGCCGACGCGGCAGCAGCCTTCCAGCCGAACGCGGTATCACGATCGCTCATCGGTGGTGCCTCCTTCGAGCCATGGGCGCGGGTCGTCCGACTCGAACCGGGCGCAGGGGCCTGCGCAGGGCCCCGCGGTCGGGCAGACGCGCGTCTGCATGACACGGCACGTGGCGTTCGCGCTCAGGTCGCGGTAGTGCGACCGGAGTTCGCGGCCAGCGACCGTACGAACGTCGTCGCTGGGTCCTTGCGCCTTGTCCAGGGCCATCTGGAGCAGATCCCGGGCTGCTGTGACGGCGCGCACCACCCTGTCGTGTGGTGTCTCGCCGTCCGGTCGGAACTGCGGGCCCTGCGGCGGGATGTCGGTCACGGCCGGCCCTTCTTCGGGAGCGTCTGGGGGCCCTGCGGGGGGCGCTGCGTCTGGGGGCCCTGAAGGGGCTTGGGCTGCGTCTGGGGGCCCTGCGGGGGGTTCTGGGGCGGTGTCTTGGGCATCGTCAGCTCCGTTCGATCAGCTCGTACAGCTTGGCCGTCAGGCCCCGCTGGCTCAGCAGGTACAGATCGAAGCCCATGAGGGCCCGGATGAACGGGTCCCCGTACATGGCTTCGTCGCGGCGGTCTCGTCGGCGGTCCCTCAGAATGGCGCGCTTGCGCCGTGTGGCCGCGTTCACGGCGTCGCGCCGGCAGATTCGCGGCAGGGGCACGGCTCCGTGTAGAGGGTGCCGTCGGGGTTCTTCGGCGGGATGGCTCGGTCCCACAGTCCGCCGTCGCACACGCGGGCGGTGTGGCAGGGGCAGTTGGGGCAGTCCTCGGGGGCCGGCCGCATCCAGCGGTGCCCGTCGGGGGCTTCCAGGGACGGGTCCTCGATCCACCGGGTCATGGTGTGTCTCCTTCGGTGCCGATGATCGCGCGGGGCCCGTAGGGGCCCTGACGGACCATGTTCTGTAAGCGGAACAGGAGTCGGTCCCGGATCTCGCGGACCATCTCCGGGGTTGCGGGCCGGGTGACGGTGCTGAGGACCGCGGGCAGTCCCTCGATCGGGTCGCGGCCCTCGATCATGTACAGGGCCACGACGGCTTCGCGCTCGGTGAGGCTGATACCGCCTATGCCGGGCATGTACTCGGCGTAGTCGTTGGGCATCATCCCGCCTTCCGGCCGAACAGCAGCCGGACGGGCTGCTGCGGCTCCGGGGCGGGCGGGGTGTGAGCGGGTGCGGGCGTGGGCATGCTCGCCTCCTTGATGCGGTGGTAGGCGTCGTAGACTGCCCACCCGTCGGGGCACTTGATGTCCTTCGGGGTGCAGTGCTCGCAGTCGTGGATGTGCCGCTTGATGGCCGCGCGCGCCGAGGGTTCGTCGGCGGGCAGGGGGGTGGCAGCGCGGCGGATGCAGATGCGGATCGCGTCGTTCTTGCTGATCTTGATGCCGAGTTCTTCGTGAGCGCGCATCACCCGGGCCAGTATGGCGTCTTCGTACTCGGTGTAGCGGAAGTTTGTACGATGAGTGAGGTTTTTGGAGCGAGCGGGCATGGTGCACTTTCGGAACGATAGTGGTGCCACCTTCGCTGAAGGTGGTGTCCGATTGCTTGTTCGAGGGGCCCCGGGCCCCCGTCGGCGGCGCCGTGAGCGGCACGGGGGCCCGGGGCGGTCTGGGTGGTATCAGCTCTCGGGGTGCGGGCGGGCGGCGCCCATGGGGGTGTCGGCCCAGTCGGTGGTCAGGATCGCCTCTCCGCACGCCATGTTCTGCTGGGCGTGCGCGCACTCGCCGGCCACGCAGCGGCGGGAGCGGTAGCGGTAGCACACCGGGTGTCCGCAGATCCCTTGCTTGCAGGCGAGCGGGATGAACGGGTAGGTGGTGGACACGCCGGTGTCTCCTTCGGTGTCGTCACTGCTCCAGGTGGGGCAGGCGGGTGTGGTGTGGTCGGTGGTGTGGCAGATGCGGCACCCGGGGGTGCACGGGCCGCTGTGCATCCACGCGCGGATGCAGTCGCCGCCGAGGCGGCAGTAGGCGTGCAGCGCGGGGGGCTGGTCGGCGGTCATTCGGTCCGCCTCCGGGTGGTCACCGCGTTGATGGCCATCGCCGCTTCGTTCAGGTGCTTGCGTGCGCGCTGGAGGTCCGCCTGCGTGCGGGGGCGGTGCTGGCGGGAGCGGCAGTTCAGCTCGATGGCGTACAGGCCCTCGGTGATGTCGTCAAGGGCGTGCGCGAGAACGTGCATGAGCGACGGGCGCAGCATGTAGTCCAGGTGCGGGGTGTTGATGTTGGCCGGCGCTTCCTGGAGGGTGAGCCTGCGGAAGCGCGTTGCGCCGCGCTGGATGGCTGCCAGGCTGGTGGTGAAGCGGCCGGTCCACTGTCCCCAGGTGGGGAGTCGGTGGCGAGCAGGGTTGTGCATCGTGGATCTCCCATCTGTGACGGAGTGAACCGCCACAGTCATTCACGGTATCAGACTGATACCGCACACGGGAGCCGGAAACGAGAAACCCCCGCGTACGCATACGCGGGGGTCCTATGCCTCTCAGGTCAGCGCCCGAAGAACGACCAGCGCGGCTTCTCCTTCTTCTCCGTCTGCCCGCTGCCGTCGTCGTCCGTCTCGGCCGGGGTCGCCGGACTCTCCTCCTTCGGCTCCGGGGCCGGCGCGGTCGCTTCCTGCTCACCCTCGGCGGGCGCCGCCGGCAGCCGCTGTTCGAGGAGTGCCGTCAACGACTCCAGTCGCCCTTCGAGCCCTGCCACGCGCTCTTCCGTCGCCCACGCGGACGCTGCCGCTTCACCTGCCACCTGTGCTGCCACCTCCGCTTGATGGACTGCCACTTCGGCCGTTGCCGCCGCCCCGTCGGCGGTCTCTTCGGCCTGTTCGGACCGCGCCGCCGCCTCACCGGCCGCGAACGCCGCGACAACCGCGGCTTCGGCCTGGTCGTCGTCGCCCTGGACCACGACCGTCGTCGGCTCTGCCATGCCTGCCCCCTAGAGCTGCTCTCGGTACCAGCCGCTGACCGTGATCAGCGCACTGGCGTTGACCTGACCGCCGAGCAGGTCGACCCCGCCCCGCGTCAGCCGGTCGATGGTCGACCCCGACCCCCCGTTCAGGCACAGCGCGGTGTACTCGCCCGGCCCGGGCCCGCCCACACCGGACACGTGCGCGCCCATCTGCTGCCGGGTGGTCCGGTCGATCGCCGTCGGCGTGGTCACCGTGACCGGCGATGTCCCGCTGCCCGCCGTCGCGGTGACGAAGTAGGCGGTGAAGAACACCATGGGCCCGATCCTGTAGTACCAGCCGGTACGGGTGGAGAACGTCGCCAGACCGGCCGCCATGAACGGCGTGTAGGTCTGCGCGTCCGGGTAGGTCACGATGCGGCCGGCCGCGTCGAACACGGTCCCGTTGATCTGGACGTAGCCGCCCGGGGCGTCCGCCGGGTCACCGGCCGCCATGATGATCGCCGGGGCCTCACCGTGGAAGCGGCCACTCATCCGGATCGCCGCGTAGTCGACGCCTTCCAGGGACGTGTCCGCGTCACGGGGGCTGGGGGTGCGCACGTACAGGCCGCGGGTGAACGTGTCGTCGTACTCGGTGAGCGTGCCGGGCGTCACGTCGCCGCTCATGCTCAGGGTGAGCCCCGGGCCCGGGTCGGCGACGCCGGACGGCGCCGAGGGGTCCAGGGCGGCCGTCGCCCCGGTCGGCCCGTACACCCGGACCACGTCGGCGTCGGGGGAGATCTCGCAGATGAGCCGGTTGGCCGCGTCGTAGATCTGGATGCGCCCGCCGTCTCCGTCCAGGATGACGCGCTTCCCGGTGGTGCGCCCGTACGGCAGGACCAGCGACCGCAGCGCCGCCATGAACGACTTCATGCTTCCACCCCATCGTCGTAGAACCACGTCACGGTGCCCGTGCTGCCGGGCGTGCATCCGGCGACCGCGACCGTCATCACGTCGCCGGGCCGCAGCGTCACCGCGGGATCGCCGGCCGCCGTGTCGCCGGTCGGTATCAGCGGGGTGACCAGCGCCCCGTTCTTGCGCAGTGCGGCCGTGGCGCCGATCGGTGCCGCCGGCACTTCGAGCGAGACCTGCTTGACGGTCCAGGTCTGGAACTTGGTCCTGGTCCTGAGCGTGGCCGTGGCGGTACCGCCGGCACCGACCGTCAGGGTCACCGCTTCGTCCCGGTCAGCCATCAGTCCGCCCAGTACTCGGCGACGTAGCTGACGGTCGTGGCCGCACCGGACGATGCCATCACCCAGATCTCGCCGTAGGCGGTGAGCTGGAGCATGCTGCCGACGGGCACGATCGCCCCCATGCCGGGGATGCACTGCTTTTTCGAGCCCGCGAGCCGGACGGCGCCGCCGGACGGTATCAGGACTGTGCGCTTGCGGCGCGGGTCCTTGCCGAGGATGCGGACCGGGGTGACGTTGTCCAGGTCCATCTGGTCAGCGACGAAGTCCTCGGCGGGCAGCTCCACCGTGCGGGTGGGCCCCTGCACCACGACCGGTATCGGGGTCAGCGGCGCGGCTGCTGGCTCTTCCTGGAGCAGTTCGTCCGTGTCCGGCTGGAGTTCGCTCATCGTGATGCCTTCGCTCTGGTCGTGACGCCGCGTCCGCCGCTCTTCACGGCGCGGCCTGCGGTTCGTGCGCGGGCGGTCGCGGTGACGCGGCCGGCCGGGGTGAGGGTGGCGACCTTGCCAACCGTGTTGGCGACCGGCTGCCACGTGCCCCGGGTGACGACGGCGAGCCCTACGCCGACCATGGCGGCGCCGATGCCGACCTGCACCGTGCGCACCCAGTTGTGCGGGTCGCCGACCCACTCGGCTGCCCCGACGCCCAGTTCGGCCAGCGCGGACAGCCCTTCGATGCCGGTGACGGGCGGGAACATCAGCCCCGGCAGGTCGTTCAGGTCCAGGGCCTGGTCCAGGGCTTGGTCCACGGTCCCGCCCGCGCCGCCGCCGCCGGCCATGTACGTCTTGTACGCGCCGCTGGTGTACGTCGACCAGGGCCGCCAGTTGGTCCCCTTGCCTGAAATCATCGCCATGGCGCGGGCGTTGGTGGCCGGGTCGAAAAGCTGTGCGTCCGACGTGATGCCGAGTGCCCGACGGCGGGCCGGGCCCAGTGTGCCCCGCATGTTGACCTGCCACAGCCCGTAGGAGTCGTCCGGCGGTTTCGCGTTGTGCGCGGTCGTTTCGCCGCTTGACTCCGCCATGGCGACGGCGGCAGCGATGCGCGCCTGGTCCGCCGACAGGCCGGCAGACCGGGCGTACATCTCGATCTGCGCCTGGGACAGCTTGGCCATCGGGTCAGGCCACGGCCGGGACGTCGTCGCTGTAGCCGTAGGAGGCTGGCGCGTCCTGCTGGGTGACAGCCGGGGTCACCTCCGACATGGTGATGTCGCCCGCGACCGCCCTGCCGATGAGGGGGTTCACCGCGTCGGCGTGCCGGTGCATCCAGTCCATGGCGACGACCATGGCGCCGCCGACGATGAACGGGCCCGCGTCCTTCGACACGAGGCTGATACCGGCCACGGCTGCGGCGGCCGTCCAGGACGCGGACCGTCGGGCGCCGTTCAGGTCCGCGTTGTACTGGTCGGCGGACCGGATGTCCGCCAGCGTCGGCGTGGCGTTCGAGTAGATGGCATACACCAGGGTGCCCGTGGCGAGTGCCACGGTGAGGCTGACCTCGGGCTTCAGGCTCATCGGGAGCTACCTCTTTGTGGTAAAGCCGCGCTTTGCGGACTCGGGGCCGGGCCCCTGGGTGTGGGTGTCCGCCTTGACGGACACCGTGTACTTGGACTTCGGCTTCAGGCTGACGACCGTGTATTTCGGCCCGTCGCTGTGGCCGTGCTGGACGCCGTTGATGTACCAGATGTAGCCGGTGGCGCCCGAGACGGGCTTGGTGCTCACGGTCGCGGACGTGCGGGTGATCCCGGACACCGACGGGGTGGCCGGCCGCCCCAGCTTGACCGGCGCCGTCTTCACCGTGAGCGGCTGGCTCTTGGGGCCCGGGGAGCCGGTTCCGGTCCGCGCGGCCACCAGAAACGTGTAGCTCTTGTTCGGGGTCAGGCCGCGGGCGTAGAACTTCGTGTCGGCGGAGTCGCCGATCGGTTCGTTTCCCAGGTCGGCCCGGTAGATCCGGTATCCGGATGCGCCCGTGACCTTGTTCCACGCCAGATCGATCTGGGTCGTGGCGACCTTCGTCGCCCGGAGCCCGGTCGGTTCCTGGAAGGTGGACGGGCTGCCGGCCGTGTCGGAGTTGATCGGGTACCGGCCGCCGGGCGGGTATCCAATCTGGCCGATCGCGGCCCGGACCATGTTCTGTTCGACGCTGGTCAATCCCTGGTGGGTGACGTACTTCCCGAGGGCGGTCGCGAGTGCGCCGTCATCGAACGTCCCGGCCAGAGCCTCCCGGGCTTGCTGGGCCCACTCGGCGTCGGAATCCGGGGAGGTAGAAGAGTCAGTAGTAGCGCCGCCGCTGTTGGCACCAGCTCCCGCCACACCACCAGCGGTATCCGTGACCCCATCGGTCATCACGTCCGTATCGTCGTAGGCGGGGTAGTCGGCGGGCGCCTGGGACCGTGACCAGTACGCATACGCCACGATCCCCACGGCCAAGGCGCCGCCGGCCATCACGTACGCCTTCTTCACCCGGCCCACGGCCGGGACCTGGACCGTGCCTTCGCTCACACCGACCACATCCCGTCTGTGGCGATCCCGCCGTCACCGGCCGCCGCGCCCTGGTCCGCCAGGATGGTGTCGGTCAGGGACGGCGGAGAGCGGTACAGGGCCGGGCGGGTAGACACCGTGTCCATCGGCCGGGCCATGGTCGCGAACGGGCTGGTACGGCCCCAGGTGCCGTTCTGCGCGGGCTGGTTCGCGGGCACCCGGATGTCCCGGGCGAGCAGCTGCTGGGCGGTGTAGTTCCGGGGGTCGATCCGGTTCTTCCGGTCGACGAACCGCCAGCGCAGGAAGCCGGCGCGCCAGCCTCGGCCGCCGTAGCCCTCAATCGACGTGTCGTTGTTCTGCGGCAGCGAGTTGATACCGCGCTGGATGGCCTCCGCCGACGGCGCTGTTGTCCCCCCGCCCTCCCACCGCGACTCCAGGTAGCGGGTGGTGTCGTCCTGGAACGGCTGCCTGCCGGCGTACTGCGACTGCACCCAGCCACGGTCACGGCCGGTGTGCCCCAGGGCCTGAACGGTCTGCCGCTCCAGCTCGTTGTGGAAGGCGCCGCCGACCGCGTCGGTGTCACCGGGGTCCCGAGAGGGGTTGTCCAGGGCGAGCCCCGGCGTGTTGACGACGGTCCGCATGAAGTCGGTGCCGTCGTAGTCGGGGCTGACCGGCGCCTGGTGGTCCTGGGGGTACTGATCCGTCAGGTCCTGCCCGTGCGCCGGCGACGGCTCACGCAGGCGCGTCGGGTTCGCCTGTACCTGCTGGGCGGCACGCAGCCACGTGCCGGTGTACGCCATCGCTACGCCTTGCCCGTCATGGACGTGGCCAGCGTGCCGCGCACGAACCGGGTGAAGGAGTCGAACACCTTCGGCGTCTGCCGGTCGGGGAGGGTCAGCGTCGTCACCATGGCGATGCCGATCGCCCCCATGAGGAATTTCTCCAGGGTGCCCATGGGGCCGTCCTTTCTACAGACCTGGATGGGTCCTGCCGTTGGGCAGGGTCCGTTTCTTGCCGTGGCCGAACTGCCGGGGCTCGGCCCCTGAGTCGAACCAGTCCAGCGCGCTTTCGACGGGGCTGGGCACGCCCGGCTCCATGCGGGTCAGGCAGACCGTGATCAGTGCCATCCACGCGAGCGACCGCGCACCCTTGCCCCACATCCGCTCCAGACCGGTGAAGGCCATCGCGGCGAGCCCGGTCGCGACCGGCACCCGCCAGTCAACGGGCCGGTCGTGGAACACCGACCGGTTGGCCATGGTGATCGCGCCGATGGCCAGGATCGGACCCGTTGTCTCCGCCACGTCACACCTCCGCCGTGCGCGGTGGCTTGGGCGTGGCCGCGCCCCCGCCGGCCGCCGCCGCGTACCGCTTGTAAATGGCGCGCTGCCCGCGCGGGCCCGCGCTGCCCACCGGGACGACCTCCACGACCTTGCCCGGCCGGGGGGCGTGCACCACGGTGCCCGGCGACACCACGATGGCAACGTGGCCCGGCCAGAACACAAGGTCCCCGGCCGCGGCCTGCCCGGCCGGGATGGACACCAGCGCCTTCCACGGTTGCTGGGTGTAGGTGGTGCGCGGCGCCGAGATCCCCACGTCGGCGAAGGCGCGCTGGACCAGCCCCGAGCAGTCGAAGGCGTCCGGCCCGTTCGCGGCCCACCGGTAGGGCCGGCCCTTGTAGCGGAGCGCGGCCTGCGCAAGCTGGGGGAAGGCGCCGCCGCCCGTGCCGGCCGGGACCGCCTGCGCCGTCCCCCCGGCCGCGCCGCCCTCGAGGCGGGCGCGGGCCGCCGTCGCGGTCGCGGTCGGCTTCCCCTCGGCACCCCGGTTGCCCTCGGGCAGGGTGCCGCTGGTGACCTCACGGAGCGCCTGGAGCACGCTGACGTCACGGATGCCCGCGTACATCAACAGCGCGCCGGCCGTCGCGGTCGCGACACCGACACCGCTGATACCGGCACTGCGCGCCATCGTCTGCTCCTCTCGGGGTGGTGGTGGGCTAGCGGTTGAGCACCTTGGGCAGCAGGAAGTACCCGACGGCGATCCCGACGGCCAACGTTGTGAATGGCTTGAAGTACTGCATGACCCCTCCCCTCATGTGCGGTTGGACTGGTGGGCCGAGGGCGGTATCAGCGGTTGCCCGCGATGGACTTCACGTCGCCGCCCGCGGGGACGACGTAGTTGATCAGGACGGTCAGGGTGTGCGAGCCGGTGCCGCCGATGCTGCCCTGGACGCGCAGCGCGGTCGCCGCCGAGACCGCCATGTAGCCGAGACGCGACTCGGCTCCGGGCTTCAGCCCGAAGTCGCGGGCGTAGCTCTCGGGGTAGGTGCCGTAGTCCCGGCCGCCCGGCGTCTCCACGGCCGCTGTGTACCCGTAGTGCTGGCCAATCTGGTGACGCCAGATGTCCTTCACGCGCTGGATGGGCTGGGCCGTCTCGTACTGGAGGATGAACGGGTCCGGGAAGTCCGCGTCCCCGACCGTCCGACTGCCGGCGCCGTCCCGCAGCTCGAAGATCATCGTCCTGACCAGACCGTCGAACGTCTGGAGGCGCTGCGCGACCGCGCCCGCGTTCAGGGTGTACGTCTGCTTGTCCCAGTACTGGACCGTGTTGAGCGCGGGCGGGTTCTGCGCCACCGGGTTGCCCTTCAGGTCGGTCGCGTTCGGGTCCATCCAGCCGAACTGCTGGATGCGGACCCGGACGCTGCCGGCCGCGGTCGGGGCGGTGCCGTACGGGGTGGCCGAGTTGGACAGGGTGATGTCCAGCTTGAACACCGCGCTGGCGGACTTGTTGAGCAAGGCGCCCAGGGCGTCACGGTGGACGATCTCGATGGGGAGCTGGAGCACGAAGGAGAACGACCCGCCCGTGCCGCCGCTGCCCGTCGTCGCCGAGTACACCGGAGAGAGCTTCTGGTCGTCCACGAAGCTGTACCCGCCGTACTTCAGCGCCACGTACAGGTCGTGGCCGTTCATCGGCCCGGCGATGGGGTTGTTCGACGTGTCGGAGAACGTGATGGTGTCGATCACGTTGAACGGGCCGTCCGCCGCGAACGTCACGCTCGCGCTGTTGCCGGTCGTCGTGCACTGGACGTAGACGTAGATGCCGGCGGTGAAGCCGTCGGTGTCCAGCTCGTAGGTGGGCAGACGCTGTGTGGACCCGGTGAGCGTCCGGGTCTGGTCGTACGTCTGCTTGTCGATGACGCGCGACCCCGTGATGAACGGGCGCCGCGCGGCTGCCTGCGCCTGCGCCTGCGCGGCCTGCTGCTTGCCGGTCTTGGACGTCGCGGGTGGTGCCGCCGTCGCCATGGTGCCCCCTATCAAGGGCCGGGAAAGGTCTGACAGGGGGCACTATCAAGAGGGCGGAGAGTTTTAGCAACCACCCTATTTTTCCACGATGCACATCACGCGGTCTTCCTGGCGAATGTAGAGCCATTCATACCGTGCGAGATTCGCGACCGTGTGGCGCACCAAGAACTCATCGATCCCTGAGATTTCCCCGAGGCGTGCCTGTTTTCGCTTGTCGTTGATGTAGCCCAAAAACAGGTGCTGCGCCTGCCCGTAGGCGTAGGTGGAAATGTTGACCGGCGCCTGTGATGCGGCCCAGATTCCATCGCGCATCGAGCGGCCTTGCATCCACATCGCTTCGAGTTCATCTGTGAGCCCGAGGGATTGAAGCCCTACGGTCTCGTCCGCGAAAACGATGTGGTTTCCCTTCCGGTAGGCGTACAGCAGTGCCGTGCGGAATGCCCGGTAGTGGTTGGCCCGGTCGATGTCGGGGTTGAACGCGTACTTGGGCCACAACACATAACCGGGGGGCTTGCCCGGTTTCCAGATGGTTGCACGAACGGGGTAGGACGTTACTGTCCTGTGACCTGCCCGCTTAGCCCACGTTTTCACCTGGGCGTCACGCGGCTTCAGAATGAGGCTGAGGGCAGGGAGTTCCGGCGACGCGGACCGCTCGATCAACTGCTGCGCGAGGTACGTTTTCCCGTTGCCCGTCGGCCCCAAGATCGTGACGTGCTCACCGGGGCGGTACTGCCAGTAGCGATCCAAGAATTCCTGCCGGGGAACCCTCAGAACGCCCGGCAGGTCATCGACGCGCGCCATGTCAGGCAGCCGCGGCCTGAAGGTCGCGCAGCAGCTCCTCAGGCTCCCGGGCGCCCATCGCCGTCGCCATCGGGCCGGGCAGCACCTTGTGGTTGTGGGCTATCTGCATCGCGAGCGGCATCACTGCGGCGAACAGCGCTCCGTAGGGGCCGGCCGCCAGCACCTTGTCGAGCACGGCGGCGAACTGGGGTTCCTGCTCCGCCGTCTCCTGGAGCGCGTCCGCCAGGGGGTCGGCGTGCAGCGTGATGGCCGCAGCGTCGGCGGCGAACGCGGGGTTCTTGATACCGAGCACGCTGAACGGCATGGCGACGACCTGGACCAGGCCCTTGATGCCGGGCCGGTAGTCGGGCACGCCCGCAGAGGGCTTCGACTGCTTCGTCTTGGGCTTGGGCGCGGCCGGCGAGAGCCTGACCTTGCGGGCGCCGCTGCGGGTGCGCGGCTTGCTGTCCGGGGTCCCGGCCGGCCGGCCGGGCTTGGCCCGGGGGGTGCCATCGGCCTTGCGGCCCCAGGGTGCCTCGGGGTCGACGGCGGGCGCCTGGACGTCGAACTGGGGGCTTGTCTCGGAGTGCTCTCGTGCGTCCTCCGCAGGCACGAGATAGTCCGGGTACTGCGTTGTCGTCGTCACTTCAGAAACTCCCTTCGAAGTGGCATCTGCATGTGCTTTTCCGGGTCGGAGATTCTCATGTTTCCCGCCGTCAGTTTTCTGTTGATGCGCAGGACTGACAGGGCGTCATGGACCGGCATGGCTGTGGGCAGAATGCAGATGTACAGGCACAGCGACTCATGGAGCTGATGACGTACGGCATCGGCTTTCGTGTCGTACAGCGCCGCGTCAGACTTGCCGTCCGCCAGGCGTACCGCAATCCATTTTCCGGCAGCCGCGAGACCGTGCACGGTGAGCTGGAAGTTGTGTGCGTCGGCGATGCGGCGCGCAGCGTCGTACTCTTCCGTCGGAGTCTCCACTACGCCTCCCTGAGCGCAACGAGCAGGATGGCGATTGATACCACGACGGCGCACACCGTGAAAACGTCGACTGCGCGCGATATGTCGTCGCGGATCTGGGTCAGATCCTGACGCGCGGCAGGGACCGCCTCGGCGATCGCCCGGCCCGGTCGTTGAAGTTTCATGCTGGGGAGACTACACAGATTCTCCCCAACTGGTATACGGTCGTCCTCACCTGACGGGTTGGGAGATCCGATGACCGTGATATCAGAGTCAGCTACGGAAAGCGTTGCGCTCTCGTCGACCTACCGTGACCCGGTGGTGCAGACCTTTTACGGTACCGTCGTGCATCACCTGGAAGCCGCCCCCGACGGCGCTTCCGCGGCCACCGAAATCACCGCAGCATTCCACCGAGAGCACGCGGCCCACGTCGCCCGTGAGGACGCTCTCGCCCGTGACGTGACGCGCCTGTCCGCCGACGTGGCGTCGAAGGCCGCGATGCTCCACTACGCGCAGCGCTCCGCCGCGCAGCTCATGGAGGAGTGCGTGCGGCAGGCCGGCCGCGTCAGCTCCCATCAGGCGGTCGAATCGCAGATGCACGACATCGCCGGGGAGCTGGAGCAGGCGTATCCGGCCATCGCCAAGCGCATCCGCGCCGTCCTGACCTCGATCCCGGAGCCCGTGCCGCCCGTGGCCGGCCCGACCATCCTTGCCTTCGTGCCGGACCCGCGCCTGAAGACGGGCTGGTTCGCCAGCGACGACAACAGCGACCAGCTCACCCCCATCCCGTTCGCCGGATGGGCGCTGGTCGCCTCCGTCCCCGACCCCGCCGAACAGCCGGTTCAGGCCGCGTTCCTGCGTGGCGGGTCGTGGCTGACGAAGGGCGAGTTGGCCGCGCGCGGCCTGTGGCTGCGGCACATCGACTGATCAGACCAGCGCACGCCGGGCACCCCCGGGAGCCGTCCCCCTTCAGGCTCCCGTCCGGCGCGCGACACTCGGCGGTGGCTAGTCCGGGCACACCGCCCGCCGGGGGCCCGTGGGGGGGCGCTGACCCGGCACACACCCTCCAGCAGTGTCCATGGACTGCTGGAGGGGTGAGCCCCCGCGATCGCCCCTGGTCGCGGGAGGGTCCGTAGCCACCCCGTCTACGGGCCCGCCCGAGAGGCAGAGGTGACTCTCGGGCACGTCGGCCCCGTTCGGTGGGAGTCAGGTCCCCGTGCCGAACGGGGCCGATGCATGTCAAAGCGGTATCAGCCTGATACCGTGCTCTCATGCCCACACCCCAGCTCTACCCCTACAAGCTGCGCGTCCAGTTCACCTCAGCCCAAGAACGCGGCCTCAAAGCCGCCGCCGCCCGCGCGTCCCGGTCCATCACCGACGTGATCCGTACCTACGTGCAGGAGGGGCTAGAGCGGGACGGCCTCGGCAGCGTGCCGCCGGGCCCCCTGCCGGGCCAGACGACCATCGACACTGAGGGGGACCAGTGAAATTCCTGCTGCTGACCGACACCATGTCCGTCATGGACGACAGGATCGGGCCGCCGCCGACCCGGGAGCCGGCGGACCTCGGCGACCTGCTCTCCACGGTCGCTGACCGCATGGACTCGGGGGGAGTCCTCATGCTCTCCGGGTCCTGGGGATCCCGGTACATCACGCCCTACGCCACCGGGGTCGACCCCGACACCGAGAAACCCGCCCAGGTCACGGCCGGCGACTGGACGGCACGCATCCAGCATGGCGACACCTGGGTCAGGTGGAGTTGCGGCCGCCAGAGCATCTGGACGTGCGAAGTCGACGCCATCGAGCCGGGCACAAAGTACTCCCCCCTGGTCGAGGACGACCCCGTACACACCGCGTCGAACTTGGCCCTGTGGCGACAGGTCACCGAAGTCGGCTGGGTCGGCACGCCCGGCATGGCCGGCAACGCCCTGCTGGTCGACGGCTGGCGGGTGATGAACCCGAAGTCTGATGAGCCGATGTGGTCCAGCAATGGCATCTGGTACGCCACCAGCGAGCGCCCCACATGGCCGTTCGGGCTCATCGAACAGCCCTACACCGCCGGCCAGTGGAGAGGCGACAGCAACAGCAATCGCCCCCTGCACGGCTACGACCTGAACAAGGCGTACCTCAGCGCCTACCAAGTCGCGGAGCTGCCCATCGACAAGCTGACGCACCACGAGGTCACCGGCCCGGACTGGGTGTTCGACCCGAAGGCGGGGTCCGTCTGGCGGGTGGAGCTGTCCCCGTGGCGCTACGGCCACCTGCTGCCCGACCCGGCCGGGTACGCGCCCGCCCTGGAGGACGGGACCCGGTGGGTCACCACCCCGACTCTGGTCCTGCTCCAGCAGCTCACCGAGCGCGGCGACTACGACGGATTCCGCGTCCTGGAGTACTGGGGGGGCTCCCGTGTCCGCCGCGTCACCAGGAAGTGGGCGGAGGTGCTGAACGACATCGCGAGCGCCGCCCGGGAGCCTCTGGCGACCGCTGCCCGGCAGGTCTACAAGCAGACGTACGGACTATGGGCGCGCGGCGGCCGGGTGGCCCGGCCCGAGTGGCACCACATCATCATCGCCACGGCCCGGACGAACCTGTGGCGGAAGCTGGACGCGGCGCTGCGCACCAACGTCGTAGGCATGCAGCCGACGTTGCAGGCCCTCACCTTCACCGAAGTCGCCGAACAGGCCCCCGTGCGCGTCGAAACCGACTGCGTGTTCTACGCCGGTATCACCGACTGGGAGCGCGACGCACCGCCCGGGTTCAGGCTGGACCCGTCCGGCATGAAGCTGGGGCACTTCAAGCCCTACGTCCCGAAGGAGGACCGGTGACCAGCCGCGCGGACCTGGAGCGCGAGTTCTACCGGGCCATCACCGGCAACCGGCTGTCCGCGGGGACCCACACCGTGGACAACGCCCTGCGGGAGCTTGGGCGCCGGTTCAAGCAGCCCTGGACCATCGCTGGCGTGTCCCGGGAGACATGGCGCCGCTGGAACCTCCCCGCGGGCGCGAAGAACCGCCAGCGGCCCCGGGCAGACAAGGAAGCGGGGTTGCTGGCCGCTCTGCGGCGCCTGCGCCTGTCCGGGGCGCGGGAGGCCAAGATCAGGGGCTCCGACGCGATCCACATTCACGCCACCGACAACTACGAGGACCAGGAACGGAACCTGGGACCGACGTCGTTCGACTGGCTTCCCAGTCAGGTGCGGAGCGTCAAGGGCGACATCCTGAACGCCTACATGGTCGCCGGAATCGGCGCCGCCGTCGATGCGTGGCTCGCCGCAGCCCCGAAGAACGCGGGCTGGGCCGCCGAGTGGCTGCACCCCGACTCCGACGGCAGCAGCCAGAGCATGACCCTGCACGCGATCGACTTGACGAAGAACCCGACGCGCGCCGGCCGGGCGCGGCGACGCTGATCCCACGTGTTCTTGGGAGATCCACGGGTAACGATCGGCGCCGCCGCTGAGAGCACGGTATCGGGTACGGGCCCACTGTCACCACGACAGCGGGCCCGTACACGTATGTTCAGGCCAGTCAACCCCCGTGCAGCGCACCCCACCCGGCCGCGATGCCGGCCGCGATGATGCCGAGGGCGTACCCGGCCCGCTTGAGGTAGACCGGGGTGGAATCCTTGAGCTGCTTCTCCACCTCCGTGACGCGGCCGGTCAGGTGCTGCACGTCCTGACGCAGCGCGGCGATGTCCCCGCGGCTGCCGTCCGCCGCCGCGGCCCCTGCCTTCGCCATCTCGTAGATCTGCTCCAGGGAGACGAGTACGCCCGTACGCGGAAGCTCAGGTGTGCTCACGACCGTCCCCGGAGGTACGCGGCGACGTGCCGCTGACGGACCCGCACGCGGGTGCGGAACGACCCCATGGCCATGCTGGGGTCGACCTTGCCGCGCTGCCACTCCTTGTGGCCGGCGACCGACAGCTCCGACCAGCCATGCAGTTCGCACAGAAGCGCGGCGGCCGTGGCCGCTGCGTCGAGCTGCACCTTGGGGTACGGGTCCTTGCCGTCACCCATGTTCAGCAGGCAGATGCCGTACAGCCGCGCGTTGCCGTCGATGCCGCCCTGGTCCCCATCGGTGAACCGGGGCTTCGGGAACGGCAGCCGCTCTTCGACCAGGTGCTGAAGCACGGCGGGATCCCCGGTCCCGGCGTGGTTGCAGCGCCCCCAGCCCACAAGGTGAACGGTCCCGTGCTTGTCGACCACGATCGGGTACAGCGGCCCCGGGAGCGTGCTGTGCCCGTCCCGGCACATCGCGATCGCCGAGGCTGTGTCCTTGGTCACGGAGTGGTGGATCAGCACCCCGTGCACCCCCGTGGGGTTCTTCGCGGTGACGCCCCAACCGTCGCCGCGCTGCCCCCTGTTGTGCGTCGCCCAGCCGTCGTGTGTCTGCACGTCAGCCAGCCGCTTCAGGTCCCCGTAGAAGGTCGATGCTCCGATGGGCTTCGCCATGGTGTCGACACCCCCTATCAGGTTGTTGTGCGGGGATCATCGCACGGACCACTGACAAGGGGTACGATCGACTTCAATCTCACTGGTCGCAGCCGGTTGGTCACGGCTCATCGGTGAGAGGACAACTGAGGGAGCCCCGGAGGTGTCCAGCCTCCGGGGCCCCGGGCCGACAGCCCACCCGATTCGACCCGGGTTGCTGGGAGCCGAAGACCTAGTCCGTTTGCAAGGCTCCCACCCGTCGGGTGGCTGTCCGATGACGAGATTACCCGAGATTCGCGGTTACCGCGCGGGTACCCCTCGATCATCCAGGTAAATGGTCAGTGGATTTCGACTTCCCCCCCACGTCCTTTCGGGTCTCTGCATACCGGGGCCGCACGTGGAGGCGCGGTCCCTCGATGCGTAACAGCGTGCGCGTTCGAAAACTTTGGCCGGTTTTCGCGCACAACACTACCGCACCGAGAACACAAAACCGCAGGTCACAGGGTTTCATGACACGCGCAATCCACCCGTACGGGGGAAACGCGAAACCCAAACGCCTGTAGTCGAGTGAAGGGGAACCCCCCACCTCCACACCAACTGCTATGTGGAGGAGCCAACCATGCCCGACCCGTCCGTGGGCCGCATCGTGCACGTCCAGCAGGACGACGCGCCGGCCATCCCCGCGATCATCACCGCGATCGGCGTCGAAGACCCCACCCGGGGCACGAAGCTGACGGACTGCTGGCTGACCCTGTTCCCCGTCGGCGGCGCCGCGTACGCGCCCCAGCTCCCGGTCGCCTACGACGACAGCGAGAGCCCCGCGCCCCACACGTGGCACTGGCCGCCGACCGACGCCGCCCCGGAGCCCGCGCCGACGGACCCGGGCACCACCGAGCCCGCGCCCGCGGACACGGACACCACCGGGACCGACGCGCCGGCCACCCTCGCGGCCACCAGCACCCGCAAGACCACCGCCCGGAAGTCCACCAGTGCCTGAGTGGTTCTGGGGCGCGACGACGGTCCTCATCGGGCTGTTCACGGTGCTCTGCGTCCTGCTGACGGGCGTCATCGCCACCGACCGCACCGCAGACCCCCGGTGGGCTCTCCTGCCCGCCGGGGGTGCCGTCGCGTGCCTGTACGGGCTGTTCTACGTCGGGAGCGTCCTCATCTGACCCCAGCCCAATGACCCCGGTGGGGAGCCCAGCCGGACTCTCCGTGAAGCAGCTCCCCACCGACCACAACGGCCACCAGGACCCGGTGAGCGCTCACCCCCTGGACGGCAAGGCCACGTAGCCGATACCGCGCAGCAGCCGCGGGCGGCACGGGCCGTAGGCCCCGACCATCACCGGTCGCGGGTCCCTGAGTGCTGCCCAACTCCATAGTGGATCTCTGGCCGTCTGGTCAGCCTTCGGCTGGTCGGTGGTTGCCCGCAGCCTTCGGCTGGCCGTAGTGGTCAGTTTGGCGACTGCCTTCGGCATCCGCCGCCGAAGGCGGGGGGTGCCAGAGCCATCAAGGGCGGCCGAAGGCCGGCCCAGGGAACCGGGGGTGCCGTAGGCACCCCCGGGGTCCCCACCCCAAAGGCGGAAAAAAAAAAACCCTGCCCC
>NZ_JBVJOT010000100.1:0-17859 GCF_055583025.1 Streptomyces sp. NPDC104831
GACTTCACCATCGGCGTCCTCGGCCACGTGTGCGTAGGCGGCCGGGCGCTCGCCGAAGAGGGCCTCGGTGAGTTGCTCCTTCGTCGCCCTGGCCTCGTCGAGTGCCTTTTCGTACTCGGCGAGCTCGCGGATCAGGGTGTGGAGGACGGGGATGTCGGCGGGGGTCGCAGTACGGATCATGCTGGGAGTCTCACACGCGGGTGCCCGCCGGGTGGTCTGCGGGGCGCCGGTGGTCGTCGCGAGGTCGCCGTACCAGACCGTGCGGTGGAGCGCGTGCTCGACCAGGCGCCGCACACCGCTGGCGGAGGCGACCATGACGGACGAGCAGCTGCTGGCCGCCCGGCCCGACACCGCCGCCGTCTACCTCCCAGGTGGCCGGGTGCCCCGCGACGGGCAGCGATTGGTGCAGGCGCACCTGGCCCGGACTTTCGAGCGCCTGGCCGCCCACGGCCCACGCGCGGGCTTCTACGAGGGCCGCGTCGCCGACCGCATGCGCGCCGGCCTGCAACCGCAGGGTTCACCCCTCACTCCCGACGACTTCGCCACCTACCATGCCGAGTGGGTCGAGCCCCTGACGACCGGCTACCGCGGATACCAGGTCTACGAGCTGCCGCCCAGCACCCAGGGGTTCACCGCGCTCCAGCTCTTCAACCTGGTCGAGGGCCTGGACCTCGCCGCGCTCGGCGAGGGCACGGTCGGCTAGGCCGTGTCTCTCAACTCCGTAACCAGGCGATGATCGCCGCCAGTACGGCTGCGGAGCGGTAGACCATCGCGAGTTTGTCGTAACGCGTGGCCAGGCCCCGCCACTGCTTGAGCAGGCTGAATGATCGTTCCACGACGTTCCTACGCTTGTAGGTCTCAGTGTCCAGAGTCCGGGGCCGTCCGCCGCTGCGGCCTTTCCTCTTGCGGTTGGCCAGCTGATCGGCACGCTCGGGAATCACCGTGCGGATGCCACGGACCGCAAGATCTGCGCGGACCTGCCTGGAGGAATACGCCTTGTCTGCGAGCAGTGCATCCGGGGCAGTGCGCGGCCTGCCAGGGCCAAGTCGCGGGACTCGTATGTCGCCCAGCAGGAGAGGGAGGACCCGCACGTCGTGGACTCGGCCAGCGGGCGGCCATTGCCGTCCACGGCGTGATGAATCTTGGTCGTCAGGCCGCCACGCGATCGGCCGATGGCGTGGCCGGCCGGCTCGCCCCCAGTAGCAGGAGTTTCGTTCTTGCTCTGGCAGGTGACAGCGCTGATGTCTCTCTCCGGCCGGGCCGTGTTCGTGGCGTGCTGGTGGGCCCGGTTGATGGTCGAGTCCACCGAGACCGTCCAGTCGATCCCATTGACCGAGTCCGCCTGGGCGGTCACTTGGGCCAGAACCGTGTCCCAGGTGCCGTCAGCCGCCCACCTGCGGTGGCGCTTCCACACCGTCTGCCAGGGACCGAATGCTTCGCGGGGCAGATCTCTCCAGGGGATGCCCGTGCGGTACCGATAGATGATCCCTTCGACGATGCGACGATGGTCGGCGAACGGGCGCCCTGCCTTCCCCGCGCTGCGGGGAAGGCAGGGCGCCAGGCGTGCCCATTGTTCGTCGGTCAGCAGGCGCATGCGCCCGCTCGTGGTCACCGAGGCTGGTAGACGGTGGCCAGCACGGAGACAGTGACCTGGTTGGGGAAGACGCCGTCGCCGTTCAGATCTGCGCGACTCACGTGGCGTGCGCTCGGCGTCATCGTTACCAGGTCCAACACCTCGAGCCTGGACAGGGTCGCGGAGTACTCCACCTGTTCGGTGACGACGGCCTCGAAGAGGGGGTTGAGCGTGCGGTGCAGGCGCTGTTCCTTGGTCGGGTCGATCGCGACCATCGCAGGCACTTGGCCACGCAGCTCGGCCAAGTGCCGCCGGGTGGGTCGGACTACGATCAGTCGACCGGTCGGGCGCAGAACGCGGTGGAACTCGGTCGGATTGCGTGGTGCGAACACGTCCAGTACGACATCGGCCGCCCCGTCGGCCAGCGGGAAGGGACGGAAGACGTCCCAGGCCACCGCGGCAGCTCGGTCGTGGGCACGGGCTGCCAAGCGCAGCGCACGCACGGATGTGTCTAGTCCCAGACCACGGGCGCTAGGCAACTGGTCGAGTACGCCGGCCAGGTAGTAGCCCGTGCCGCACCCCACATCCACCACCGTGCCCTGCTCAGACACGGCGTCGACCGCCAGTCGGGCCCCGACTTCGCGGATGAGCGCGTAGGCGCCAGTGGACAGGAACCGGTCCCGGGCCTGAACCATGGCCGCGTTGTCACCGCTGATGGCGCGGGTGCCCGTCAGCAAACTGGCATATCCGTGACGGGCAATGTCGAAGCTATGGCCCACCGGGCAACGCAGTGCACCGTGGTCGGGGTGCAGGCGGCGCGTACGGCACGTCGGGCAACGCAGCAGGTCGAGGGACAGATCGAGGGCAGGGGGAAGCGACACGGGCACGAGGCACTCCTTGCAAGGGGCGAAGGGAAGGGATCGTGCCTGCGCGCTCAGAGCGTCACTGCCTCAGGAAGGAACGGGCAGCGTCGGGACGTGGTTCACGCAGCAGGCACACCAAGGAGGGCGACGCCGTCCGGCGTCGCCCTCAGCGCCTTCCGATCACAGGAAGCAGCAGTGCGGGGTGCTCATGAATGTCACGTTATAAGTCTACGAGCACGGCGGAGACCTTCATACCTCCGTGCCCAAGAAGAGTTGGGAGACACGGCCTAGTGCCACCACCTCGTCGAAGCGGTGAAGATCGCCTTCGCCGACCGCGACGAGTGGCTGGCCGACCCGCGCTCCGTGGACATCCCGCTGGACCGGGTGATCAGCAAGGACTGCGCCGAGGATCGCCGCCGTCTGATCGACCCGGAGCGCGCCGCCGATATGAACGCCGTGCCTCCGGGCCTCCCGTACGCCCACCCGTACGCGCGGCGCGCGTCGGCCGGCGACACCTGCTCCTTCGCCACCGCCGACTCGTCCGGCATGGTGGTCTCCGTCATCCAGTCGATCTATCACGACTTCGGCTCCACCGCGCTGGGTGATGACACCGGGGTCGTCCTGCAGAACCCGCGGGGCCTTCTTCTCCCTGGACGAGAACCACCCCACCTGCCTGCACCCCGGAAAACGCACCTCCCACACCCTCCCCCGCCCTGCTCCTCAAGGACGACCGGCCCCACCTCGCCTTCGGCTCCATGGGCGGCAGGGGGACAGCCGCAGTCCCAGGTGGCGATGGTGACCCGCATGGCCGACTTCGGCTTCGACGTGGTGGCACGCACGGCCCGGACGCCCCGGGGGTCGACTCACGGGGCGGCGGCGCGCATGGGGTCAGGCGCTCCGATTGTCCGGATCGTCACCGGTGGAGGCTCACGGGCCGGGCCGGGGTTCGAGGATAGGATCCGGCAGGCAGGGCAGGAGGGCGCGTGTGACCGGACCGGAGATCGACTACCAGGCGCTGTTCGCCGTGACACCCAGCCCCTACCTGGTGCTGAACCCCGCTCTGGTGATCGTCGACGTCAACGACGCGTATCTGCGGGTCACCGGCCGTACGCGCGACGAACTGCTCGGCCGTGCTCTGTTCGAGGTCCATCCCGACAATCCGGCAGACCCGGACGCCGACGGCGTGCGCAATCTGAACGCCTCCCTCCAGCGAGTGCTGCGCTCGAAGGAGCCGGACACCATGGCCGTGCAGAAGTACGACATCCCGGTGTCCGGCCACCCGGGTGTGTTCCGGGCGAAATGGTGGTCGCCGATCAACACCCCCGTCCTCGGGCCGGACGGCGAGATCGCCTGGATCATCCACCGGGTGGAGGACATGACGGAATTCGTACTGACCCGTCCCCTCGCCACGCGGCCCGGTGCGCCGAGCGGGGAGCGGGACGCGATGGAAGGTGAACTCTTCGCCCGGTCACAGGAGTTGCAGCGTCTGAACGAGGAACTGCGCGAGGCCCATGCCCGGGAACGGGAGACGGCCCTCACCCTGCAGAAGGCCATGCTCCACTCCCCGGACCTCGAGGGGCACCGCGACATCGCCGTGCGTTACATGCCGGCCGTCCGGTCACTCAACGTCTGCGGCGACTGGTACGACGTGGTGGACCTGTCCGAGGACACCTTCACCGTCGCGGTCGGCGACGTGGTCGGCCACGGCCTGGCGGCCGCCGCCGTGATGGGCATGCTCAGAAGCGCCCTGTCCGCCGCGGTCCGCGCCATTCGCACGCCCGGCACGGCGATGGACATCCTGAGCCGTTATGCCCGTACCTTCGACGGCGCGCTGGCCACGACCGCGGTCAAAGCCGTCGTCGACACCCGCCGCCGGCAGATCACCTACACCAGCGCGGGCCACCTGCCGCCCGCGCTCGCCCGCCGTGACGGCGCCGTCGTCCTCCTCGACCAGGCCACCGCGCCCCCGCTGGGCGTCCCCGTCGACGTCGACCGGCGCGTGCAGGCCACCGTCCCGTACGCGCCGGGCGACACCCTCGTGCTGTACACCGACGGACTGGTCGAACGCCGTGGCGAGGACATCGACGTCGGCCTGCACCGCCTCACCGACACCCTCGCCCACCACGCCCACCTCGCTCCCGAGGCCCTGGCCGACACCCTGCTCACCCACCTCGGCGTCGCCGACGGCGGCCTCGACGACATCGCGCTGATCATCGTCCGCCTGTAGGTCACCGAGGCGCGTGCACGGCGACCTGCGCCGCCCGGTCGGCGTCGCTCGCGTCACAGGGGCTGCCTCCACGGTGCCCCAGGCCGTCACCCGGGCCACCACCCGAGGTGGGCCCGGGTGGGACGCCCGGCTGGTGGGACGCCGGGCGGAGGAGGCCTGGGCGGCAGGTCCGGGAGGGTGGTCCCGCTGGCGGGCCGCCGGAGCGGGGGCCGTCGGCGGGGCCGTTCAGGACGCGTTCGGGCCCACGTCGGACACGGTCAGGGGACGGCGCAGCGGGGCCTGGACCGAGTACTCGTCGGCGCCGACATCGCGGGCGCTGCCGCGCGGGTGGCCGTCGATGTCGTCGACCAGGGTCAGGGTGACGAGCGTAGCCGCGCCGATCGCGGGGCTGCCCGCCGACAGCCGGGACACTCCGTCGGACTCCTGCCGGAGGAGGGGGTCGACCCGGCGGTATCCACCGGAGGGGATGTTGCCGTTGGCCGCCGCACCCCACAGGATGTTGCCCTGCCAGAGGAAGCCGCTGGTCTCCTCCATGTCGACCAGGCTGCCGGTGCTGCCGACCAGGAGGTTGTCGGCGACGACCGCGTCCTGCGGCGCGTAGGTCCGCTCCTCGCCCGAGATCGGCCTGGCGTTGCCGACGAAGGTGTTGTGCGCGATGACCGCCCGGTCGCACGCGTCGTTGCCGCGCCGCTCCTCGGTCGTCTCGCCCGAGTGGTGGTCGCGCGTGCTGCCGCTGCCGATCACCAGGGCCCGGCCCGACAGGCCGCCGAAGTAGTTGTTGACCACCGTGTGGTCGTTGCCGTAGAGGCGTACGCCGTCGGTGCCGTCGAGCAGGTAGTTGGCCTCCACCGTGGACTGGTTGCCGTGCCGCAGCACGATGCCGCCCCGGCTGTCGCGCAGCGTGTTGTACCGGATGGTGTTGCCGGACGACTTCACGGAGACGGCCTCGGGGTCGCCGTCGCACCGCTCGAACAGGTTGTACTCCACGACGCCTTCGGCGCTGGACAGTGCGCGGCTGCTGACGCCGAGCCGGATGGGTTCGCCGCCGTTGGCCCCGGCGTAGCTGTGGTCGGAGAAGTGGTTCTTGAAGATGTGCGGCTTCTGGGCCATGGCGGTGGAGCCCGGGCCGTCGACGACGACGAAGATCCCCTCGGTCGTCTTGTCGTGGAAGTGGTTGCGGTCGATCTTGGTGTTGTCGCCCCGCACGACGACCCAGTCGAGTCCGCTGACATCGGCGAAGCGGAAGTCGTTGCGGGTCAGCCGGATGCCCGTGCAGTTCGCAGGGATCTCCAGGGTGGTGCTCTGCCGGAAGGCGAACCCGCTGATGGTGATGTTGCTCGAGTTGCCGAGGACAAAGCTCTTCGCGCCCTGGAGCACCACTCCCCCACGGGACTGCGCGACGATCGTGATCGGCGCGTCGGCGGTGCCTGCCTTGCCCGAGATGGTGATGGGCGTGTTCGAGGGGACGGTGTAGGTGCCGTCGGCCAGGACGATCCGGTCTCCGGGCTTCGCCTCGTTGATCCTGGTCTGGAGGTCGGCCAGGGAACCGACGGTCACCGTGGCCGCCGACGCGCCGGCCGACAGGGCCGGGACGGAGGCGAGCGCGGCGGCACCCAGCACGGTGCCGGTGAGGAACGTACGTCGTTGCATGATGTCTCCTGTGAAGCGGGACGGGTCGCACCGGGCCGCCGGGCAGGCGAGTGCCCTCGGCCGGAAGGTGTGGGTGTGGCCGGCAGGGCCTCCGGGTCCGGTCGTCCGTGTGGCTGCGCCTCGGTGACGTCGTCACCCGCCCGGGGCGGCGAGGTGGCGCCTCGCCGGCCGCCCCCGCCGGACATGGGACCCGGGACCGGCTACTTCGGGTCCGGGTTGCGGGCCCAGTCGGTCCAGTAGCCGTTCACGTTGCGCAGGCGGTACCACCCGAAGCCGTCGGGCATGATGACGTGGATGGCGAACTCCCAGGGCCGCTCGTCCGTGATCACCACGGCGCTCACCGCCACCCCGCCCATCGACTCCCACTCGCTCCAGTCGCCGTCGGAGTCGGTCCAGCGCGTCCACACCGCCCGTTCGGTGCCCACCACGAAGACCTGCTTGGTCCCGTCCGGCAGCTTCTTGGTGGTGATGCCGAACTCGCACATGTAGGCATGGCCGCCGGTCTTGCAACCGTTCGCGGCCTGCGCGGCGGGTGGTACGGCCACGGCGAGGCCCGCCACGGTGGCGACCGCGACGATGGCGGCCCTGATCTTGTTCACGGCTGTCTCCTCGATCGAGGGGGCACCTTCGGCCCTGCCCCCTGGTGTCGTACAGCCAACCCGTTGCGGCCGGGGGTGACCAGGAAGTTGCACCGGCAGAAGTCGTGCCCCGACCATTCCTGCCGGATGCCCGCCGCCGCGCCGAAGCCGGAGAGGCGGCGCCGGCACTCGTCCCGCTCGGGCGCCGGGAGGGTGCCCGCCCGGCAGGCCACGGGTCGGCGCGGTACGCTCGCCCGCTCGGCGGGCCTCCCGGCCGCGGGCCGGGGACAGGGACGATCACCGGTACGGGCTTCGCCGACCGCGGCCTGCGTCCGGTGGAGGTCGCCGGGCCGGTTCGGCTCCGCTGGCTGGCGGCGGTGTGGGCGGTGTACGGGTGGACCCCGGATCCGGCGGCCTGCGACTTCGTAGCCCGGACCTCGACCAGCTGACGCGGACGGACCCGCCGGGCGGGCACCGAGTAGAGGTTGCCGGCGAAGGCGACCAGGCAGTCCTTGCCGACCGGCGAAGGTGCCGCTCGGTCACCGGATAGGGGGTGGCCGGCAACGGCTTGAGGGCCGCGTGGTCGCGGGCGGCCCGCTCGCCGATGACCTCCTGGTGGGTCTTGTGGATCTGGCCCCTGCGCTGCGGGACCCAGGCGGCGAAGGCGGCTTCCATCTCCTCGATGGAGGAAAACGCCCGCCCGGCCAGGACGTGGTCGCGGACGATCTGTATCTGCCGTTCGACGCGGCCCTTGCCGGTGGGCCGGTAGGCGGCCAGCACGTTCGACGTCGAAGTCGTAGTGGCCGGCGAACGCAACCGCCTCCGGACGGGATGCACTCCACCGTACGACGCCTGGTATTCGGCCCCGAGCGGCAGTTCGCGAGCGGCCTGGGCCCGTACGGCGCGACCGTCCCGCCGGAACCCGACGCCATCGAGGACCCGACCGAGACGACGATGCTGACCGTGCCGAACCGGATGCTGGTCCTCCACCCCTCGCGGACCACCCCGCTCGCGATCTTCACCTTCCGGGCCGCACAGCCGGCGCTCCATGACCGCAAGGACATCGCCCTTCACAAGCAGACCGTGGCCGGCGCCTACGCCGACGTGCGGTGGCGGGCACCGGAACTCGTGGCGGCGTTCCTCGACCACCCGGCTCCGTTCTTCGACCCCCTGACCACCGTCCGGGTGCCCTCGTGGTCCCGCGGACGGGTCGTACTGCTCGGGGACGCGGCGGCGGCGACAGCCCTGCTGGGTGACGGGTCCAGCATGGCGATGGCGGGCGCGTACGCCCTCGCAGAAGAGCTCGCCGCCCATCCCGGTGATCACGCCCGCGCCTTCGCCGCCTACGAGTCGCGGCTCCGCCGTGAGGTAGGTCTCCGGCAGCGACGCGTCGGTCTGCTCTCCAGGCTCATGGTGCCCCGCACCCGGCCGGGCCTCGCGGTGCGCAACGCGGTGGGCCGCGCGGTCGGTCGCACGGACCGGATCGCCTCTCGCGAAGCCGCAAACCGGTAGACCGAGCCCGCACCGACCGGTCACCGGCCGGTGCGCAGCTCCCCTGCAGCCCCCAATCGGGTCGGCGCCGCCACGTCCGACGAGCCCGGCTCGGCGTGGTAGGTCATCGTCGATGCGGCAGACCGACTGCTGTCGGCCTCCGCCGTAGCACCGACCGAGTCACCGCCATCGTGAAGACCATCCCCGCCCTTCGTCAGGCCTCAACCTGCGGTCGTAAAAGGCTCACCGTCGAGGTCGGTACCCCTGGCCGGGTTACTTGTCACTTGGTTCGCCGCTTGTCAACGGCGCCCCTGCTCGCCGTGACGGACTCGAGCGGGTGTGTCGGGGGTGAAGGATCTCGTCGATGAGGCCGTACTGCTGCGCCTGGACGGCGCTGAACCAGCGGTCGTGGCTGAAGTTGCGGATCACCTCTTCAGCTGTGCGGTTTGTGTGCCGGGCGATCAGGCCGCTGATCTGCTGCCTGGTGTGTCGCAGTTCCTCTGACGCATTCGCGGGGGCGGCACCGGTGATGGACGGCAGGTGCAGCATCATCCTGGAATGCGGCAGAGCGGCTCGCCGGCCCGGTGTGCCGGCGGCGAGGAGCAGTTGGGCCATGGAGGCGCAGTAGCCGAGGCCGATGGTGATGACTGGGTTTCGGATGTGCTGCATGGTGTCGTAGATGGCCATGCCGGCAGGTACCGATCCTCCTGGTGAGTTGATGTAGAGGGTGATGGGGGCATCGGTTTCGGCGGCCAGGAGGAGCAGTCTGCTGGTGACCGTATCGGCGGTCTGTCCGTTGATCGGGGTTCCGATGGAGAGGATCCGGTGGCGCAGCAGCCGGTCGGTGACGGGGTCGGCGCGGGTGGGGGCGGTGCCACGGTCCGCGGCAGAGCGCACAGGGGGCCTTCCTCTCGTGCGGCGATGTACAGGTTGGGGGGCGGCGCCGGTCGAAGCCCGCGGGCTTCGACCGGATGTACCGCCAGGCAGCTGGCGCGAGCCTGGCCGGGCAGCGATGGTAGCCCCCGGGTGGTGCGCGGTTGAGACGGGTCGGCCACGCACCACGGGGCGCCTTGGTGCTCGGTCGGCGGCGCCGGTGTACGGCAGTGTCCGCTGCCGGTTGCCGTCACCACTGGCCGGCTGAGCAGCCCGGGCGGTCTGGCGTGACGTGCGGCCAGACCGAAAAGCCCATTCGGCCGCGGCCCGGGGCTGGCGATCCGGGCCCCTAGTTCTGGGCGTCCCGGGAGGGGTCGTATCCGTTGTCGTAGGTGAACTTGCCGTCGCCGCTGCTGCCGCCGTCGCTGCTGCCGCTGCCTCCGACCGCGTTGTAGACCGCCTTCCCGACCGCATAGATGCCGTCCCACAGCATCTGCAACCCGCCGCTGCCGGGCCTGCCGTCACCGTAGTACTTCTCCTTGTACATGACGATCTGCGGGGGCTCGGCCTCCCACACACCGGACGGCCTGCCGGCGTCGTCCAGAGTGCCCGCAGCACCGCGCGCCGCCTGCTGGCCACGGTCGGTCAGCCCACTGATCCGGGGCACTGCCGCACCGATGAGCTGCTCGATGTCCACCGGGTCCCCTGCCGGCTCCGTCTGCTGCGCGGCCTTGCCGAGAACCTCTGCGACCCTGTCCGCAGATCCCTCCCTGAGCGCCCGGAAGAGCTCTTCCGCCTGCTCCAGGGTTGCTGTTGTGACTGTGTCCGTCGTACTCATCTGTCTCTCCTTGGTGGGGGGAATCTGCTGCCGGAAGTTGTGGGGGGACCGGTCAGCACCAACGGTCTGACGCGTTACGCACCACGTAACGGCCGTTGCTGGTATGACGTCAGCGCGTCATCGTTCAGGAACCAGCTTCTGATGGGCTAGTTCCCGTCAACTGCTCAGCCAACGGCCATCTGCACCGCGCACAGGCGCATCAAGGGGGCGCCCTATTGCGGAAAGCGCCGTAATAGAGGCAATGAGGCTTTTCTGCACTACCGCGTATTAACGGCGTGCGGCAGCTCGCGGCCGCCGCGGTGGACACGAAGGCGGTCGACGACGGCGACTCTCGCGGCAGCCAGGCGGGGGGCGGCCGGCGCGTGGCTCTGGCTAATGGCCCGTGTGTCCGGCGGGAGCCGTTCGCCGGCGGCCTCCGGGGGATGCGTAGCTCTCGTGTATGTCCCAGGGCCCGACGGCCTCCGGGCGTTCGCCGCGGGCATCTCGGCATCGCCTATGTCTCATGAGACATCCTCCCGCCCGCCGACCTTCCGGTACCCCCAGCCCTCGTACACCGCTTGGAGCCGGGGCCTCTTGGTATCCACCGTGAGCACGGCCAGGGCCTCCGGCCGGTCGGCGAGCAGCTCGTCGTGAAGCCGCCCGCCGTCGGAGACGAGCAGGACCCAGCCCGGCCGGGCCGCGCAGGTACTCGATGGCCGGATGGCCCCAGAGGCGTTCGATCTCCTCGTCACTGCGGGCTTCCCCGAGACAGGCGGTGATCAGATTGCGGTCCCCGCCGTCGCACGCCCGGCGGGCGTTGTTGTCCTCGGTCAGCAGGCGCAGGTGCCCGTCGGGGAGGAGGCAGGCGGTGACATCGCCGGACCACGCGACCGAGAACAGGCCGCCGAGGACGTGGACGGCGACGATAGCCACCCGCGCAGGGCAGATCGCGGCCGGGCGTGCGGGCGCCGTCGGCGGTGTAGTGGCCGTACTCGGCGCGCAGCCCGGCCTCCGCATCCGCACCCTCGGCGCCGTACCAGTGCCACCAGCCTCGCGAACTGCACATCGGTCAGTCCTGCAAGCGGTTCGATCCATTTCGGATCACCTGCTGAGATCACCCGCCCATGCCGGACCAACGCATCAGCGGAACCATCGGTCATGGGACAACCTTCAGGGGTCGCGGGAAAGTCGCGTTCAAACGGCGAGACTAATCATGTCGCCGTTGTACTTTTGCCAGTGTTGTGAGTTGTCGATGTAGTTGCACCTCTTGGTGAGGATCTTAGTAGTTCCCAGGTTGTTGGCGAGGCACCACTCATCAGCGTGGAGCAGGAACATGGTGCTCCAGTGGCGGTCTGAGAGTTGATACCACTGCTGTCCGCGGTCGCCTTGGTTGCATTTTTTGGTCTGAATCTTGTCGGTGCCCAGCTCGTTGGCGAGACACCACTCCGGTGCCGTCACCAGGCGCCACATTCCTGTTTTTCGATATGTGTCATAGTCGACGTGCTCCCAGTGCTGCCCATTGTCGGCCGAGTTGCACCTCTTGGTGACGATCTTGTCAGTGCCCAGCTCGTTGGCGAGACACCAGTCACCGACTGCTCTGTTTTTGCCGGATGCGGCAGCTTCGGCCGTGGCGGTGGGAGTGAGGGCCGCTGTCAGGGCGAGGGCGGCGACGAGGCGTTTAGATTGCGCAGCCATGACTTCCCTGCCTTTCGGGGTTACGGAGCGGGTCGTGCGGGTTGAGCATCGCGGTGGCAGCGCTTGACCGGTGCGGTGCCTCTACGAGTGTCCCTGCCGTTGATCGACGGCGCGTAGTCATATACCACTGTCAGGGTGATCCCAACGGACGTACCGGCTGCGCGACATGCATCACGGTGATCCTCCGGGGCCCGCACGGTGTGTACTGCGACTGGAGCACGGCCGGTCACCGAAATGCGGAGCATCCGCCCGCGTCGCCGTTCCGACTGTCTCGACCTCAAGCAATTCAGTGTCGGTCAGAGATCGCTGCGAGATTTCTGCCCTGTGAGCGTGATTACGGCGGGGAGGATGTCAGCTGTGATGTGCTCTTTCACCCAGCGCGTTTGATCCACTGCTGTTCCTGGTCCCCGAACGCGCACTCGACGAGCTCGACCGGACCGTTGAGCCGGGTCGCCGCGAGGCACTTGTGCTGGGCGTTGTCCCGGTAGACCCAACGGTTGCCGCCCACAGCAATCTGGGTCCACCGTGTCACCGACCCGTTGTTGCCGCAGCCCTGCATGGACACCTCGGCGATGCCGTTGAACACGGCCGACGCACACAGCTCCCACCCGCCGATCCGCTGCATGATCTGGACGGTGTTGCCGCCCTGCACAGAGCGGCCCCTGCAGCGCCGAAATGATCGAACAGAGCGTTAAGGCGGATCTCCGGAAGCCGCTCGATGACCGCATCCTGCTGGACGCCCTCACCGGCCGGCCAGTGCCGTACGGAGAACCCAACGAGCCCTCGCCGAGTTGGACCTAGGCAGTTTCGTTTGGATCGGTTGACCGTTGGTCCGGCATGCCGTCAACAGATGCGCCGTGGGCCCGGATCGAGCCGTTGCTCCCCGACCGGACCCCTCAGCGGGGCGGGCGCTGGCGGGACCACCGTGAGGTGACCGACGCCATCGCCTTCAAGTTCCAGACCGGAACGCAGTGGGTCCACCTGCCGGAGAAGCACAGCAGCCGGCGAGGCGTCTACAACCGGCTGCGGAAGTGGGCCGCCGACGGCACCTGGGAGCGGGACTTCACCGCCCTGATGGCCCAGGCCGACGCCGAAGGCGACCTCGACTGGGCCGTGTCCGTCGACTCCACCATCGTGCGCGCACACCAGCACGCCGCAGGGGTCTGCACAAAGGGGATGACCGTCCCGCAGGCCGGAGCCAGCGTCAAGGGCGCTCACGGGGCCCGGTGAAGCGGCACCGAGCAGCGGCAGCCGCCCGACCGCTCGCGACACGACAGCGCAGGCGCGGACTGATCGGCTTCTTGACGGGGCAGCACTGCCGGCGATGCCGCGTCTCCGAGCGGCACGGTATCGGCCCCGAGCACTATGCCGCCGACCGCGACAGGGCCGTGGTCGAGCTGTACCCCGCCGGCCGCCGACTTGCCACCGGCTATCTTCGACTCGGCCTCACTCTTCACAGCACCGTCCACCCGCCAGGCCGCCACACCTTCACCGGCCCCGACGGCCGTACCGTCGTCCTTACCGTGTTGGAAGGCCCAGCTCTCGCCGTCTCCTCAAGGCCGTCGAGGCCCGGCCGGTTCACGGCCGTCGTCCCCGGAGCGGAGCCTCCTTGTCGTGCCCGGGCCGGCCTCGTACCAGGCTCCTTCGTGCCGCACCCGACAGGACCCGGATCACCACTCCGAGCACCACCAGGTCCAGCAGCATCTGCACGGTGACCACGAGGCGAGCCAGCTGCGTCATCGCCGCCAGGTCTCCGAAGCCCACGGTGGCGAAGACGGATACCGTGAAGTACAGCGCGTCGATCCGCGTCAGAGGGTGCGTGAACGCCCTTGGATCACCGGCCGACAACTTCACGTAGAGGGCGGCGAACACCACCAGGAGGAACAGCACCGACACACACAGGGCCCTGACCGCACGCAGAAAGGGACGCCCGGCGCGCAGCACCGCCCATACCTGCCGCGCCACCACTGCCGCGACCACGATCACCGCCGCGACCAGTCGCAGCAGTTCGGGCAGGGACGTGCCGGCGGACAGCGGCAGCAGCGCGTAGGCCCCGAGCAGTGCCGCGCACGAGAGGCCCGACTCCAGGACGGACGAGAGCACGGCCCACCGCCGCCCGGCCAGCGGCAGATTCCACAGCGGGCCGCTCGGCCTCATCTCGGTCTCCTCGGCAGTCGCCCCGGGCCGAGCCGCTCCTTCCCCCGCCTGACCGACACTGCGGCTCGGACATCAAGCCTCCGGCTCCCGGCCCCGTCCGGCCACGGGGGCCGGTCCGACCGAGTGAATCACCGCGGCGAGTGATGGCCCACGTTCGAGATGCGTCATCCTCCCGAAGGCCGTCTACTGGGCGGACCGCCCCCTGACGACGGTGGGACAACCCTCGCCAGGGCGGACTTCCGTGAGCGGAAAGGCTTCTGCCATGTACGAAGGGACCGCCCCCTCCCGTCGTGCGTTCCTGCGCACCACCGCCGCGGCCGGGCTGGGCACCGCGGCTTGCGGCCTCGCGCTCTCCGCGTGCACCGGACCGCCCCGGCGGGCGGAAGCGGCCCCGGCCAGCCCCGACCCGTCCACGCCGGCGACGACCCGTTCAGGCGGCGGCCGGACGTCCAACGGTTACGGTCACACCGACGCCGACTACACCCGGACGGGCCTGCAGCGAGGCGCGATCGAGCAGTGGGAGGACGGCTTCCGTACCCACGCCCACAACGACGACCCGGACGTCTTCGAGTGGTGGTACTCCGACTTCACGGGTGACGACGGGACGGTCGTCTCCTTCACCCTGAGCACCCGGCTCGACGACGGCTTCGTCCCCGAGCCCGGCGAGGCCGGGCGCACACCCAAGGCCGCAGTCACCGTCACCGACCCCGACGGCACCAGCCACGGCGGCGTCCACCGCTACGGGTGGCAGGAATTCACCAGCGCCAAGAACCGCTGCGCCGTGCGCCTGGGCCCCTTCACCTTCACCGGCGACCTGAAGTCCTACCGCATGCGGGGCCGGTCGGGCGACGTGGGCGTCGACCTGACGCTGACCAGCACGGTGCGCCCCTTCCGGCCGGGCACCGGCGTCCTCTACTTCGGCGACACCGGCCACTCCTTCGGCTGGCTGTGCGCGGTGCCCTCCGGAACCGCCACCGGCACGGTCACCGTGAACGGCCGGACACGAACCTTCACCGGCCACGGCTACCACGACCACAACTGGGGCGACCGTCCCTTCCCCTACGGCGTCGAGCACTGGCGCTGGGGCCGCGGCAGCGTCGGCCCGTACGCCGTGATCGGCGCGGACCTGCACCTGCGTGAGGAGTACGGCGCAGGCACCGTCCCCGTCTTCCTCGTCGACGACACCAAGAGCGGCGAACGCCTCGTCGGCGCGTACGACCCGGAGACGGTGACCGCCCACGAATCCGCCCCGAAGGCGCACCCCGACGCGGACTACCCCCGGGACTACTACAGCAAGGTCCGCTGGACCTACCACCACAACGGCGACAGGGCCGACTTCACCTTCACCGACACCGACCAGCTGATCGTCTCCCGCCATCACCTCCTCCATCCCACCCAGGCCCAGAAAACCGCCCTGACCAGGCTCGGAATCGACGAGATCTGGTACACCCGCTACGCCACCACCAACGACCTCACCCTGAGACTGGCCGACGCGCACGCCTCGGGGAACGGAACGGGAACCCTGGAAGCGGCCCAGTTCGGCCTGGACAGCGCGCCCGCCGTATCGGAAACGGCCCTCGCGCCCTGAACGTCGGGTGCAAGGGCCGCCTCCATTTGCCGCCGTGGTCAGGGCGCATCGCCGGGGTGGTGGAAGCGGCAGCTCACATGCTCGCCGACACCGGGCGCCAGGCATGCGGGACCTGCCCGCGTACATCGACGCCGCCTACGCGGGGCAGCCTGTCACGCTGGCCCTGGCGAACGGCGAGCCGGGCATCCACGCCCGACTGCGGCGGCTTATCGGCCACACCGACCCCACCCGGGCCGTGCCCGAGACGATCCGCGGCGACCTGGGCGACGACGGCCTCACCGCAGCGCGAGCGGAATACCGCCTCGTGCGCAACCTGGTGCACACCTCCGACGACCCCGCCGCGAGTACGGCACGTGGTACGGGTCGTCACCGGCATATACCGGATGACACCCCGCCCCGCCACGGGAAGCCCCCCCCCGGACGGCTCTTCCCGTACCGCCGCCTGGCCGTCCACCGTCCAGGCCGGAACACCGCAGACCCTGGCCTGCTCCCGGCGTCTCCGTGTGCGGTGAAGCCGGTCGGCCGGAGCCCAGCGGCCAACGCGGCCAGCACCTCCATCCAGCTACTGCCTGGCCCGGAAGCCGACGGGTCCGAAGTGGCCGGCCGCAGCCCGTAGTGGCGGGCCGCAGCCCGTAGTGGCGGGCCGCTGAACACCCCAGGCCTGCGAAGAGCAGACCATCGCAACCGGGGGCGGGATACCCGCAGCAGCTGCTCCGGCGTTAGTGCGATGAAATTACCAACTCATCTGACCTGTCGGCGAGATGGGTCTCCACGAGAGCCGAACGTGTGGCCGTTGTGTCTTGTACGCAATGTTTAACGGCATTTTCCGGTGTGATGCCAATACTGGCTCTGTCCGTGGCTGTCGGCGACGGGACACGCTCGCGCAGCGCACTGGGTGCGCACACTCGCGGTGTGGTCGCTTCAAGTTCTTCGAGAAGGGTTCTCGGGTGAGTCGTAGAACGCTCCGCAGTTCACGTGTGAAGTCCTCAACTCTGCTGCTGACGGGAGCAGTCGCCGTAACGCTCAGCATCGTCCCGAGCACGGTGGCCGTCGCGGACACGATCCACGGGCCCGGTGCCGACAATCCCGTGTCGTCGACCGGCCTGACGGAGTCCACGCGCCTCCTCCGCGGGGGCGGGGGTGACGACGGGTACGGGCACGGCAATGGTTCCGGCACCCAGGGCCCGCCCGGACCACAGGGCCCGGCAGGACCAGAAGGTCCGGCGGGACCGGCGGGACCGGCGGGACCGGCGGGACCGGCAGGACCAGAGGGACCGGCAGGACCAGAAGGACCGGCAGGACCAGAAGGACCGGCGGGGCCTCCGGGGCCGGTCGACGTGTACACGGTGGTCGGGCCTACGATGCCGGGAACGTCGACGGCCACCTGTAACCCCGGCGACGTGGCTCTCGGAGGCGGCTGGTCCGAGCCGGGGCCGACGACCACCACTCTCTTGTCGCTGACGCCAGTCCCTGCGACTCCCGGCTCCACTCCAACGGGGTGGCAGGCCACCAACGGCGTCGCCAGCGTTCCTGTCATCGCCTATGCGACCTGCGCTCGCATGACGTGAGTGATGGCGTGACGGCGGCCTGCCCTCACCACGGACCAGGGCAGTGTCCTCCCGGCAACGACCGGGTGGGCAAGCCCTGGCCCTGTTGCCCCGCACCGTTGTTTTCACACGGCTGGTCGGTGGGTGACCGCCGGGGGCGGTGCGGCAATGGCCGCGGTCGTAGGTGCGGGGGGGGACTGTCCGGCACGGCCACTGGGACGCAGCCGCGCCGGAGCGCAAGCTCCGGGACGCCGGACAGTCGTAGACGGTCGGCTGGAGGCCGCGCTGGCGGGCGGAGAGCGGCTTTGCGGGCAGCGCATGGCGGGCTTCGACCTGGCGATCGTGGATGAGGACCACGGGACCGCCGGTGATCTTGGTCGTCCGTGGGCGGCGATCCACGACAACGCCCGGAGCCGGGCGGATTTCCGGCTCTACCTGACCGCGACCCCGCGCATCCTCGCCGCTCCCCGGCCGCATAAGGGCGCGGACGGACAGGAAGCGGAGATCGCGAGCATGGCCGACGACCCGGGCGGAACGTACGGCGCGTGGATAGCGGAGCTCGGGCTGAGCGAGGCGATCGAGCGGGAGATCCTCGCCGGGTTCGAGATCGACGTCCTGGAGATCCACGACCCCTCCCCCGTCCTCGGGGAGTCGGAGGAGGCGCGGCGCGGCCGGCGCCTGGCCCTGTTGCAGACCGCGCTCCTAACTGATCATTTCAGAATGAGTTTGGCTCACAGGCTTGGCAGTTGGGCCGGTGGGCGGCAGAGTTCTGTGTGTGTCGGATGATCTTGTGCCTGATG
>NZ_JBVJOT010000101.1:0-17724 GCF_055583025.1 Streptomyces sp. NPDC104831
AAGCTAAGCCTCACAGCGCCGATGGTACTGCAGGGGGGACCCTGTGGGAGAGTAGGACACCGCCGAACAATTTTTGGGGAAACCCCCGCACCTTCCGGTGCGGGGGTTTTCTGCGTTCCGGGTCAATTAAGGTCTACGGCATGCGCTATGACCTCGTCATCTTCGACAACGACGGTGTCCTCGTGGACAGCGAGCCGATATCCAACCGGCTGCTGGCCGCCTATCTCACCGAGCTGGGGCACCCGACTTCGTACGAGGACTCCATCCGCGACTACATGGGCTCGGCGATGCACCGCGTCCACGACCTGGTGCTGGAGCGCACGGGCCGGCGGCTGCCGGAGGAGTTCGACGAGATCTTCCACGCCCGGGTGTTCGCCGCCTTCGAGCGGGAGCTGCGGCCCGTGCCCGGGGTGACCGGCGTCCTGGAGAAGCTGGCCGCGGACGGGGTGCCGTACTGCGTGGCCTCCTCCGGGAGCCACGAGCGGATACGGGTGGGGCACCGCACGACCGGGCTCGACCGGTGGTTCACGGACGAGCGGATCTTCAGCTCGGAGGACGTCGGGCGGGGCAAGCCGGCGCCGGACCTGTTCCTGCACGCGGCCCGGCGGATGGGCGTGGCCCCCGGGCGATGCGTGGTCGTGGAGGACTCCCCCCTGGGCGTCCAGGCCGCCGTGGCGGCCGGGATGGACGTGTACGGGTTCACCGCGATGACACCGGCGGAGCGGCTCGCGGGCGCCGGGCACCTCTTCTCCCGCATGGAGGAGCTGACCGGCCTGCTGGGATGACCGCGGCGGCCGACCGGCCTGACATTTGTCACCCGGACCTCCGGACGATCGTGCCTACTGCCGGACCCCGCCCCGCGGCGAAGCTGAGGGCATGACGAAGACCACGGGGAACCAGGACCGGCAGCCGGGCGCGGCGGACCACGTCAAGCCGCTGCTCGTCGACATCGCCGCGCCGCTCGGCGCCTACTACCTCTGCAAGGACGCCCTCGGCACGAGCACCCTGACCGCGCTCGCCCTGAGCAGCGTGGTGCCCGCCGTGCGGGTCGTGTCCTCGGTGGTGCGCGAGCGGCGGATCAACGGGCCGGCCGCCCTGATCCTCGCCGTCAACGTCGTCTCGCTCGTGCTGAGCCTCGTCTCCGGCGACCCGCGGTTGATGCTCGCCAAGGACGGCGCCGTCGGCAGCACGGTGGCGTTCGGCGTCCTGCTGTCCGTGGCGCTCGGCAGGCCCATGATGAGCACGGTCGTGAAGCCCTTCCTGGTCAAGGGCGATGCGGCCCGCGAGGCCGCCTGGGCGCGGCTCGCGGCGGGCACGGCGGCCGGCTCGGAGCGGTTCCGGCGCAAGGAGCGGCTGTTCTCCCTGCTGTGGGGCGGCGGGCTGCTGCTGGAGTGCGCGGCCCGGATCACCGGCGCCTACACGGTGCCCGTGGACACCATGGTGTGGCTGGGTACGGTCGTCGTGATGACGGTCCTGACGGTCACCTTCATGGTGAGCGGCGCACTGGCCGCGGGACCGATGGGCCGGCTGGTCACCGCCGAGACCGGGGCCGCCGTGCCCGCCCCCCTGCGGACGGAAACTGAGCGGAATTCACCTTTGGCTGGATCTACCCACAGGTAGTCCGGGGCCCTACCCTCGCCGCCATGACTGATGTGCTGCGGCGCGGCAGGGCCTCGCTGGCGTTCGGCTTCTTCGCCCAGGGCGTCGCCTTTGCCCTGCTGGTGACGCGCATCCCGGCCGTCCAGGACCGGTACGGCGTCTCCGACGCGCTGCTCCCGGTCTTCCTGGCTGCGGTCCCCGTCCTCGCCGGGGTCGGCAGCGTGGCCACCGAGCGGCTGGTGCGGCGGGTCCGGCCGAGCCGGGTGCTGCGCTGGTCCCAGCCGGTGGTGCTGCTGGCGCTGCTCGGGGTCGGGGCGGGCGGGCCCGGGCAGGTGGCCGCGCTGGCGGTGGCGCTGGGCGCCTTCGGCCTGGCGGTGGGCGCGCTGGACGCGTCCATGAACATGCTCGGCGTCAGCCTCCAGCGGTCGTACGGGCGCAGCATCATGCTCGGCTTCCACGCCGTCTACAGCCTGGGCGGGATCGTCGGGGCCTCGCTGGCCTGGGCCGGGGCACACTGGCAGCTCGCACTGTGGGTGTCGTACCTGCCGGTGGTGGCGGTGCTGCTGCCGGCGGCGCTGCTGGGGAGCCGGTGGTACGTCGACGGGGCGCCCGCGCCGGCGCGGGACGACCGGGCGGACGGCGGCGGGGCCGCGTTCACGCTGCTGCTGCCGCTGTGCCTGGTGATGACCTTCGCCTACATCGGGGACTCCACCGTCTCCAACTGGAGCGCGAAGTACCTGAAGGACGTGCTGGGCGGGTCGGAGCAGCTGGCGACGGTGCCGTACAACGTGTACATGGTGACCACGCTGGCGGGCCGGGCCGTCGGGGACCTCGGGGTGCGGCGGTTCGGGGCGGCGGCGGTCGTCCGGCTCGGGGCGCTGGTCGCGGCGGGCGGGTTCGCGGTGGTGGCGCTGGCGCCCGGCGCGTGGGTGGGGATGCTCGGGTTCACGCTGCTCGGGCTCGGGCTGTGCGTGCTGGTGCCGCAGACCTTCGCGGCGGCCGGCCGGCACGCGTTCGAACAGCACGGTCCGGGGGCCTCGGACGCGGCGATCGCGCGGCTGAACATCTTCAACTACGTGGGCTTCCTGATCGGTTCGCCGCTGGTGGGTGCCCTGGGGGACGCCTGGAGCTACCGGGGCGCCATGCTCGTGCCGATGGTGTTGGTACTGGTGACACTGGGGTACGCCAGGTCGTTCGCGGCTCAACCGGACCGATACGGTGGCGGGCATGAGCGGCCGCGCACAGCTGATGTGGGACGAGGCAGTAACGGGCTATGACTTCGGTCCGAGCCATCCGATGGATCCGGTCCGGCTGGAGCTGACCCGTCGGCTGGTCGGGGCCTTCGGGCTGGACCGGGAGCTGGCGGTCGTCGCGGCGAAACCGGCCGGCGAGTCGACGCTGCGGCTGGTCCACCGGGAGGACTACATCGACGCGGTGAAGGCCGCGTCGGCGGACCCGGCGGGCGCCGACGGCTCGTACGGGCTCGGCACGCTCGACGATCCGGCGTTCGCCGGCATGCACGAGGTGTCCGCGCTGATCGCGGGTCAGTCGGTGGGGGCGGCCGAGGCGGTGTGGCGGGGGGACGCCGAGCACGCGGTGAACTTCGCGGGCGGGCTGCACCACGCGATGCCGGGTGGTGCGTCCGGGTTCTGCGTCTACAACGACGCGTCCCTCGCGATCGCGCGGCTGCTGGAACTGGGCGCCGAGCGGGTCGCCTACGTGGACGTCGACGTGCACCACGGGGACGGGGTGCAGGCCGCGTTCTGGGAGGACCCCCGGGTGCTGACGATCTCGCTGCACGAGCATCCCGGCACGCTGTTCCCGGGGACCGGGTGGCCGCAGGAGACGGGCGCGGGCGCGGGGGAGGGCGCGGCGGTGAACGTGGCGCTGCCCGCCGGCACCGGGGACGCGGGGTGGCTGCGGGCGTTCCACGCGGTGGTGCCGGAGCTGCTCGCCGCCTTCCGGCCGCAGGTCCTGGTCTCCCAGCACGGCGCCGACACCCACTTCGAGGACCCGCTCGCCCACCTGGCCGTCTCGCTGGACGCGCAGCGGGCGGTGCAGCTGGCGTGCCACGAGCTGGCGCACGCCCACGCGGACGGCAAGTGGGTCGCCCTCGGCGGTGGCGGATACGCGGTCGTGGACGTCGTGCCCCGGTCCTGGACGCACCTCGTGGGCATCGCGGCGGGCAAGCCGCTGGAACCGGAGTCGGTGATCCCCGAGAGCTGGCGGCAGGAGGTCTTCGCCCGGACCCGGCAGCCGGGTCCGCGGCGGATGACGGACGGGCGCCGGCCGGTGGAGTACGGCGCGTGGGAGTCGGGTTACGACCCGGCCGACCGCATCGACCAGGCGATCCTGGCGACCCGCCGAGCGGCGTTCCCCCTGCGCGGCCTGCTGCCGTAAGACCTGCCGGGACCCCCGCCGGGAGCGCCCCTCGCGGACCCCCGCCCGGGGCCCGCGCCGAAGTGCCGGCCGTGCGCGCCCTGCGGTTCGCGGGTCCGGGGTGCGCGTCGGGGCTCGGGGCGGGTACGTCCTGCGGTGCGTGGCCGGGGCGCCCGCTGTCCGGAGTGCCGGCCGTGCGCGTCGCGCGCCCCGTGGCTCGTGGGTCCGCGCCCGTGTCGGAGTTCCGGATGCGCAGGCCCTGCGGTGCGTCGGAGACCGGCCGGGCGAGTGCCCGTCGCGGTGCCTGCCGTGGGCGCCCTGGGACGCGGGGCGGGTGACGGGCGTCCGCCGCGCCCGCCGCCCGTGCCGCGGGCCGGGAGGCCGGGCGTGGAGGGCCTGTCCGGCCGTTGGGCCATCCGCGCGCAATCCCGGTGTTTCCGCCCCGGCCCCGCCCCCGATGGGTCACCATCGCTCCGTGTCGTCCTCCGCCCGGCTCCGTGCCCATCTGGTGGCCGTTCGGCTGGCCGGGGTGGTGGCGACCTCGCGGGAGGAAAGCCTGCGCAGCTACCGGCTGTTCGCCGCCCGGGATCCGCGCGCGCTGATCGGGATCGACCCGGAAGGCGCCTGGGGGTTCGGGGACCTGCTCGCCCTGATGGCGCGGACGTGCGGGGTCTCGGCCGACCCCCGGCACACGAGCGGACCGGACGTGATCGACCCGGAGCGGACGCTCGCCGCCCTCGACGCCTTCGCCGGGCGGATCCGGAAGGCGGCCCGGCGTGGCACTCCGGTGCTGTTCGGCACCGGGCACCCGGGGCGGTTGCTGGGGTTCTACGCCGCTCTGGCGGACGCGCTGTCGGCGGCGGGATGTGAGGTCCTCACCCCCGCGCAGGGTCGTTGTGTCGACATATTGACCCGGTTCGGTCTACGTCCGCATCGCCTCGACTACGTACGAGGGGTTGCCCTGATGCGGGAACCGGCGAGCGGGCGCCCCGGTTGTGAGCCGGGTGCCCACACCCACTCGCCGCTCCCGGTTCGGGTCGCGCTGGAGGCCGCCGCCGAGGCCGGAGGGCCGCTTCCGGAGCTGGTCGTCGGCGATCACGGATGGGTCTGCGGCGCAGGTCAGCTGGGGTTCGAGGCCATCGGGCTGGCCGACACCGACGACCCCGCGCCGTTCGTCGGGGAGGCCGAGGGGCGGGTGTCCGTCGTCGTTCCGGTTGATGACGCAGTGCGGTCTGCTCACTACCGCCCGCTGGCCCGCTACGTGCTCAATCGGGCCCGCTTGTCACAGTAGGCCGCCGATGGGTGCACCTCTTCCCCACTCGCATCACCCGCCCCTAGTCTGGGGAGTGAGCACGCAACGACGAAGAGTCACCGGAAGGGGAAGCCGGTGGCCGTCGAGTGCGGAAGGTTCAGGTGTGTCATGGCTGCAGCTGGCGAGAGGCCTCTGAACGAGGTTCAGTTCCTTACCGTGGCGGAAGTCGCCTCGGTGATGCGAGTGTCCAAGATGACCGTGTACCGCCTGGTGCACAGCGGTCATCTGCCCGCGATCCGGGTGGGGCGGTCCTTCCGCGTCCCGGAGCAAGCGGTACACGAGTACCTCCGCGACAGCTTTGTGGGGGTGGAGACGGCCTGACGGCGACCCCCGGGCGACCGGGGGAGACCCCTCGATTACGACCTCGGCGCTCGGTTGGGTAGGCTAGCCCCTCGTAGGTCGTGTGGGCCCATGGCGCCCAAACAACCGAGTGATGAGAAGTGAGCGAGGGTAGTCGTGGGCTCTGTTATCAAGAAGCGGCGCAAGCGGATGGCCAAGAAGAAGCACCGCAAGCTGCTCAAGCGCACGCGCGTTCAGCGTCGCAACAAGAAGTAGGCGGTCCCCCGCGCGAGCGGGGTGATCGCGAGCGACGCCGCGAAAGCGTGGCACCTGTGGCCCCCCACCAGCAGTGGTGGGGGGCCACAGGCATGTTCCGGGCGTGTGCCGACGGGGGAAATTCCGTCCCCCCGCGCACCGGGGGTCCTCCCACCGCGCCGCCGACCGGCTAGGTTGGCCGCACACGGGGAACGCGGGGTACCGGTTACGCGGGAAGGAGGGCGCTGATCTTGGGAAGGGTCGTGCTCGTCACCGGAGTCGCCCGGCAGCTCGGCGGCCGGTTCGTGCGGCGGATCCTGCGGGACCCGGAGGTGGACCGGGTGATCGCCGTGGACGCGGTGCCGCCGGCGCACCACCTGGGCGGCGCCGACTTCGTCCAGACCGACATCCGGCAGCCGACGATCGCCCGGGTGCTGGCCGAGACGGGGGCCGACACGGTCGTCCACCTGGACGTGACCGGCACCGCGCTGGGCGGCGGCAGCCGGGCCACGGTCAAGGAGACCAACGTCATCGGCACCATGCAACTGCTCGGTGCCTGCCAGAAGTCGCCGGCCGTGCGCCGGCTGGTGGTGAAGTCCAGCACGAACGTCTACGGCTCCGCGCCGCGCGACCCGGCCGTGTTCACCGAGACCACCCCGGCCAAGTCGCTGCCCAGCGGCGGTTTCGCGAAGGACGCCGTCGAGGTGGAGGGGTACGTGCGCGGGTTCGCGCGGCGGCGGCCGGATGTCGCCGTGTGCGTGCTGCGGTTCGCCAACATCCTCGGCCCCACCGTGGACACCCCGCTCGCCTCCTACTTCTCGCTGCCCGTCCTGCCGACCGTGTTCGGCTACGACCCGCGGCTGCAGTTCGTGCACGAGGACGATGTGATCGAGGTGCTGCGGATCGCCTCGCACGAGCCGCGCCGGGGCAGCCTCAACAGCGGCACCTTCAACATCGCCGGGGACGGCGTGCTGCTGCTCTCGCAGTGCTCCAGGCGGCTCGGGCGGCCCACCGTGCCGCTGCTGCTGCCCGCGGTCACCTGGGCCGGCTCCCTGGTGCGTACGCTCGGTATGACGGACTTCTCGCCGGAGCAGATCCGGCTGCTCACCCACGGGCGGGTGGTGGACACCGGGCAGATGCGCGAGACGCTGGGCTTCGCCCCCCGCTACACGACGGCCGGGACGTTCGCGGACTTCGCGCGCGCCCTGGGCCCCGGGCTGCTGCCGCCGGAGGCCCTCGCGGGGGCCGTCGACCGGGTCGCCGCGCTGTCCACGAGGGCGGCCGGTCACCCCCAGACGCACAGCGCCAACTGAGGAGAGCGGCAACGATGGCGGACGCCAAGGTCATTCCGTTCGATGACGACCGGTCCCGGGGGAGCGCCGCACAGCGCCAGGCACGGCGGCGCGGCGGGAGCGGCCGGCGCGGCGCGCTCGGCGAGCCGGGCGGGCGGGGCGCGGTCCAGCCGCTGCCGGGCCGGGAGCGGGCAGGGGAGGACGAGCCGGTGGACCGTGCGGAGGAGCCGGTGCGGCCCCCGGAGCAGGGCGGGCAGGACGGCGGCCTGGAACGGCGGGTGGCGGCCGGGCTGGCCTTCCTGCGGCGCCGGCTCACCGGGGACTACGAGGTCGACGACTTCGGCTACGACGAGGAGCTGACCGACCAGGTCCTGATGTCGCTGCTGCGGCCGGTGTACGAGAAGTACTTCCGGGTCGAGGTGAAGGGCGTCGAGAACATCCCGGCCGAGGGCGGGGCGCTGATCGTCGCCAACCACTCCGGGACGCTGCCGCTGGACGGCCTGATGATGCAGGTGGCCGTGCACGACCACCACCCCGCCGGCCGGCACCTGCGGCTGCTCGCGGCCGACCTGGTCTTCGCGCTGCCGGTGGTCAACGAGCTGGCCCGCAAGCTGGGGCACACCCTGGCCTGCGCGGAGGACGCGGAACGGCTGCTGGGCCAGGGCGAGCTGGTCGGGGTGATGCCGGAGGGCTTCAAGGGCATCGGCAAACCCTTCGGCGAGCGCTACAAGCTCCAGCGGTTCGGCCGGGGCGGCTTCGTCTCCACGGCACTGCGGCAGGGCGTGCCGATCGTGCCCTGCTCGATCGTCGGGGCGGAGGAGATCTACCCGATGATCGGCAACGCCAAGACGCTGGCCCGGGTGCTGGGCATCCCGTACTTCCCGCTGACGCCGACGTTCCCGTGGCTCGGCCCGCTGGGCGCGATCCCGCTGCCGACGAAGTGGACGATCCAGTTCGGCGAGCCGATCCCGACGGACGGCTATCCGCCGGAGGCCGCCGAGGACCCGATGCTGATGTTCAACCTGACCGACCAGGTGCGCGAGCAGATCCAGCACACGCTGTACAAGCTGCTGGTGCAGCGGCGGTCGGTGTTCTTCTGAACGGTCTTCCCGGAGGTTTCCCCGGGATCTCGTGAGGGGCGTACGGCTGCGGGGGCGTCCCTGCTCGGAAAGGGGCGCCCCCGCAGCGGGCTAGTCCTGTTCCTCGCCTTCGATGCCGAGGCCGGGGAGCAGGTCGGGGATGAGCGGCGGGATGGTGACGTCGGGCTGGGCCGACGGGGACTTGCCGGCGGACGGGGAGCTGCCCGTGGTGCCGGTCTTCGGCGGGTCGAGCAGGCCGCCGGTGCCACCGCCGAGGAGTCCCTCGCCGCCGCTGCCGGTCGCCGGGTCGCTCGGCGCGTCCGTGCCGGAGTGCCGGCCGGGGGACGGGGTGTGGCCGGGGGAGCCGGGCGGCGCCGACCGGTGGGTGCCCGAGGAGTCGGTGGCCGACGGGCCCGAGCCGGCGCCCGGGTGCCGGTCCCCGCCGGGCCGGGGCGGCTGCTGCGGGAGCAGCGACTGCAGCGGGGCGACCTCTTCGTCTATGGCGTCGAAGACCGAGGACACCTGCTGTTTGACGTCGCCGAGCTGGACGGGCAGCTTGTCGCTGAGCGCGCTCCACGCCTCGCGGTGGGACCGGGAGAAGGCGGACAGCGCCTGGATGGGGCCGAGGGAGTCCGGATCGGCTTCGTACGCCGCGTGGAGCAGCCGGTGGCCCTCGGTGACGTCGTGCCGCATCCCCGCCAGGGTGCGGCGGATCTCGCCGATGGACTCGTGGTCCAGGTGGCCGCCCCGGCCGCGCTCCAGCAGCCGCCGGGCCTCGCCGAGCCGGGTGGAGGCCTGGTCGAGGTAGGTCTGGCCGCGCTGGTCGTCGCCGTCGGTCAGGTAGTTGAGCCTGAAGTCCTCGATGCCGCGCTTCAGGCCGTACAGCGAGTCGCCGGGCAGGGCGTCGGAGCTGGCGGCGGCGACCCCGCCGAAGGCCCCGGCGGCCACGCCGACGCTGAGCCCGCCGGCCGCGAGCCCCTTGGTGAGCCTGGTGCGCGGGCGGAACCTGCCGAGCGTTCCCGCCCGGTGCGCGCCCCTCGCCCGGGCGGAGCGCTGTTCCGGCACGGACGGGTCCGCCGCCCCGGTCCCCTCCTGGAGCATGGCCTCCATCGCGGCCACCAACTGGGCCCGCTGGACGACCTTGACCTCCGGGTCGAGCTGCGGCCGGGGCAGCGCGCCGAGCCCCGCCGCCAGGGCCAGCAGCTCGCCCTGTTCGGTCCGCTCCTCGGCGGTCGGCGGGGAACCCGCCGGGCCTTCGGACTGCTCGGCCGCCGTGTCCCGGTCGGACTGCTCCTCCAGGGCCTGGGCGAAGGCGTTCGCCCGCCGGTGCGCCGATACGTTCGCGATCACTGGCGGCACCTCCTCTCGTCATGACGGTCGACTCCCCAGGGGGTCCTGAGGGTTGCACGTCCACGAGCGCGTCCCCGGATCGGGTGATCGGGGACGGCCGGGACGTGACCACAGGGAGCCTGTATCCCGCACAACGAGTGGCGCGGCACTTGGGTTACGGACGGCGGGCGAGCGGTTCGGAAAGACAACACGCCGTCACCTGGCGTGAGTTGAGCGTCGCCCACCGTGGCCGCGACCGTCGGGAGCCCGCCGTCGTCCGCTCAGCGGACGTCGTCCGGCAGCAGCCGGGCGAGGGTGCGCACGGCGCGGTACTGGAGGGTCTTGATGGCGCCCTCGTTCTTGCCCATGACCCGGGCGGTCTCGGCGACCGAGAGGCCCTGGAGGAAGCGGAGCGTCACGCACTCCTGCTGTTGTGGGTTGAGCCGCCGTACCGCGTCGAGCAGGGCGGCGTTGGACAGGGACTCCAGGACGGAGTCCTCCGGGGAGCGCTCGACCTCGTTGGCGTCGAGCATCTCGCCGGTGGTGACCTCCAGCCGGAAGCGGCTGGACTTGAAGTGGTCGGCGACCAGGTTCCGGGCGATGGTGACCAGCCAGGCGCCGAAGTCGCGGCCCTGCCAGGTGAACGTGCCGATCCTGCGCAGGGCCCGCAGAAAGGTCTCGCTGGTGAGGTCCTCGGCGGTGGCCCGGCCGCCGACGCGGTAGTAGATGTACCGGTAGACGGTGTCGCTGTACTGGTCGTAGAGGCGGCCGAAGGCTTCGGCCTCGCCGGACTGGGCGCGTTCGACGAGGTCCATCATGCGGGCGCTGTCGCTGTCGGCGGCCGGCCGGCGGGCGGTGGCCGGGCCGGTCGCACGCCCCCGTCTGCCGACGGCGGCGCCGCCGTCGGCCAGTGCGTAGCACGGGCCCGCGGGCGCGGCGGCTGCGAAGGCGGGGACGGCGTACGCGGGGGGGACGAAGCCGCGCAGTGTTTCCTTGACCGTCGCGACCGTTGCGCGCAGCGTAGCCAGGCCCGAGGTGTCAACCCCGACGTGTGGGTACACGGGACTCCCAGAGGCAGAGCTTCCATCACGTGCAGTGCGGGACCGTTCACCCGTCGTAGCGACGGAGGGGTACCGGTTTGCGTCTGAGGAGAATAACGCTTCGTACAGGCCCTGCTACACCGAGTTGCTCAAATCATCGATTGCGTCGCTTCTGCGGCTGTTTGATGCCGGGTCAGGTTCATGAAAATGATCGGTTCTTGAACGAAAAGAGGCGTGTTTCGATGAAGTACGGGGCGTGTTGAAATGGCCGCGGCATAATCGTGCGCGCGGACGGGAGTGCGGGACCGGCTCGCGGCTACCGGCGCCGCCGGCTCAGGGCGATCGCGGCCGCCGTGCCGCCGGCCACCGCGCCGACCCCGGCCGCCGCCGGGATGCCGACCTTCGCCGCCTTGCGGCCCGTGCGGTAGTCCCGCAGCCGCCAGTCCTGCTCGCGGGCGTGCCGGCGCAGCTTGGCGTCCGGGTTGACGGCGTAGGGGTGGCCGACCAGGGACAGCATCGGGATGTCGTTGTGGCTGTCGCTGTAGGCCGCGCAGCGGGAGAGGTCCAGCCCCTCGGCGGCGGCCAGCGCGCGCACCGCCTCCGCCTTGGCGGGCCCGTGCAGGGGCTCGCCGACCAGCCGGCCGGTGTAGACGCCGTCGACCGACTCGGCCACCGTGCCGAGGGCGCCGGTCAGGCCGAGGCGGCGGGCGATCACCTGGGCGATCTCCACCGGGGCCGCGGTGACCAGCCACACCTTCTGGCCCGCGTCCAGGTGGGCCTGGGCCAGGGCGCGGGTGCCGGGCCAGATGCGGTCGGCCATGTACTCGTCGTAGATCTCCTCGCCGATGGACTCCAGCTCGGCGACCCGGTGGCCCTTGACGATCGACAGCGCCGAGTCGCGGACGTCCTGCATGTGCTCGGGGTCCTCGACGCCGGCCAGCCGGAACCAGGTCTGCTGCCAGGCGAACCGGGCGAGGTCGCGGGTCTCGAAGAACTTCCGCTTGTACAGCCCCCGGCCGAAGTGGAAGAGCGCGGCGCCCTGCATCACCGTGTTGTCCAGGTCGAAGAAGGCGGCGGCCCGCACGTCGCCGAACACCGGGAACTGCGGTTCCTCGGGCGTGGCGGTCTCCAGCGAGGACTTGCGGGCGGCCTCCGCCGAGGCCTCGCCTGCCAACACGCTCCGCGCCGTGGCGGAGCGCCTACGGGGAGTGAGCCATCCGAGAGCGGCCATGACGCGAGCATAGCCACTGTGTCCGAAGGTTCCGGAGTCGAGAGGTTGGCGCGGTGTGAACGCCCGGCGAAGGGGGCGCCCGGGGGCGCGAGAATGGCCGGTATGAGTCCGCTCTTCCGACGCAAGGCAGAGCCGCGAGCGCGGCTGGTGACCCTGATCCGCAAGCCCGGCTGTCATCTGTGCGACGACGCGCAGCTGGTGGTCGAGAGGGTGTGCGGCGACCTCGGAGTGCCGTGGGAGCCGAAGGACATCACGCAGGACCGGGACCTCCACGACCGCTACTGGGAGCAGATCCCCGTCGTACTGATCGACGGTGAACAGCACACCTTCTGGCGCGTGAACGAGGAGCGACTGCGCCGGGCACTGACCGACTAGTCCAAACCGGTCGGAAAGTCGCTTAGGATCGACGGCGGTTTGGTCTCGGGGGCGGGATTCGTGAGGAGAGTGTGCGGTTTTGCCCCCAGTAACGAAGGAACGTCGGTGCGTGCGCGCCGGTTCCCGCTCCGGGTGTGAAACCGGCGTGACCCCGGTCACTTCTGCCGGGCAAATCGGACACCATCTTTGTGCACGCGTTCACAAAGACATAGCCTGCTGTCGACGGGGCGGTCTGGGGACGTATGACCGCCTACAGCCCCGCTCTACCCGCAGGAGCACCGTGGCAACTGGCCGAACACACCGACCGGCGACCCGTAGCCGAGGGATTCCCGAGGCCACCGTCGCCCGGCTTCCGCTGTACCTCCGAGCCCTGACCGCACTGTCGGAGCGCTCGGTCCCCACGGTCTCCTCCGAGGAGCTGGCCGCGGCGGCGGGAGTCAACTCCGCCAAGCTGCGCAAGGACTTCTCGTACCTGGGTTCCTACGGAACGCGCGGTGTCGGCTACGACGTGGAGTATCTCGTCTACCAGATCTCCCGCGAACTCGGCCTGACCCAGGACTGGCCGGTTGTCATCGTCGGCATCGGCAACCTCGGCGCCGCCCTGGCCAACTACGGCGGCTTCGCCTCCCGTGGCTTCCGGGTCGCCGCGCTGATCGACGCCGACCCCGCGATGGCCGGCAAGCCGGTCGCGGGCATCCCGGTGCGGCACACCGACGACCTCGAGAAGATCATCAAGGACAACGGGGTCTCCATCGGTGTGATCGCCACCCCGGCGGGCGCCGCCCAGCAGGTCTGCGACCGGCTCGTCGCCGCCGGTGTGACCTCCATCCTGAACTTCGCGCCGACCGTGCTGTCCGTCCCGGACGGCGTCGACGTGCGCAAGGTCGACCTCTCCATCGAGCTGCAGATCCTCGCGTTCCACGAGCAGCGCAAGGCCGGCGAGGAGACCCCCGCGGGCGACGGCGCCCTGCCCGCCGCCGCACCCCGCGAGACCGCCGCCGACCAGGGACCCGACGGGGACGTCCCCGCCGTGATGCCGGCATGAGCCTCCTCGTCGTAGGCCTCAGCCACCGCAGCGCCCCGGTCAGCGTGCTGGAGCGGGCCGCGCTGAGCGCGGACGCCCAGGTCAAGCTGGTCCAGGACACGGTCGCCGCCGAGCCCGCCACCGAGGCCGCGGTGCTCGCCACCTGCAACCGCATCGAGCTGTACGCCGACGTGGACAAGTTCCACGCCGGTGTCGCCGAGCTGTCCACGCTGCTCGCCCGGCACAGCGGGGTCGGCCTGGAGGAACTGACGCCGTACCTCTACGTGCACTACGAGGACCGGGCCGTCCACCACCTGTTCTCGGTGGCCTGCGGGCTGGACTCGATGGTCGTCGGCGAGGGCCAGATCCTCGGCCAGATCAAGGACTCCCTGGCCCGCGCCCAGGAGCTGCACACCGCCGGCAAGCTGCTGAACGACCTGTTCCAGCAGGCCCTGCGGGTCGGCAAGCGCGCCCACTCCGAGACCGGCATCGACCGCGCCGGCCAGTCCCTGGTCACCTTCGGCCTGGAGCAGCTGGCCGTCGGCCGGGCCGTGCCCGACTGGGCGCGCGGCAAGAAGGCGCTGGTCATCGGCGCCGGCTCGATGTCCTCCCTGGCCGCCGCCACGCTGGCGCGCGCCGGGGTCGCCGAGGTCGTCGTCGCCAACCGCACCTTCGAGCGCGCCGAGCGGCTCGCCGGGATCCTCATGGAGTCCGACGACAACGCGGTGACCGCCCGCGCGGTGCGCATGGACGCGGTGGCCGACGAACTGACACGTGCCGACGTCGTCGTCTCCTGTACCGGGGCGACGGGCCTGGTGCTCACGGCGGAGGCGGTCGCGCACGCGGTCGAGGGCCGCACCGGACACCCCGTCGCCGACACCGGCGCCCCGGCCGCGAGGCCCGCGGTCCCGCAGCGCCACACCGGCCTCGGCACCGACGACAACTGCCCGCTGGACCTGGCCGCCGTACAGCCCGGCTTCTCCCTCATGGGCGAGGCCGCCGTGGCCGGCATGGACGCGGCCACCCTGGAGCAGCACGCGGCCTGGGTCGCGGGCGGCAGCACGGCCGACCGCCGCGAGCGCCGCAGCCCCGAGGCGGACGCCGAGCTGATCACCGCGCTCGCCGCGACCGCCGCCACCGTCGGCCGGATCCCCGAGCGGCGCAGGCCGGAGCCGGTGGCCGAGCGCCCCGCGCCCTTCTTCTTCCTGCTCGACCTGGCCATGCCCCGCGACATCGACGCGGCCGTGCACCGGCTGGCCGGGGTCCGCCTGGTGGACATCGAGTCGCTGGCGGAGGCCTCCGCCGACGCGCCGATGGCCGCCGACGTGGACCAGGTCCGGCGCATCGTCGCCGACGAGGTCGCGGCCTTCGGTGCCGCGCTGCGGGCGGCGCACATCACGCCGACCGTGGTCGCGCTGCGCACCATGGCCGCCGACGTCGTCGCCAGTGAGCTGGCCCGCCTCCACGGCCGCCTGCCCGACCTGGACGAACGCCAGCGCGGCGAGATCCGGCAGACCGTGCACCGGGTCGTCGACAAGCTGCTGCACGCGCCGACCGTACGGGTCAAGCAGCTCGCGGCCGAGCCCGGCGGCGCCGGGTACGCGGACGCGCTGCGCACCCTGTTCGACCTCGAGCCCGAGACGGCCGTCTCCGGGGCCGGGAACAGCACGCGGAACAAGAACCGAGGGCCAGCATGAGTGAGAAGGCACTGCGGCTGGGGACCAGGCGGAGCAAGCTCGCCATGGCCCAGTCCGGGCAGGTGGCCGAGATCGTCCGCGAGGTGACCGGCCGGCCCGTCGAACTGGTCGAGATCACCACCTACGGCGATGTGTCCCGGCAGGCGCTGGCGCAGATCGGCGGCACCGGTGTGTTCGTCACCGCGCTGCGGGACGCGCTGCTCGGGGGCGAGGTCGACTTCGCGGTTCATTCGCTCAAGGACCTGCCGACCGCGCAGCCCGCGGAGCTGGTCCTGGCCGCCGTACCGGTGCGCGAGGACCCGCGGGACGTCATCGTCGCGCGCGACGCGCTGAAGCTCACCGACCTGCCGCGCGGCGCCCGCATCGGCACCGGCGCGCCGCGCCGCATGGCGCAGCTGAACGCGTACGCCCGCGCGCACGGACTGGACATCGAGACGGTCCCGATCCGCGGCAACGTCGACACCCGCATCCGGTACGTCCGCGACGGCGAGCTGGACGCGGTCGTGCTGGCCGCCGCCGGCCTCAACCGGATCGGCCGCATCGACGAGGTGACCGACTTCCTGTCGGTCGACACGGTTCTGCCCGCCCCCGGCCAGGGGGCCCTGGCGATCGAGTGCACCGCGGACAACGCGGAACTGATCGCCGCGCTAGGCGCGCTGGACGACCCGCTCACCCGGGCCGCCGTCACCGCCGAACGATCACTGCTCGCCGCCCTGGAGGCCGGTTGCAGCGCACCCGTAGGGGCGCTGGCCGACCTTCCCCCACTCTCGGCTCCGCTCGAGCGGGGGGACCCCCATGCCGACGGGCAGATTGTCAAGGAAATGCGCCTGCGCGGCGTCGTCGGCACGACCGACGGCACCCGCATGGTGCAGCTGTCCACCACCGGTCCCGTGCCCCAGACGCACGACCAGGCGTGGGCACTCGGTCGCGAACTCGCCACCGAGATGCTCGCCCAGGGCGCGGCCGGTCTGATGGGGGAGCGAGCACATTGAGCCCCACCGCCCTTCCTGCCGCCGGTCCGGAACACGGGCACGTCACCTTCCTCGGTGCCGGACCCGGGGATCCGGGACTGCTGACTCTGCGCGCCGTGGAGGCGCTGTCGAGCGCGGACGTCCTGGTCGCCGAGCACGAGGTGCTCGACGTCATCCGGACGCACGCCCGACAGGGCGTCTCCGTCGTGCAGACCGACGCCGACCCCTCTTCGGTCTCGCCGCCGGGCACGGGCACGCCCCAGCTGACGGTAGTTGACGGCACGTCAACACCCGCCGCTGTCCCGGGTGCTGCCCGGGATGCCGCTCATCTTGTCATGGAGGCCGCGCGGGGCGGCAGGCGGGTCGTGCGTGCGGTGTCCGGGGACCCGGGACTGGACACGTACGCGGCGGAGGAGATGCTCGCGTGCGCCGCGGCCGGGGTGCCCTTCGAGGTCGTCCCCGGGGTCGCGGCGGCGGTCGGCGTGCCCGCGTACGCCGGTGTGCCGCTGCGCGACGCCGACGGCGCGGACGTCCGCTTCGTGGACGCCCGGACCGCCTCCGAGCGGTGCTGGTCCGAGGTCGGCGCCTCCGACGGCACGGTGGTCGTCTCCACCACGCTGGACGCGGTGGCCGCCGCGGCGGCCGAGCTGGTCTCGGCGGGCCGCAAGCCGGACACCCCGCTGTCGGTGACGATCGCCGGCACGACGACCCGCCAGCGCACCTGGACGGCGACGCTCGGCACGATCGCGCAGACGCTGAAGCAGGCCAAGGTGCTGCCGTCGCCGGACGGCGGCCGGCCGGTGATAGCCGTGGTCGGCGAACGTTCCGCCGCGGCCCGGCGCGACCAGCTGTCGTGGTTCGAGTCCAAGCCGCTGTTCGGCTGGAAGGTGCTCGTGCCGCGGACCAAGGAGCAGGCGGCCTCGCTCTCCGACCAGCTGCGCTCCTACGGCGCGGTGCCGCACGAGGTGCCGACGATCGCCGTGGAGCCGCCGCGCACCCCGCAGCAGATGGAGCGGGCGGTCAAGGGCCTGGTCACCGGCCGGTACGAGTGGATCGCGTTCACGTCGGTCAACGCGGTGAAGGCGGTCCGGGAGAAGTTCGAGGAGTACGGCCTCGACGCGCGTGCCTTCGCGGGCATCAAGGTGGCGGCGGTGGGCGAGCAGACCGCCAGGGCGCTGGTCGCCTTCGGCGTGAAGCCGGACCTGGTGCCGAGCGGCGAGCAGTCGGCGGCCGGCCTCCTGGAGGACTGGCCCCCCTACGACCCGGTGTTCGACCCGATCGACCGCGTCTTCCTGCCGCGTGCCGACATCGCCACCGAGACCCTGGTGGCCGGGCTGATCGAGCTGGGCTGGGAGGTCGACGACGTCACGGCGTACCGCACCGTGCGGGCCTCGCCGCCGCCGGCGGAGACCCGTGAGGCGATCAAGGGCGGCGGCTTCGACGCGGTCCTGTTCACCTCCTCCTCCACGGTCCGCAACCTGGTCGGCATCGCGGGCAAGCCGCACAACGTGACGGTGATCGCCTGCATCGGCCCGGCCACGGCCAAGACCGCCGAGGAACACGGCCTGCGCGTCGACGTCATGGCCCCCGAGCCGTCCGTCCACAAGCTCGCCGAGGCCCTGGCCGACTTCGGCATGAAGCGCCGCGCCGCCGCCCTGGAGGCGGGCGACCCGGTGACCCGCCCGAGCGAGCGCCGCCCGGGGGCGCGCAGACGCCGCTCGACGACCTGAGACGGCACGGCCGGGGGGGGGGGGGGGGGGGGGGGGGGGGGGGCCCGGGGGGGGGGGGGGGGGGCGGGGGGGGGGGGGGGGAGGGGAAGGGTGGGGGGGGGGGGGGGGGGGGGAGGGGGGGGGGGAGAGGAT
>NZ_JBVJOT010000102.1:0-17714 GCF_055583025.1 Streptomyces sp. NPDC104831
GAACCGCAACGAACCACCACCTCCCGCAAAGCATTCCACGCACCCCACCAGCACCCCCCCCCCCCCTCCCCCCGCCCCCCCCCCCCCCCCCCCCCCCCTTTCACGTGGTGCCCCGGCTCAGACCTCCAGCGCCCGCAGCACCAGCCCCGACGCCGGCTTCGGGCCGAACGACGTCGACTTGCGGGGCATCGTCACGCCCTGCCGGGCCAGGTCGCGCACGACCTCCTCGCGGACCGGGTGCATCAGGACCGCCGTAGCGCCGTCGCGTTCCGCCTTCTCCACCGTCGCCGCCGTGTCGTGGATGTAGGCGATGTGCGCCGAGGAGTCCGCGGGGATGCGCCAGACGTGCTCCAGCAGCGTGGCGTGCAGGACCGTGGCGTCCAGCGCGCGCCAGGCGGCCGGGCGGTCCGCGGGGACGGTCCGGGCCAGCAGCCGCGGGTCTGGGCGGTCGAGCAGGTGGAAGGCGCCGTCGCCGGCCAGCAGGAAGGCGTTGCCCGCGCAGGACGCGTCCGCCAGGGCCGCCAGGGCGTCCGCCAGGGGCCCGTCCAGCCGGCGCACCCGGAACAGACCCGTCACCGCCCGGAGCGCGTCCGCGACCGGCAGGCCGTGCAGCAGCCGGTGGATGGCGCGGACCCGCAGCGGATAGCGGACGGTGTCGACCAGCAGGACCAGTCCGTAGTCCCAGGGACTGGGGGAGGGGTGTTCCGCGCGCAGCCGACGGTAGGTGGCCCACCGGTGGTGGCCGTCGGCGATCAGCGCCTGGCGGCCGGCCAGGTCCTTCCGGATCCCGGCCAGGTCGACGGGGTCGGTGACGCACCACAGCCGGTGCCGGAAGCCGTCCTCGGTGGTCGTGGCCAGCAGCGGCGGGCGGCCCGCGGTCCGCTCGACCACCTCGGCCGCCGTGCCCGCCCCCACCTCCGCCGCCGCGCCGTCCCCCCGGTACGTCAGCAGCAGCGGCTCCAGGTTCGCGCGGGTCGCGCGCATCAGCGCGGCGCGGTCGGCGACCACGGGCGGCATGACGTCCTCGTGCGGCAGCACCACGCCCTCCGCGGGCTCCGAGACCCGCAGGGTGCCGATGATCCCGCGCTGGACCATTCCGTCGCCGTCGCGCTGCTCGTACACGTACAGACCGGGGTCCGGATCCGCGACGAGGATGCCCTCGGCCAGCCAGCGGCGCAGGGTGTCGGCGGCCTGTTCGGTGCGGGCGCTGGGGGTGCCGGCCTGGGGCAGGATCAGCCGGACGATGTTGTGCGGGTCGGCCGACTGGAGGTGGTGCAGGCCGTCGGGCCGTACGACGACGTCGTAGGGAGGGGAGGTGACGGAGGCGAGGCTGCCGACCCGGTCGGGGTCGTAGCGCAGGCCACGGAACGGGGTGAGTTCCAGGCCGCGGCGCGTCGTTGCCTCCGAGTGACCTGCTGTCTTCATCCCGGCATCGTACGTGTGCCGGCGGCATGCGGGATGATCGGGGGAAAGGCGAGTCTACGAGGAGCGATACGGACATGAGCCAAGGCGTCAGGACCAGGCCCGAGGGCAGTGGGCAGCCCCTGAGCGAGGCGTACGACACGGCGCTGCTCGACCTGGACGGGGTGGTCTACGCGGGCGGCAGCGCGATCGCGCACGCGGTCGACTCGCTGGCGGTGGCCCGGTCGGGCGGCATGCGGCTGGCGTACGTCACCAACAACGCGCTGCGCACGCCGGACACGGTGGCCGAGCACCTGACGGAGCTGGGCATACCGACGGGAGCGGACGACGTCATCACCTCCGCGCAGGCCGTCGCCCGGCTGATCAGCGAGCAGGTGCCCGCCGGGGCGCGGGTGCTGGTGGTCGGTGGCGAGGGACTGCGGGTGGCGCTGCGCGAGCGCGGCCTCGTGCCGGTGGAGTCGGCGGACGACGACCCGGCGGCGGTCGTCCAGGGCTACGGCGGGCCCGACCTGCCCTGGGGCCGTTTCGCGGAGGCCTCGTACGCCGTCCGGCGGGGCGTGCCGTGGTTCGCGTCCAACACCGACCTGACGATCCCGAGCGGGCGGGGCATCGCGCCGGGCAACGGCGCGGCCGTGGAGGTCGTACGGATCGCCACCGGGGCCAAGCCGCAGGTGGCGGGCAAGCCGCTGCCCCCGATGCACCGGGAGACGGTCATCCGGACCGGTGCCGAGCGCCCGCTGGTGGTCGGGGACCGGCTGGACACCGACATCGAGGGCGCGTTCAACGGCGGGGTCGACTCGCTGCTGGTGCTGACCGGGGTCACCGACGGGCCGCAGCTGCTCGCCGCGCCGCCCCGGCACCGGCCGACGTACGTGGACGCCGATCTGCGCGGCCTGCTCACCGGGCAGCCGGAGATCGGCGAGGACGGGGCCGGGTTCCGCTGCGGCGGCTGGACGGCGAGGGCCGGCGACGGCGAGCTGGAGCTGACGGGCGACGGCGGGACGACGGACGGGTTGCGGGCGCTGTGCGCGGCGGCCTGGACGGCGGCCGGGGACGGCTCGTGCACGCTGGACGGCGGCAAGGCGCTGGCCCGGCTGGGGTTGTGACGGCCGGGGGACGCGGCGGCGGAGGGGGGCCCGGGCGCACCGGGGAGTGGGAACGGCGGGTACCGGGGATCGAGAAGGAGTGCAGGGTAGGCTAACCTAACCTCGTGTTGGTCGACAGCCCCCCGGAACAGCGCGCGGAGACCGCGCCCGCGCCCCCAACCCGCCATGCGGCCAGGGCCCTTGGGCTCCTGCTCGCGGCCGTGCTCCTGCTGCTCGTCGCTTTGGCGAGCATCGCGATCGGGGCGAAAGGGCTGTCGCCGGCCCAGGTCTGGCACGGCCTGTTCCACGACACGGGAACCTACGGCGACGTGGTCGTGGCCGAGCGGCTCTCGCGCACGGTGCTCGGCCTGCTGGTCGGCGCCGCGCTCGGGCTCTCCGGAGCGGTGCTCCAGGCGCTGACCCGCAATCCGCTGGCCGACCCCGGCCTGCTCGGCATCAACGCGGGCGCCTCCGCCGCCGTCGTCACGGCCATGACCTATCTCGGCGTCACCAGCCTGACCGGGTATGTGTGGTTCGCGTTCCTCGGCGCGGCGGCGGTCGGCGCGCTGGTGTGGTTCCTCGGCGGCAGCCGGGGCGCCACCCCGGTGCGGCTCGCGCTCGCGGGCACGGCGATCAGCGCGGCCCTGTACGGCTATCTCCAGGCCGTGATGATCACGGACGGCGCGGCGCTGGGCAAGATGCGCTTCTGGACGGTCGGTTCGCTGGTCTCGGCCACCGACTCGACCATCGCGCAGGTGCTGCCGTTCCTCGCGGTCGGCACGGTACTGGCGCTCGTGATCGCCCGGCCGCTGAACGCGGTGGAGATGGGCGACGACACCGCCCGCGCCCTCGGCGCCAACCTGGACCGCACCCGCGCGCTGGCCATGCTGTCCGCCGTGATGCTGTGCGGTGCCGCGACCGCCGCCTGCGGCCCGATCATGTTCGTCGGCCTGATGGTGCCGCACGTGGTCCGCTCCTTCACCGGGCCCGACCTGCGCTGGATCCTGCCGTACGCCACGGTCCTCGCGCCCGTGCTGCTGCTCGGCGCCGATGTCCTCGGCCGGGTGGCGGCCCGCCCCGCCGAGGTCCAGGTCGGCATCGTCACCGCGATCATCGGCGGCCCGGTCTTCATCTTTCTCGTACGACGGCGGAGGACGGCCCAGCTGTGAAGACCCACTCCAGGAGCCGTGCCGTACGCACCCCCGGCGGGCTCTCCGTGCGCCTGGACCCGCGGACCCTGACCGTCGTCGTCCTGCTGCTCATCGCCGCCTGCGCCGCCGGCGTCGCCCTGATCGGGACCGGCGACGCCAGGATCCCGGCGGCCGACGTGCTGCGGACCCTCGCCGGCAACGGCACCGCCTACCAGGACTTCATCGTCAACGAGCTGCGCCTGCCCCGGGTCCTCGTGGGCCTGCTGGTCGGCGCCTGCCTCGGCCTCGGCGGCGCCCTGTTCCAGTCCGTCTCCCGCAACCCGCTGGGCAGCCCGGACGTGCTCGGCCTGTCGCAGGGCTCCACGGCCGGCGCGCTGATCGTGATCGTGCTGCTGTCCGGCGGCGCCTCCCAGGTGACCCTCGGCGCGCTGGCCGGCGGCCTGGCGACCGGTCTCGCCATCTACCTGCTCGCCTGGAAGCAGGGCGTGCACGGCTACCGGATGGTGCTGGTCGGCATCGGCGTCAACGCGGTCATGACGGCCGTCAACGGCTATCTCCTCACCAAGGCCGACCTGGTCGACGCGGCCCGCGCGGTGGTGTGGATGACCGGGTCGCTCAACGGCCGGGACTGGGACCAGGTCTGGCCGCTGCTCGCGCTGTGCGCCGTCCTCGTCCCGCTGGTCCTCGCCAACGCCCGCGGCCTGCGCATGATGGAGATGGGCGACGACATCTCGAACGCGCTCGGCGTGCGCGTCCAGCGGGTGCGGCTGCTGCTGATGGTCAGCGCCGTGCTGCTCACCGCCGCCGCCACGGCCGCCGCCGGCCCCGTCAGCTTCGTCGCGCTGACCGCGCCGCAGCTCGCCCGCCGCCTGACCCGCTCGCCGGGGCCCAACCTGGTGCCGTCCCTGTGCATGGGCGCGACCCTGCTGGTCGCCGCCGACTGGGCCTCCCAGCGCGCCTTCGGCGCCGACCAGCTGCCCGTCGGCGTGGTCACCGGCGTGCTCGGCGGTGCCTATCTGCTGTGGCTGCTGGTCACCGAGCGCCGGGCGGGCCGGATATGACCCCCGCCGGCGCGACGAACAACCCGAGGAGCACTGTGAACCGCCTGTCCGCCGAGAACGTCACCCTCGCCTACGACCAGCGTGTCATCGCCGAGCAGCTGTCGGTGGAGATCCCCGACCGGTCCTTCACGGTGATCGTCGGCCCGAACGCGTGCGGCAAGTCGACGCTGCTGCGGGCGCTGTCGCGGATGCTCAAGCCCAGCGGGGGCCGGGTGCTGCTGGACGGGCAGGCCATCCAGTCGATGCCCGCGAAGAAGGTCGCCCGCACCCTCGGCCTGCTGCCCCAGTCGGCCGTCGCCCCCGACGGCATCACGGTCGCCGACCTCGTCGGCCGGGGCCGCTACCCGCACCAGGGCCTGCTGCGCCAGTGGTCGGCGGAGGACGAGCGGGTCGTGCGCGAGTCGATGCGGCAGACCGGCGTCGCCGAACTGGCCGAGCGGTACGTGGACGAGCTGTCCGGCGGGCAGCGGCAGCGGGTGTGGATCGCCATGGCGCTCGCCCAGCAGACCCCGCTGCTGCTCCTGGACGAACCGACCACCTACCTGGACATCCAGCACCAGATCGACGTCCTCGACCTGTGCGCCGAACTCCACGAGGAGCAGGGCCGGACGCTGGTGGCCGTGCTGCACGACCTCAACCACGCCGCCCGCTACGCCACCCACCTCATCGCCCTGCGCGGCGGGAAGGTGATCGCCGAGGGCGCCCCCGGCGACATCGTGACCGCCGAGCTGGTGGAGGAGGTGTTCGGGCTGCGCTGCCAGGTGATCGACGACCCGGAGACCGGCACCCCGCTGGTCGTGCCCGCCGCCCGCAAGGCACGGCTCACAGCAGCTTCCTGAGCCGGAACAGATCCAGCAGGCCCGCCTCCAGCCGCACCCGGCCCGAGCCCCAGGCGGTCGCGAAGTTCAGCTCGCCGTCCACCAGCGCCACCAGGTCGTCCCCGGCGAAGGCGAGCCTGATCTGCGCCTTCTCCCACGGCGGGCCGGGCCGGGTGTCGTCCACCGCGATCCGCCCGCCCGTCATCCGGCCGGCGAAGGTGACGTCCAGGTCGGTGACGTGGCAGCTCACCGAGCGGTCCAGCGCGGCGGCGGCGCGGGCGTCGCCCTCGGCCCCCCGCATGTTGTCCGAAAGCTTTCCCAGTGCGGCGCGGCACTCCTCGATCGTGGCCATCGCCCCCGACGCTACCCCAGCGGTTCGGGGTAGCGTCGGGGCATGAGCGAGTCCGTGTCCGAGGCCGGGACGGAGCCGCGGGCCGAGCCCGAACGCGCGCCCGAGCCCGCCGCCCCGGCCCCCCTGAACGTTCCGCGCACCCCCACCGGCGACGCCGGGGTCGACGCGCGCCTGGAGCGGCTGGCCGACGCCGACCACCTCGCCACCGACGGACATGCCGGGGTGTACGAGGATGTACTGCGGGGGCTGCGCGACGCGCTCACCGCGCTCGACGCCCGCCCGGAACCTCCGGCGCCCCCGACGCCGTACCCCAGCAGACCGTAACCAGAGCAGGAGCTGAACCGAACGTGGCAGGAGTCGCACGCCGCCGTCTCGACGCGGAGCTGGTCCGCCGGAAGCTCGCCCGTTCGCGCGAGCACGCCAGCCAGCTGATCGCCGCCGGGCGGGTCTCCGTCGGCAAGACCGTGGCGACCAAGCCGGCCACCCAGGTGGAGACCGCCGCGGCCATCGTGGTCACCGCCGACGACAGCGACCCCGACTACGTCTCCCGGGGCGGGCACAAGCTGGCCGGCGCGCTGGCCGCGTTCGTGCCCCAAGGGCTCGTGGTCGAGGGCCGGCGCGCGCTGGACGCCGGCGCGTCCACCGGCGGCTTCACCGATGTCCTGCTGCGCGCGGGCGCCGCCCATGTCGTCGCCGTGGACGTCGGCTACGGCCAGCTGGCCTGGTCCCTCCAGCAGGACGCACGCGTCACCGTCAAGGACCGCACGAACGTACGCGAGTTGACGCTCGAGGCGATCGACGGGCAGCCGGTGGACCTGGTCGTGGGCGATCTGTCCTTCATCCCGCTCGGACTGGTGCTGCCCGCCCTCAAGCGGTGCGTGACGCCGGACGCCGACCTGGTGATGATGGTCAAGCCGCAGTTCGAGGTGGGCAAGGAACGGCTCGGCAGCGGCGGCGTCGTGCGCAGTCCCGAGCTGCGCGCGGAGGCCGTGCGGGGGGTGGCCGGCAAGGCGTGGGAGCTGGGCCTCGGGGTGCGGGCGGTCACCGCCAGCCCGCTGCCCGGGCCCTCGGGGAACGTCGAGTACTTTCTCTGGCTGCGGGCGGGGGCACCCCGGGTGGACCCCGCCGACGTCGACCGTGCAGTGGCGGAGGGGCCGCGTTGACACAGAACCGTGCGCGTACTGTTTTCCTGCTCGCCCACACCGGGCGGCCCGCGGCGATCCGCAGTGCGGAACTCGTCGTCAAGGGCCTGGTGCGGCATGGCATCGGGGTGCGGGTGCTGGAGGAAGAGGCGCGCGACCTGCCGCTCCCCGACGACGTGCACCTCGTCAAGGAGGCGACCGCGCAGTGCCTGGACGGCTGCGAGCTGCTGATCGTGCTGGGCGGCGACGGCACGCTGCTGCGCGGGGCCGAGTTCGCGCGCGCCTCCGGGGTGCCGATGCTCGGCGTCAACCTCGGGCGCGTCGGCTTCCTCGCGGAGGCCGAGCGGGACGACCTCGACCGGGTGGTGGACCGGGTGGTGGCCCGGTCCTACGAGGTCGAGGAGCGGATGACCGTCGATGTCGTCGTGCACCGCAACGGCGACATCGTGCACACCGACTGGGCGCTGAACGAGGCCGCCGTGCAGAAGGCCGGCGCCGAGAAGCTGCTGGAGGTCGTGCTGGAGATCGACGGGCGGCCGGTGTCGGAGTTCGGCTGCGACGGGGTGATCCTCTCCACGCCCACCGGCTCCACGGCCTACGCCTTCTCCGCCGGCGGCCCGGTGGTCTGGCCGGAGGTGGAGGCGCTGCTGATGGTGCCGATCAGCGCGCACGCGCTGTTCGCCAAGCCGCTGGTCACCTCCCCGGACTCGGTGCTCGCGGTGGAGGTGCTGCCGCACATCCCGCCGGGCGTGCTGTGGTGCGACGGCCGGCGCACGGTCGAGCTGCCGCCCGGGGCGCGGGTGGAGGTGCGGCGGGGTGCCGTGCCGGTGCGGCTGGCCCGGCTGCACCACTCGTCGTTCACCGACCGGCTCGTGGCGAAGTTCGCCCTGCCGACCACGGGATGGCGGGGGGCGCCGCACCACTCCGCGGAGTGACACGGGCGGGCCATGTGCGCCGGCCGCCCCGGACCTCGTATGGTCTGTTCCGTGTTGGAGGAGATGCGGATACGGTCGCTCGGGGTCATCGACGATGCCGTCGTCGAGCTGTCACCGGGGTTCACCGCGGTCACCGGTGAGACGGGTGCGGGCAAGACCATGGTGGTCACCAGCCTCGGGCTGCTGCTCGGCGGCCGGGCCGACCCGGCGCTCGTGCGGATCGGGGCGGAGAAGGCGGTCGTGGAGGGCCGGGTCGCCGTGCCCTCCGGTGCCGCGGCCGCCGTGCGCGCCGAGGAGGCCGGGGCCGAGCTGGACGACGGTGCCCTGCTGATCAGCCGTACCGTCTCCGCCGAGGGCCGCTCCCGGGCGCATCTGGGCGGGCGCAGCGTGCCCGTCGGGCTGCTCGCCGAGCTGGCCGACGACCTGGTGGCCGTGCACGGGCAGACCGACCAGCAAGGACTGCTGAAACTGTCCCGGCAGCGGCAGGCGCTGGACCGGTACGCGGGTGACGCCGTCGCCGGGCCGCTCGCCGAGTACACCGGGGCCTACCAGCGGCTGCGGGCCGTCTCCGCCGAGCTGGAGGAGATCACCACCCGCGCGCGGGAACGGGCGCAGGAGGCCGACCTGCTGCGCTTCGGACTCGACGAGATCGCCGCGGTGGAGCCCCGGCCCGGCGAGGACGCGGAGCTGGCCGAGGAGGCCGGGCGGCTCGGGCACGCCGAGGCGCTGTCGTCCGCCGCGCACGCCGCGCACGCCGCGCTCGCGGGCAACCCGGAGGACCCCGAGGGCATCGACGCCTCGACCCTCGTCGCGGGCGCCCACCGCGCCCTGGAGGCCGTGCGGTCGCACGACCCCGCGCTGGCCGCGCTCGCCGACCGGATCGGCGAGATCGGCATCCTGCTCGCCGACGTGGCCGGTGAGCTGGCCGGATACGCGGACGACCTCGACGCCGACCCGCTGCGGCTGGCCGCCGTGGAGGAGCGCCGGGCCGCGCTGACCGCGCTGACCCGCAAGTACGGCGAGGACATCGACGCGGTGCTGGCCTGGGCCGAGCGCAGCGCCGCCCGGCTCACCGAGCTGGACGGCGACGACGAGCGGATCGTGGAGCTGACCGCCGAGCGGGACGCGCTCCGCGCCGAACTGGGCGCCCTCGCGCAGCGGCTCACGGACGCGCGGACCGAGGCCGCCGAACGGTTCGCGGCGGCGGTCACCGCCGAGCTGGCCTCACTGGCGATGCCCCACGCGCGGGTGTCCTTCGACATCAGGCAGACCGACGACCCCGAGGGCGTCGAGGTCGGCGGGCGGACGGTCGCCTACGGCCCGTCGGGCGTGGACGAGGTCGAGCTGCTGCTCGCCCCGCACCCGGGCGCCCCGCCCCGGCCCGTCGCCAAGGGCGCCTCCGGCGGTGAGCTGTCCCGGGTGATGCTCGCGGTCGAGGTGGTCTTCGCGGGCACCGACCCCGTCCCGACGTACCTGTTCGACGAGGTCGACGCCGGGGTCGGCGGCAAGGCGGCGGTCGAGATCGGCCGGCGTCTGGCGAAGCTCGCCAGGACCGCCCAGGTCGTGGTGGTCACCCACCTGCCCCAGGTCGCCGCGTTCGCCGACCGCCAGCTGCTGGTGGAGAAGACCGACGACGGCTCCGTCACCCGCTCCGGCGTGAAGGTCCTGGAGGGCGAGGACCGCATCCGCGAACTGTCCCGCATGCTGGCCGGCCAGGAGAACTCCGAGACGGCCCGCGCCCACGCGGAGGAACTCCTGGCCACGGCCAGGGCGGAGGTGTAGCGGAGGCGGCCGGGACGTTTCCCGGGGCGCGGCCCGGTCCGGGCCGTTTCCTAGGGTGGGCGGCATGATCGACAAGCGAACGTGCCGCCCCCTCCTCCTCGCCGCCGTGCTCACCCGGGCCGGCCAGGCCCTGCTGCGCGCCGCCCCGCCCGGCGGACGCGCGCGCTGGGAGCGGACGAACCACGCCGGGCGGGCCGTCGGGCTGTACGCCGGGCCCGCCGTGGCGGTGGGGGCCGCGATCGCCGCCGCCCGGGTGCGTCCCGCGGCCGGCGCCGCCGTGCTCGCCGCCGCCGTGTGCGGGGCCTACGACGATGTCGCCGGGGACCACCGGCGCGGGTTCCGGGCGCACCTGGGGGCGCTGCGGGACGGGGAGGTCACCAGCGGGGCCGTGAAGCTGTTCGGGATCTCGGCGGCGGGGCTGGCGGCGGGCGCCGTGCTGAAGCAGCGGCCGGTGGACAAGGTGCTCGCCGGGGCCGTCATCGCCGGCAGCGCCCACCTCGTGAACCTCCTCGACGTACGGCCGGGCCGGGCCGCCGGTGCCGTGCTCGCGCTCGGGGCGCCCGGGCTGCTGCGGCGGGGGCCCGGGGCGCGGCTGGCCGCCGGGGCGGTGGGGGCCGCCGCGGCCGTGCTGCCGGACGACGCGGGGGAGCGGGTGATGCTCGGCGACACGGGGGCGCACGCGCTCGGCGCCGCACTGGGGGCGGCCGTGGTGGCGGGAAACCAGCGCGCGGGACTGCTCGCGCACGCCGTCGCGCTGGTCGCCGCCGCCCGCCACGGGGACCGGATCAGCGCCTGGGCGCGCGGCTGACCTCGCCGTATACCCGCGCGGACCGCCCGTCCAGGGCAGGCATTTCCTCACCCGTGTGAGTGATGTGCTCCGGCGCATTGCCCCGGCCCGCCGCGTGATGCGCCCTCCCGTGTGTTCCCTGAACGGCCCTGTGCCCTGGCATGCTTGGCGAAGGACACGGGGCGGGCAGCGGGCCCGGACGGTCCGTGCGGGAGGCGCGCGGGGTGCGTCCTTCCGCCCCCCTGAGCCCCCAACCTTCTGTACGTTTTCCCGTGACCGCCCCACGCGCCCTCCCGTGACCGCCCACGACCCAGGAGCCCCGGCCCGTGAGCCCGCTGAGCAGCAACGCACCGCACGGCCGGCCGCCGCTGCGCACCGTGCAGGTGCTCGGCGGGGGCAACGCCGCCAGCGGCGCGCACGTGCGGTCCCTGGCCGAGGGACTGGTCGCGCGGGGCGTACGGGTCACCGTGTGCGCCCCCACCGAGGCCGAGCGGGCCTACGACTTCACCGGCGCCGGCGCCGACCACATCCACGTGCCCCGCAGCAGCGACCCCGTCTCCGTGGCGGCCCTGCGCACCGCCTGCGCCGACGCCGACCTGGTGCACGCCCACGGACTGCACGCCTCCTTCCGTTCCGTGCTCGCGCTCGGCGGGCGCACCACCCCGCTGGTGGTCACCTGGCACGACCGCGCCTACGCGGAGGGCCCGCGGGCCCATCTGCTGCGGATGCTGGAACGACGGGTGATGCGCACCGCGGCCGTCGTCCTCGGGGCCGGTCCCGACCTGGTCGACCGGGCCCGCCGGTCCGGCGCGCGCGACGCCCGGCTCGCCGCGGTGGCCCTGCCCGGACGGCGCCGGCCCGGCGGCCCCGGCGAGGCCGGCGACGACGACCACGACGACCCCGACCGGCAGCGCCCCAAGGTGCGTGCCGAACTGGGCGCCGTCGACCGCCCGTTGCTGATCGCGGTCGGCTCCCTGGAGCGCCACCGCGGCTACGGCTGCCTGCTCGACGCGGCCCGCCTGTGGCGGCGGGCGGACCCGGTGCCGCTGGTGGTGATCGCGGGGGAGGGACCGCTGCGGCCGGTGCTCCAGCGGCGGATCGAGGACGAGGAACTGCCGGTGCGCCTCGTCGGGCGCCGCGACGACGTCCCCGACCTGCTCGCCGCCGCCGACCTGGCCCTGCTGACCAGCCGATGGGAATCGCGCTCCGTCCTCGCCCAGGAGGCGCTGCACGCGCGCGTGCCGCTCGTCGCCACCCGGGCCGGCGGCATCCCCGACCTCGTCGGCGACGCGGCCGAACTCGTCCCGTACGGCGATCCGGTGGCCCTCGCCGAGACCGTCCTGCGGCTGCTCGCCGACCCCGGGCGGCGCGCCCGGCTGCGCGAGCGCGCCGCCCGGCAGGCCGCGAGCTGGCCGACCGAGGACGAGACGGTCGCCCAGGTCCTCAGCGTCTACGACGAGCTGACCCAGCCCAGACCGCTGGCCTAGGGCCCGTCCGCCTCGGACCGTCCGCCGCGACCGCCTACGGCACGTGCCGGCGGGCCCGCAGGGCCAGGCCCAGTGCCAGTACCGTCTGCGGGTCGTCCAGATCGGTGCCCAGCAACTCCCCGATGCGGGCCAGGCGGTTGTACAGCGTCTGGCGGTTGAGGTGCAGCTCCCGGGCCGTCTCCGCCTTGCGGCCCGCGTGCGCGAGATAGGTCTCCAGCGTCGGCAGCAGCGGCGGCCGGGAGCGGCGGTCGTGGTCGCGCAGCGGACCGATCGCCCGGTCCACGAACGCCGCCAGGTCCGGGTGGTCGCGCAGCCGCCACAGCAGCAGGTCGATGTCCAGGCGCCGGGCGTCGTACCAAGGCCGGTCGGTCAGCCCCTGCGCCGCCGTCGCCGTCTCCGCCGCGTGCCGCAGCCCCGCCGAGACCGCCGCCCAGCCGCCGGCCACCCCGACCACCACCACCGGCGGCGGCGAGCCCGGCCGCCGCATCCCGGCCCGCTCCACCCCCGCCCGCAGCGCCGCCGCGACCCGGTCCGCGACCGCCGTCCGCTCCGTCTCCGCGCGCAGCCCGGTCAGCACCAGGACCCGGCCCTCCACCGGCCGCACCCCCAGCAGCACCGGCACCCCCACCGCGGTCAGCTCCTCGGAGACCGCCCGGGCCAGCACCGCCCACCCCCCGCCGGGCGACAGGGTGTCCCCGACCCGCATCACCACCGGCAGCAGCGGGCCGTCGCACGGCTTGAAACCGAGCACCCGGGCCTGCGCCGGGGCGTTCTCCGCCGCGATCCGGCCCTCGGCGAGATCGGTGAGGAAGTCCCCGCGCCCGCGCGCCGCCAGCTCCTCCTCCTGCCGGGCCTGCATCAGCACCACGGCCAGGATGCCCGCGGCCCGCTCCGCGGCGATCCGGTGCACCGGGGCCGGCGTCGCCCTGACCGGCAACAGCACCAGCCGGGCACGCACCGAGCCCGCCGTGCCCGGGCCGCCGCCCGGCACGTCCACCAGCACCGTGCCGGCCGGCGGCGGGGCCTCCTTGTGCGGGCCGCGCAGCCCCTCCCACACCTGGAGCGGATCGGCGCCCTCCGGCCCGGCCCCGGCGGCGTACAGCAGCCGGCCGTCCGCCGTCTCCAGGAACACCGGGTTGCCGCTGAAGCCGGCCAGGATGTCCAGCACCTGCGGTATCCCGCCGCCGCCGAGCAGCGCCTCGGTGCAGCGCCGGTGCACCTCCTCGGCGCGCTGGAGCAGCGCGTAGTGACCGTTGACGATCTCGGTGTGGATCTCCTCGGTCACCGCCACGAACGGCACCTCGCGGTGCAGCTGGACCAGCGGCAGACCGGCCGCCCGGGCCGTGTCCACCAGCGCCGCCGGCAGCCGGCCGAAGCGCGGGCCCAGCTCCACCACCAGGGCGGCGATCCCCCGCTCGGCCAGGGTCCGCACGAACGCCCGCTGCTCGGCCGGCCGGGTGCCGCAGCCGTAGCCCGTGGTGAGCAGCAGCTCGCCGCCCTTGAGCAGCGAGGCGATGTTCGGCACCTCGCCCGCGTGCACCCAGCGCACGGTACGGCCGAGCCGGTCGGCGCCCGCCAGGATCTCCGGCAGCCCGCTGCGCAGCCCGGGCAGCTCCAGCGCCCGCTGCACGGTGATGCCGGCGCCCTGGGTGTCGAATCGGTGGTCCGTACGGCTGTCCATGCAGCGGACGCTACCCGCGCGCACGTCGCGGGGACATCTCCGGCCGATCACGCTCGTGCCGGCGAGGCGTCCACCGGTCCGGCTTCGGGGCTTCGTGGAGGACGGCGCCGGGGGTGATCGCCGCCCCGGGCCGGCCGCGGGGCCTCACAGGGGCCGGATGCCGTGGTGGAAGCGGAAGACGTCGTCGGGATCGTAGCGCCGCTTCACCTTCTCCAGCCGCAGCATGTTCCCGGCGCCGAGCCCCGCCCGGACCCGCTCGGGGCCCTCGTCGCCGACGAGGTCCAGGCACACGGCCCCGGTGCGCCACGGCCGCAGGGCGGCGCGGGCGTCCCGCACCCAGCCGAGGGCCCGCGCGTCGTCGGCCGGATCCGACCAGACGGCGCAGGGGTGCGCGATCCACGGGGCACCCCGGGAGGCCACCGGACAGGAGTGCGCACCGGCGGCGACGGCACCGCCCTGCGGGAACAGCAGGTGCCGGGAGCGGGACGGCACCGGCATGCCCTCCGCCCCGGCGCAGAAGGCGTCCACCGCCTCCTCCGGCAGCCCGGAAAGACACTCCGCCGAACCGTGGTGGCGCCGTCCCGGCGGGAGGTCGAGCAGGCGCTGCGCCTCGGGGTACGGCACCTCGCCGGTCCGCTCCCGGACGTACGGCAGCCCGCGCAGCGGCCCGGTGAGGCCGCGCAGCCCGTCCGCGCCGTCGGCGTAGGTCAGCACGGCCGCGCACAGCGGGCCCGCCACCGGCCCCGGCGGGGCGAACGGCGCGGGCGGCCCCGCCGCGTACAGCACCGCGCCGCTCAGCTCGTCCGGCCCGCCGCCGAGGGTCTCCCGGAAGGCGCGGACCACCTCCGGCGCGAGGCCGGGCGGGTACAGCAGCCGGGCGAGGGAGAACCGCGGCAGCCCGCGCAGCCGCAGGGTGAGCGCGGTGGCGACGCCGAAGTTGCCGCCCCCGCCGCGCAGCGCCCAGAACAGCTCGGGACGCTCGTCGGCGCTCGCGCGCACCCGCTCGGCCCCGGCGGTCACCAGCTCCACGGCCAGGAGGTGGTCGACGGCCGGGCCGAAGGCGCGGTCCAGCCAGCCGGTGCCGCCGCCGAGGACGAAACCGGCCACCCCGCTCGCGCGGGTCCGGGCGCCGGGGGCCGCCAGACCGTACGGCAGGGCCGCCCGGTCCAGGTCGCCCGTCGTGGCACCGCCCTCGACCCGGGCCACACCGGCCACCGGGTCGACGGCCACCCGGCGCATCCGGCGCAGGTCCACCAGCAGCGCGCCGTCGCCCGAGCCCGGGCCGGCGAGGCCCCGGCCGCCGCCGCGCACCGCGATATGCAGGTCGAGGTCCCGGCCGAAGCGGACGGCCCGCACCACGTCGGCCGCGTCCGCGCACCGCGCGATCACCGCCGGCCGCCGGTCGGTCCGCGCGTCGAAGACCGCACGGACCGCGTCGTACCCCGGGTCCCACGGGGCGAACACCTCGCCGGCCAGATCCTCACGGAGGTCGGCGAGAGCCGAGTGCGCCTTGGAACGGAACGCCATGACCGCCCCCTTCCGCGGAGAGAGGGGGATGCGCTCCCAGCCTAGGCGCGAGCGCCCCCGAAGGAGCGCGGGGAACTCACCCTCCGTACGCGCCGGACGCGGTCAGCCGCAGGGCCGTGTCGATCAGCGGCACATGGCTGAACGCCTGCGGGAAGTTCCCCACCTGCCGCTTGAGCCGCGGGTCCCACTCCTCGGCGAGCAGACCGAGGTCGTTGCGCAGCGAGAGGAGCTTCTCGAACAGCTTGCGGGCCTCGTCCACGCGGCCGATCATCGCCAGGTCGTCCGCCATCCAGAACGAGCAGGCGAGGAAGGCGCCCTCGTCGCCGGGCAGACCGTCGACACCCTCGCTCTCGCCCTCCGTCGGATAGCGCAGGATGAACCCGTCCGGGGTGGACAGCTCGCGCTGGATCGCCTCGATGGTGCCGATCACCCGCTTGTCGTCCGGCGGGAGGAAGCCCATCTGCGGGATCAGCAGCAGCGAGGCGTCCAGCTCCTTCGAGCCGTAGGACTGGGTGAAGGTGTTGCGCTCCTTGTCGTAACCCTTCTCGCACACGTCCCGGTGGATGTCGTCGCGCAGCTCGCGCCAGCGCTCCAGCGGGCCGTCCGCGTCCCCGGACTCGATCAGCTTGATGGTGCGGTCCACCGCGACCCAGGCCATCACCTTGGAGTGCACGAAGTGCCGGCGCGGGCCGCGCACCTCCCAGATGCCCTCGTCCGGCTCCTGCCAGTGGTCCTCCAGGTAGCGGATCAGCTTCAGCTGGAGCAGGGAGGCGTAGTCGTTGCGGGCCAGACCGGTCATGTGGCCGAGGTGCAGCGCCTCGGTGACCTCGCCGTACACATCCAGCTGGAGCTGGTGCGCGGCGCCGTTGCCGACCCGCACCGGGGCGGAGTTCTCATAGCCCGGCAGCCAGTCCAGCTCGGCCTCGCCCAGTTCCCGCTCGCCCGCGATGCCGTACATGATCTGGAGGTTCTCCGGGTCGCCGGCGACCGCCCGCAGCAGCCACTCGCGCCAGGCACGGGCCTCCTCGCGGTAGCCGGTGCGCAGCAGCGAGGACAGGGTGATCGCCGCGTCCCGCAGCCAGGTGTAGCGGTAGTCCCAGTTGCGCACGCCCCCGATGTCCTCGGGCAGGGAGGTCGTCGGGGCCGCCACGATGCCGCCGGTGGGGGCGTAGGTCAGCGCCTTGAGGGTGATCAGCGAACGGATCACCGCCTCGCGGTACGGCCCGTGGTACGTACAGTGCTCCACCCACTCGCGCCAGAAGTCCTCCGTGGCCTCCAGCGAGGTCTCCGGCTCCGGCAGCGGCGGCGGCTCCTTGTGCGAGGGCTGCCAGGAGATGGTGAAGGCGATGCGGTCGCCCGGGGCGACCGTGAAGTCGGCGTAGGTCGTCAGCGCCTTGCCGTAGGTCTCGGCCTCCGTGTCGAACCAGACCGAGTCGGGTCCGGCGACGGCCACCGTGCGGCCCTCGTGCTTGTGCACCCACGGCACCACCCGGCCGTAGGAGAACCGCATCCGCAGCGCGGAGCGCATCGGCACCCGGCCGGTGACGCCCTCCACGATCCGGATCAGCTGCGGGGCACCGTCACGCGGGGGCATGAAATCGGTCACGCGCACGGTGCCGCGCGGGGTGTCCCACTCGGACTCCAGGATGAGGGAGTCGCCGCGGTAGCCGCGCCGGGCGGCCGTGGGCGGCTCGGCGTCGGCCGCGTGCGCCGGCCCGAGCCGCCAGAAGCCGTGCTCCTCGGTGCCCAGCAGGCCGGCGAAGATGGCATGCGAGTCGAAGCGGGGCAGGCACAGCCAGTCCACCGTGCCGTCCCGGCAGACCAGTGCGGCGGTCTGCATGTCTCCGATGAGTGCGTAGTCTTCGATGCGCCCGGCCACGTGCAACTCCAGTCGAACGGCCACGTCACACCCCCGCGCAGGGGGCTGTCGCTAGTGCGGTCAAGGGTTGGTTGATGTGTGTCGTTGAGCGATGAAGCAAAGCAGCCCGTCCAGCCCTGGGGCAACACGACGGTCCTTGCTCAACGAACTGCCGCGCTCTCGTTGTTCCGGGTGATGCAGGCGGGGGTGTGCCGTCGTTACCGGCCGGGCTCGGCAGTGAGTGTCCGAGCAGGATACGACGCATGCAGATGATCCGGGTGCCCCTCCGGACAACCTGTATGAGCCGAACGAGTGAGCGCCGGGTGAGAACCGTGTGCCCGGACGGTTGCGGCAGTTGCACGAGTGACACGAGTAGCCCCGCGCTGTGCCCGGGCGAGCGCGGAGCGTGGCCGGAAGCCATCCCGCTCAGGCGCTGATACGCTGGTAGCCCGTGGACCGGTGGGAGAAAACCCCCCGAACCGCAGCGACGGCACCCCCGGAACTCACCGGGGCGGAAGCCGCACCGCATCACCGCCAGCGACCACGGGAGCCCCCTCTTGGCCATGCCGCCCAAATCCACGACGACCAAGCACATCTTCGTCACCGGGGGTGTCGCCTCCTCGCTC
>NZ_JBVJOT010000103.1:0-16651 GCF_055583025.1 Streptomyces sp. NPDC104831
CAGGCACAAGATCATCCGACACACACAGAACTCTGCCGCCCACCGGCCCAACTGCCAAGCCTGTGAGCCAAACTCATTCTGAAATGATCAGTTAGTGCGGCCCCGGTGGTCTTCCGTTCCGTTGCCGGCTCCCCCGCCCTTCCGGTCAACGGGCACCACCAGGTCGTGCGGACCGCAATCCCCCGGAGGAGTGAGCACCCCTGATCGAACGAGTTTGAGTCGGGAACGCCCGGAGCCCTCACGGCCCCGCCCCGGCCCTGGAACATGCGTTCACGAGATGCCTCCGGCCGGACCGTGACGCGACCCGGCCGGCAGCGTTTTTTGGAGCACCTGTGCCAGACCGACGCCCAGACGGAGGACACCATGCACCCCAAGCCCGCTGCCGCGCCCCGGCCTCCCGCAATCGAACGGCACCCCGGCACCACCCGGCACGGCGTTGACGGAGCCGTGGTCTCGAAACGCCTGGGCAAGGGGTGGGCGGCATGAACGAGCCCACCGATGCGACGGCCGACAGCGTCCCGGGACCGCGACCCGCCCCCGAGGGCCCGGCACCGTCCGCCGGGGCGCGGAAGCAGCCCGACGACTCCCCCACAGGCAAGCCGGGCGCCGCTGCCCGGACACCCGGGCCGGACCCGCAGCTGCGCTACGTCGACCTGACGGGCAGCCGCGAGGCGGCCGGCCGGTCCATCAGGATGCGTGACATGGCCCGGCGCCTGCCCCAGCTGGTGCGCCGCTCGCTCGCGCTGGCCTGGCGGGTCGACCACCGGGCGACCGTCGGCCTCCTGCTGTGCCAGGCCGCCGCCGGCGTGATGCAGGCCCTCGGGCTGGTCGCCATCAGCGGCACCCTCACCGCGCTTTTGACCAGCGGCGACATCTACGACCGGCTCCTCGACGCCTGGCCGCCCATCGCCCTGCTGGCCGGTGCTGCCGCCGTGCGCGCCCTGCTGGGGATCACCGTCAACTGGCTGTCCGCGCGCCTGGGCCCGCTGATGTCCCGCGAGGCCGAGCAGATGCTCCTCGCCGGCTGCGCCGAAGCGGAGTTGTGCGCCTACGACGAGCCCGACTTCAACCGCGCCCGCGAGGCCGCCGACCGCGGAGCGCAGGTCACCGGCGACCTCATCGACGAGGGCCAGGACCTGATCGCCTCGGGTGCCGCCTTCCTCGCCGGGGCGTTCGTGCTGGCCGGCGTGCACTGGATCCTGCTGCCGCTGCTGGTCGCGCCAGCCTGCCCCAGGCCCTCGCACAGGTCGGTGCCGCCCGGGTGCGCTACCTGGCGAACCTGCGCAGTCACGGCGACCAGCGGATGCTGTCGGTACTGCGCTGGCACATCTACACCAGGGAGGCCGCCGACCAGATCCGTGCAGGCACCATGGCCGGCTTCCTGTCCGGCCGGTACCGGCAGACGGTCGCCCGGATCAACCGCGAGGACCGGGCCGCGGCCGACCAGGGTGCTCGCATGTCCCTGCTCGGGGCGCTGTGCGGAGGGCTCGGCTCGGCAGTGGTGTGGGCGGCGGTGGTGTGGCTGCTGGCCGCCGGCAGGATCAGTGTCGGGCACGCCGGCACCGCCGTCTTCGCCCTGCAGACGTCCGGGCAGGCAGTTCGCGGCCTGGTCGCCGTCGGGGCGCGCGCCGTGCGCACCGGCCTGTACATGGACGACTGGAGCGGCTTCCTCGACCAGGCCGGGGGCTTCCGCCTGCGCCGCGGATCGCACCGTCCCGGCCCGCCGGAGAGGATCGAGATCAAGTCGGTGACCCACCGCTACGCGGGCGAGGACCGTGACGCGGTGTCCGGGGTGTCGCTGACGCTGCGGCGCGGCGAGGTCACGGCCCTGGTCGGGTTCAACGGCTCGGGGAAGTCGACGCTGTCGAAACTGGTCGGCGGCCTGTACCTGCCCACCCGGGGCGAGGTGCTGTGGGACGGCGTGCCCACCGGTGACATCGACCCCCAAGCCCTGTGGCAGCAGGTCGCCCTGGTGCCACAGGAGTACGCGCGCTGGCCGCTGACCGTGCGGGAGAACGTGACCCAGGGGCAGCCCACGCACCGCGGCGACGCCGCGGTGCGTGAGGCGTGCGAGGCCGCCGGCGCCGACGAGGTCGTCGACCGGCTCCGCGCCGGGCTGGACACCCTCCTGGCCCGCGAGTGGCTGGGCGGGGAGGAGTTGAGCGGCGGCCAGTGGCAGCGCATCGCTCTCGCCCGGGCGTTCTTCCGGCCGGCCGGGCTGCTGGTGCTGGACGAGCCGACGGCGAACCTCGATCCCCGCGCCGAGTACCGGATCTTCCAGCGGCTGAGGAATCTGGCCCGCGACCGCGTCGTGCTGCTGGTGACCCACCGCATCACCAATGTCGCCGTCGCCGACAGGATCGTCGTCCTGGACGAGGGCAGGATCGTGCAAGAAGGCACCTACGCCCAGCTCGCCCGGCAGCCGGGCCTGTTCCGGCAGTTGCTGTCCTACCAGGTCACCTCCGAGCCGGACGGCGAGACGACGGGAGAACGCGCATGAGCCGCCCCGCTCGCAGCCGTCGGCCGGACCGTCACGTCGGGGACGAGCGCCAGAGCCCTCTCGCATGAGTCGGGCAGCCCGCCCGCCGGGCGGGCTGCCCGGGGGGCACAACGCCCGATTCGAGTCACCGTGTTCGGGCCGCGGGCGGTGGCGTACGAGCCGGTCGTACGCACTCTGTCCGAGTCGGGCCTACGCACCATGGCGCACCGTGCGCGCACCCGTCCGCAGCGCGGCTTCACCGGCGAGCGCGAGCGCCGTTACACGATCGATGCGGTGCGCCCCCTTGGCGGCGGCCCCTCCGGCCGCGAGGAGGCCGGCCGTTTCCACAGCGTCCGCCACTCCTCCCGCCCCGCCCGAGGGCGCTGCGGGCCGAATGGAACGCGGACCGTCCGGAAAACCGGAGGCGGACAATCCCGCAACACAACGGCGACTTGGAGTCGGGAACTCCATATTCCGCCAGAGCTCTTTATACCCGGCCAAGAACTTCTTATTTGAGCGACCGGCGATATGGCTGATTAGGTTTGTTCCCGACACCGGGCCCCGGCCCGCAAGACGACTTCAGTCCATGAGGGGGAAAAGTGACTGTCGTCCAAGAGGTTGCGTCACCGACCGCGGCCACCCATCCGAGTTATCTGCCCGTTCGCCTCGACGCGGGACGCGCGGACATTCTGAAGCTCCAGCGGCTGCTGCGGAACGGAGCGCGCGCGCACAACGAGCAGTTCGACGAGGACGCTCACCTGAACGACGTCATTCCCAAGCCCTGGGGGTACGAGTACCGCGCCTATGTCGACGACTTCTTCGACCTGTGGGCGCTGCACATCGTCGGCGGGGCCGGCACCTCGGTGCACGTGCACCCCCGCAAGCTGACCTACCTGCTCTGCCTGGGCGGCCAGGGCGTGACGACCGGCGTGGACCGCGCGGACGTGCCGGTGCGGGCGGGCACCATCCTGCGCATCGCGCCCGGCGCCTTCCACGGCACCCGCAACACCGGTGACGATCCGCTGGAGCTCATCGAGGTCGAGGTGCCCCGCAACAAGTTCGACCTGATCCGCCTCCAGGACGAGTACGACCGCACCGGCAAGGGCTACGAGACCGCCTCCGTGGAGGAGCCCCGCCACCCCATGCGCAGCGTCCCCGCCTATCCGAACACGAAGATGCGGGCCCGGACGCCCGACGGCCGCTTCCGGTTCGACCTGCGCACCGGGATGGACATCTTCTACCGCCCCAGCGACCGGGACCTCTTCTACATTCCGCTGCACATCGCGGGCGCCGTGAACCGCGACGTGGAAATCCTCACCGGGCACCCCGAGGACACCCGCCGTCCGCAGACCGACAAGCAGTACCTCTGCATCAGCGGGAACGTCTGACAAACAGCAGGAGAATTCGGCCGTTCCAGCGGCCGTATCGAAAGAGCGGCACCGAAGGAAAAGGAAGAAAGAAATGTCGCGCAACGCTGTCATCATCACCGGACCCGGCTTCCAGGACCACGACGTCGTCTTCACCTACTACCGCCTCCTGGAGGAGGGCTGGCACGTCGACGTGGCGACGAAGAACGCGGACGCCGTGACCGGCAAGTACGGAATTCCGCTGCCCATGGACAAGACCGCCCGTCCGCTCATCGCGTTCGAGGACCTCGCCGTCGACGAGTACGACGTCGTGATCCTCACCGGCGGCCACGAGGCGCCGGACCGCGTCCGCCAGGACCGGCTCGTCCTCGACTTCGTGGCCGGCATGGACAAGGCCGGCAAGGTCGTCGCGGGCCTGTGCCACGGTCCCTGGATCATGGTCAGCGCCGGCGTCCTCAAGGGCCGCAGGGCCTGCGCCTACATCGGGCTGCGCGACGACGTCATCAACGCCGGCGCCGATGTCGTCGACAGCGACGTGATCGTCGACGGCAACATCATCACCTGCTCCTACTACGGTTACATGGGCGCCTTCATGCGCGCGGTGTTCGAGACCACGGACAAGATCGCCGCCGGGAAGCAGGCCGCGTGATGACCGCTCCCGGCGAACTGCTCGCCCTCGACTTCGACGGGGTCGTCTGCGACGCCCTGGAGGAGTGCGCGCTGGTGACGTGGCTGGGCATGCACCCGCCCGACCCGTCGCTGACCGGTCCGGAGCAACTGAAGGCCGTGCCGGAGGAGTTCATCGCGCGATTCCGCACGGTACGCGACTACGCGCGGCTGCTCGACCACTTCGTGGTCGCGCATCTGCCGGAGTCCGCCGGCATCGCCGCGCAGGCCGACTTCGACCGGCTCTTCGACGCCCTGCCGCCGGACCACGTACGGCAGTTCACCGACACCGCCACCCGCGCGCGGGAACGGCTGCGCACGCGGGAGCCGGAGTTCTGGCTGGACCTGCACACGCTGTACCCGGGGATCGCCGACCTGTTGCGGCGCTACAGCGGATCGGTCGTCGTCGTCACCGCGAAGGACGCCGGCTCCGTGCACGCCATCCTGGCCCGCCACGGGCTGGACGGGACGGTGGCCGAGGTGTTCGGCGAGTGCGCCCGCAAGGACGAGACCGTCCGCGAGGTGGGCGCCCGCTGGGGCGTGCCGCTGGAGCGGGTGACGTTCGTCGACGACAACCTCACCAACGCGGCACGGGTGGCCGGCACCGGCGCCCGCGTCCGGTGGGCGCAGTGGGGCTACCAGACCCCCGAGCACCGCGCCGAGGCCGAGCGGCTCGCCCTGACACCGCTGCACCTGGCCGACCTCGCCTCGCTCACCCCGTAACGGCCTGACCCAGGCCACCCGAGGGACGGCCCAGGGCCCCCGGGCCACCCCAGGGGGCCCTGACGCCGCCTCGGGGCCACGCCGGGACTGCCTCGGACGGCGACCACCGCCGCCGGGGCAGCCCGTGCCCGCCCCGCCTCTTCGTTGCCGTCACCCCCGGTCCGTCCCGTCCGTCACGTCCGAGCCCGGAGTCCTCGATCATGACCGCCGCAGATCCGATCACTTCGCCCACGCCCGTGCACCCCCCGGAGCCGGCGGTGCCGCGTACGGCGTTCAGGGTCCAGCTCGGCCTGCTGACCTTCCTGGCCGTCGCCGTCCCCGCACAGCTGTACCTGGCCATTCCCGTCGCCGGCACCATGCGGGACGTCTTCCACGTCGGCGGGGAGTCGGCCGCCTGGACGGGCAGCGCCTTCTCCCTGGCCTACGCGGCGGGCTTCCTGCTGTTCGGCCCGCTGTCCGACCGGTACGGGCGCCGTCCCACGCTCGCCCTCGGCGCCCTCGCCACCGCGGTCGCCACCGCGGCCACCTCCCTGAGCCCGTCCTTCGGCTGGTTCCTCACCTTCCGGGCCCTGCAGGGTCTGGCCGCCGCCAGCTTCGCCCCGGTCGCGCTCGCCTACGTCGCCGAGCACGCCCCGGCCGCCCGCCGCCCCCTCGCGCTGTCCGTGCTGACGACGGGGCTGCTCGGCGCCGGCCTCGCCGGGCAGGCGTACGGCCAGTTGCTCGGTACCGCAAGCACGTGGCGGGCCGCCTTCTGGATCCCGGCCCTGCTGTACGCGGCGGCGGCGGTCGCGCTGTACCGGCTGCTCGCCCCGTCGGCCCCCGACGCCTCGGCGAGCGTGCGCGGTGTCCTCGCCGCGCTGCGGCGCCTGCTGCGGGAGCCGGCCGCGCTCGCGGTGTTCGCCTCCGCGCTCACGGTGTTCGGCAGCTTCGTCGCCCTGTACGCGGTCCTCGACGACCACCTGGGCGACCGCCTCGGCTACACGGGCGGCCAGTTGCTCGCCGTGCAGGGCATCGGCGCGCTGGGCCTGGCCGTCGCCCCGGTCGTCAACCGGCTCGCCGGCGGCCGCGGTCCGCGCTTCCTGGCCGTGTCCGGCTTCCTCACCGCCCTGTGCGGCCTGTTGCTGGCCCAGGTCACGGCCGCGTCCGCGGTGCTGATCGCGGGCACCGTCGTCTTCGTCGGCGGCATCGGCCTCGTCGTCCCGGGCCTGGTCGGACTGCTGCACCGGATCGTGCCCTACGCCCGGGGAGCGGCCGTCTCCGTCAACACCACGGTGCTGTTCGTCGGAGCCTCGCTGGGCCAGGTCCTGGCCGCGGGCGCCCCGTACCACGCCACCCTCGGTGTGCTGTCCGCCGCCGTCCTGCTCGCCGCCGGCGCGGTGGCCGCCACCGCCAGGCTGACGCCGACCGGGTGAGCGCGGGGCGGCGGCCGCCCGCCGCATGAGCGCGCCCCTTTCCCTTCTTCCACCCCGCTCCTTCCGGAGGCCTGCCATGCGGCCCGCCCGTCGGCTCCGCCCGCCCCTCGTCGCCCCGGCCGCCGCCTCCGCCGCCGACCCCGCGGTGGCTCACGACGGCACGCACGGCACCCACGCGGTGCACACGCTCGCCCACCCGGACCCGTCCGCCGGCCGGCCGCCGGCCGCGCGTGAAGGTGCACCGCGGGACCGTCCGGTCGACCGGCCCGGACACCGGCTCCCCGCCGCGGGTCCCCGTGCGGGGGAACGGCGCCCCGGGCATCCCGCAGACCGCCGCCACCGGGTCGGGGGCCGCGGACGACTTCGCCTTCAGCGGGCGCGGGGACACCGTCCCGGTCACCGGCACCAAGGGCGGCACACTGCCGCGGGCCGGTCCCCGCGGCCGTACGACGGCCGTGCGCACGGCGGCGGACGGGCCCTGCGGCCCCACGGCCGTCACCGTCCGGGGTGGCCGGGCCGTCGCCACCAGCGCCGCCCGCTCCACCCGGCAGGACCCCCACATCACGCGCGTCCGGCTCTCCGGCTGACGCCGTCCGACGGAGGCTGAGAACAGTGTCATCACCGGCCGCCCGGATCCCGGCCCAGGGCCACGACCGGCGGCTCCCGCGCATCGCGGGGCCGTCGGGCCTGGTCGTCTTCGGAATCACGGGCGATCTGTCCAGGAAGAAAATCATCCCCGCCGTCTACGACCTCGCCCACCGGGGGCTGCTGCCGCCGGGCTTCTCACTGATCGGGTTCGCCCGCCACGAGGACACGGGCCGGGACTTCGCGCACCTCGCCCGGGAGGCGGCGCGCGCGCACGCCCGTACCCCGTTCCGCGCCGAGGTCTGGGCGCAGATCGAGGAGGGGCTGCGCTTCGTCCAGGGTGACGCCGACGACGACGCAGCCTTCCGCCTCCTGCGCAAGGAGATGCGGTCCCTGCCGGGCACGGGCGGCAACTTCGCCTTCTACCTCTCGGTGCCGCCGAAGGTGTTCCCGGTGGTCCTACGGCAGTTGCAGAAGCACGGCCTGGCCGAGGCGCCCGAGGGCTCCTGGCGGCGGGCGGTGATCGAGAAGCCGTTCGGCCACGACCTGGCCGGCGCCCGCGCGCTGAACGCGGTCGTGCACGACGTGTTCGACCCGGAGCAGGTGTTCCGGATCGACCACTACCTCGGCAAGGAGACCGTCCAGAACATCCTGGCGCTGCGGTTCGCCAACACCATGTTCGAGCCGATCTGGAACCGGTCCTTCGTGGACCACGTCCAGATCACGATGGCCGAGGACATCGGCATCGGCGGCCGGGCCGGCTACTACGACGGCATCGGCGCCGCCCGCGACGTCATCCAGAACCACCTGCTCCAGCTGCTGGCACTGACCGCCATGGAGGAGCCCGCCTCCTTCGGCGCCGACGCGCTCGCCGCCGAGAAGGCCAAGGTGCTCGGCGCGGTCCGGCTGCCCGGGGACCTGGACCGTGACACCGTGCGCGGCCAGTACACCGCCGGCTGGCAGGGCGGCACGAGAGTCGTCGGCTACCTGGAGGAGGAGGGCGTCGGCCCCGGCTCCACCACCGACACCTACGCCGCGATCAAGCTCGGCGTCGACAACCGCCGCTGGGCGGGCGTCCCCTTCTACCTGCGCACCGGCAAGCGCCTCGGCCGCCGCGTCACCGAGATCGCGGTCGTCCTCCAGCGCCCCCCGCACGCGCCGTTCGACCGGGAGCCGGGGCGGAACACGGTCGTGATCCGCGTCCAGCCCGACGAGGGGATGACCGTGCGGTTCGGGTCGAAGGTGCCGGGCACCTCGATGGAGGTCCGGGACGTGTCCATGGACTTCGCCTACGGCGAGTCCTTCACGCAGTCCAGCCCGGAGGCGTACGAGCGGCTCCTCCTGGACGTGCTGCTCGGCGACGCCGACCTCTTCCCGCGCACGGAGGAGGTCGAGCTGTCCTGGAGGATCCTCGACCCGATCGAGGAGCACTGGGCCACCCACGGCAGGCCGGCACCGTACCGGGCCGGCACATGGGGGCCCGAGCAGGCGGACGAGATGCTGGCACGAGACGGACGGAGCTGGCGCAGGCCATGAGGACCGACCTGAAGGACACCACCGCCGCGGAGATCCACCAGGCCCTGGTGCGGGGCCGCCGCGCCCTCGGCGCCCCGGCCGCGGGCCTGGTGCTCACGCTCGTCGTCGTCACCGACCAGGCGCGCGCCGACCGTGCCCTGACGGTGGCCCGGGAGGCATTCGCGGGGACACCGTGCAGGGTGGTCCTCGCCGTGTCCGCCGGGCGCGCCGAGCCGGGGCTGGACGCGGAAGTGCGCTGTGGGGTCGTGGAGACGATCGTGCTGCGGCTGCGTGGAGAACTGTCCCGGCACCCCGAGTCGGCGGTCCTGCCGCTGCTCCCGGCCGACACGCCCGTGGTGGTGTGGTGGCCGTACGACGCGCCCCGGGCGCCGGCCCGCACGCCGCTCGGCCGGGCGGCGGACCTGCGGCTGGTGGACACGGCGACGGACCCGCACCCGGTGGCCGCCCTCACCCGCGGGGCCGGTCACCACGTCCCCGGCGACGTCGACCTGGCGTGGATCCGCACCGGATGGTGGCGTGCCACGCTGCTGGCGCTGCTGCGGGACCGGCCCGGGCCCTGGACCGCGGCGAGCGTGCTGCACGGCGCACGGCAGGACGCCTCGGCCCTGCTGCTGGCGCGCTGGCTGTCCGGGCGGGCCCGGATACCCACCGCGCCGGAGCCCGTGCCGGGCGGGCGGGGCATCACCGGGGTGCGCCTGGCGGGGCCCCGGCCCGTGTCGCTGCACCTGACGGACGAGCATGCCGTGTGGGCCGCCGGGACCCACGGCACCTACCGGCTGGCGCGCCCGCGCATCACGGACGCGGCCGTACTGCGGGAGGCGGCGGGCCACTTCGGCCCCGACCCCGCCTATGCGTCCGTCCTTCTCCCTTCCAGCGGCACGAAGACCACCGGCACGACGACCGCCGACACGACGACCACCGACACGATGACTCTGGAGCCGATATGACCACGCCCGCCGGGCAGCGCGTCCTCTTCGTCCTCACCAGCCGGGGAAGCCTCGGTGCGACCGGCCGTCCAACGGGTTTCCACCTGGGGGAAACCGTCGAACCGTGGCGGATTCTGCGTGCTGCCGGTCATGCGGTGGACTTCGTCTCCGTCGCGGGCGGCCGACCGCCCATGATCGGGCACGATCCCGACGACGAAACGCAGCGGGGCTTCCTCTCGCACCCCGAAGGCGGAGCGCTCCTCGACCACTGCCCGCGCCCCGAAGGAGTGGATCCGCGCGACTACCGCGGGATCTACTTCGTCGGCGGCCACGGCACCATGTGGGACTTCCGGGGCAACGACGCCCTGCACACGCTCGTTCGTACCGTCCATGAGAACGGAGGCGTCGTCGCGGCGATCTGCCACGGCCCGGCAGCGCTGGTCGACGTACGGCTCTCCACAGGGGAGTACCTGCTGGCCGGCCAGGCCGTCACCGCCTTCTCCAACGAGGGCGAGGCGGCCCGTGGGCTGGACACCGTGGTGCCCTTCCTCCTCCAGGACGCGCTGGAGGCCAACGGCGCGGTGTACTCCTGCGCCCCCGGCCGGCAGCCGCACGTGGTGGTCGGCGACCGCCTGGTCACCGGCCAGAACCCCGCGTCCGCGGCACCGCTGGGCCACCGTGTCGCGGAGCTGCTCGCGGCCTGACCGCGGCGGAACGCCACGGAGCCGGTGCCGTTCCCGGTGCCGGCTCCCGGCGTTCCGCCCGCGCGGTGACGTCACACCTCGCGGTAGAGGGCCACCTCGCGCTCGGCGAGCAGCGGAACGGCCCCCTCCGTCACCAGCCGCCGGTAGTGGTCGCTGTTCTTGTGGCGCTCCAGCGCGCTTTCGTCAAAATAGCTCTCGAAAAGGACGAAAGCCCGCGGATCGTCCAGTGACCGCACCGGCTGGTACGACAGGCAGCCGGGCTCGGCGCGACTCGCCTCGGACACGGCGGGGAGGAGTTCCGCGATTTCCTCCTCGCGGCCGGCGCGGGCAACCCACTTGGCGACGACGTAAATCGGCATCGATCCGCTCCCTTTGAATTCCGGTCGGCCCGGCGGCCGACGGGACTGCGATCATAGAGCCGACCGGATCAGCGATGACACATAGGGAATTGCATTACTCCGATAATCGCTGGCCCGAATGCGCCGGCGTCCGCGGCGACCCGGTCAGGCGCGCGCGGCCCGGGGTGTCTTCCGCGCCCAGCCGCCGGGCAGGGGGACGCCCGCGGCGATCCGCATGGCCGTCGCGGCGAGTTCCGCCGCCGAGGCGGGATTCTGGCCGGTGACCAATGAGCCGTCGGCCACCACATGGCTGGTGAACGGCTCACCCGCCTCGTACCGGGCGCCCCGTTTCACCAGGGCCTCGTCAAGGAAGTACGGCATCACCTCGGCCAGGCCGACGGCCCGCTCCTCCTGCTGGGAGAAGGCGGTCAGGCGGCGCCCGTCCACCAGATGACGGCCGTTCGGCAGCCGCACGTTCAGCAGCGCGCCGACACCGTGGCAGACGGCGGCCAGCACGCCGTCCCCGGCGCAGTACGCGGACAGGAAGCGGATCAGGCCCTCGTGCTCGGGCAGGTCCAGGATCGAGCCGTGCCCCCCGGCGACGAAGACGGCGCCGAACGCGTCCGGTTGCAGGCCGTCGACCGTGGCGGTGTCCGCCAGCCGGGCCCGGACGGTGCCGTCCTCCAGGAACATGCGCTGCGGCGGGTCCGAGCGGTCGACGCCGCCCATCGGGGGCCGCCCGCCGGCCGCGCTGACGAATTCGACGTCCCAGCCGGCGGCCGTGAGCGCCAGCCAGGGGTACGCGGCCTCGGGGAGCCAGAATCCCGCGGGCCGGCCGTTGGGCAGCCGCTCGACACTGCTCAGGACAATGAGTCCCGTGCGGACGGCGGTGGGCATCATGGCCTCACTTTCCAGTACTTCACGGCCCAGGTGGCAGGCCACCGGAGGCCGGGCGCAGATGAGCACCATACTTCAGATTTACGGCCCCTTGAAGGCCGGGGAATGGTATCCGTCATGCCATAAAGAGCCGTATAGGGGCGATGCGATCCCATATTTGAAGCGCCTGGTCCGGCAGCCTAGATTCGATGGCGTCGAGGACGGCACGGGTCGTCCGTATTCCATGACGCCTCATTTCCACACTCCTGGAGAGCCCTCATGTCCAAGAAGGTCCTCTTCGCCCTGACGAGCCACGACACGCTGGGCGACACCGGCCGCAAGACCGGCTTCTACGTCCCCGAGGTGGCCCACCCCGCCGAGGTGTTCCGCAGGGCCGGGTACGAGATCGCGTACGTGTCCGTCCGGGGCGGCGCCGCTCCGCAGGACGGTGTCAACCCGGACGACGCCGTCGTGGCGTCCTTCCTCGCCGACGAGGACAGCCGGCAGGCGCTGGCGGCCACCCCGGCCCCGCACGACGTGCGGGCCGAGGACTACGACGTCATCTACTTCGCGGGCGGGCACGGCACGATGTGGGACTTCCCGGAGTCCAAGGAGCTCGCCGAGCTGGCCGCCGGCATCTACGAGCGCGGCGGTGTCGTCGCCGCCGTGTGCCACGGCCCGGCCGGCCTGGTCAACATCAAGCTCAGCGACGGCAGCTACCTGGTCGACGGCAAGCGGGTCTCCTCCTTCACCAACGAGGAGGAGGCAGCGGTGGGGCTCACCGAGGTGGTGCCGTTCCTGCTGGAGTCCAAGCTGGCCGAGCGCGGCGCGAAGATCACCAAGGCCCCGAACTTCGCCGCGCACGCGGTGGCCGACTCCCGCCTCGTGACGGGTCAGAACCCGGCCTCGGCGGCCCGCGTCGCCGAGCTGGTCGTCGAGGAACTCGCCTCGGCCTGACCCCGGTGCCGGCCGGGCAGGCCGAGCGAGGACCGGCGCCGAATCCCCCGGGCGCCCCCGTCCCCGCTCCGCCCGCCCGGCCCTGGGGCACCACACGGCCGGGCTCACCGGCACGCGCGAAGTGATGTCGGCCACACCTGCCCCGATTGCGTGACCCCGTCGGCACTGTGGGTCACTGTGATCCGGGGTTGTCTGCACGACCGCGCAGGCATGGCCTGCGGAACCACCGGGGGATGGCTTGACCGTACAACTGAACTGGCTGCGCACGTTCGTGACCGTGTACCGCCTCGGTTCCTTCACCAAGGCGGCGCAGAAGCTGGGCATGTCGCAGCCGGCGGTCACACACCAGATCCGCAATCTGGAACGGGAGGTGGGCCGTCCGCTCTTCGAGCGGCTCCCGCACGGCGCCCAGCCCACCGCGGCGGCCGACGGCCTCCTGAGGCAGGTCCAGGGCCCGGTCGACGCGCTCAGCCACACCGTGGAGTCCTCCTTCGGCAAGGAGGCACCGCGCCGGCCCCTCTACGTCGGCGGGCCCGTGGAGCTGATGACGACCCGGGTCATCCCCGCGGTCAGCGACCTGATCCCCGAGGGCATCCAGTTCCGGTTCGTGTTCGGCCTGGCCGACGATCTTCTGGCCCAGCTCTACGACGGGGAGCTGGACCTCGTCCTGTCGACGGTCCGCCCGAGGGCCCGCGGACTTTCCGCCACGCCGCTGTTCGACGAGGAGTTCGTCCTGCTGGCCTCCGCCGAACTGGCCGCGCGGATCCCGCGCGAGAAGCTGGAAGCCGAGGGCCCCGCCGCGCTGGACGGCATTCCGTGGATCTCCTACGCCGAGTCCCTGCCGATCATCCGCCGCTACTGGCGGACCGTCTTCGACTCCACCCCGGCCCTGACCCCCGCCGTCGTCGTGCCCGACCTGCGCGGGGCGCTGGCCGCGGTGAAGTCGTCGGCGGGCATCTCGGTGCTGCCGACCTACCTGTGCGCCGAGGAGATCGCCGACGGGGAGGTCGTCCCCCTCCTCGAACCCGACGTGCCGCCCATCAACACCTTCTATCTGGCGCTGCGCCAGGGCGAACCGGCCCAGCCCGACCTCACCGTCCTGCACGGCCACCTGCTGCTGAAGGGCCGCCTGTGGTCCTGAGCGGGTCTTCCCTGCGCCGGCGCTCTCCAGGCGCCGGCGCCACAGGCGGCCGGCCACGGCAGATCAGGCGTAGCGGCTGAGAAGGGCATCCATGTATTCTTCCAGCCTCTGGGCCAGAACACTGGCCGTGAGATCGACGCGGCCGAGTTCGCGCCAGGGAACAGCGACCTTCTCCGCGTCCGGGGCGAAGCCCAGCGCGTCCAGCAGCCGCCAGTAGAGATGGCCGGTGCCCTTCTCGGCCAGGTTCCCTCCGGCGGCGGCATAGCGGTCGGCGAACCGCATGCCCGCGGGGACCCCGTGCAGCAGGGCGAGGGCCGTCGAGCAATGGGCCACGTCCAAGTCGGCCGGCCCCCAGGAGGTCTCCACCCAGTCGACGACCCCGCTGATCCGGAGGTCAGCGCCGGTTCCTGTGAACAGGACGTTGCCGGGATGGAAGTCCCGGTGCAGGAAGCGCCCCTGGTAGGCGGGGGGTTCACCGCGGATGACGTCGACAGCCCGCTGCCAGAGTCCCGGCCGCCCGGTGGTCGCGGGCACGGTCACACGTTCGGGAGAGGTCCATGGCTCGTAGACGCGGGGCCGTTGTGGCACGGTCACCGGCAGCCGATGGATCCGCACCAGCTGTCGCGCCAGCAGTTCGGCCCGGTCATCGGCGTCCTGATCGCCCAGGCGCACCGTCCCCGGCAGCAGGGACATCAGCAAGGAGGGATGGTCGCAGTACCGCGCCGTCGCGTCCACCGCCGTGAGCGTGGCCGCGGGCACGTCCGTGTCACCGAGCAGGCGCAGGACGGTCGCCTCGCGGGTCAGCAGGCCCTCCGCGTGCCGGACGAAGAAGGGCTTGACGAAGGACCGCAGGACGAGTGAGCGCCGGCCCTGCGGACCGCGGAGGTCCAGACGGTGCATCTCCGACGTCCAGCCGCCGCGCAGCCGCACAACCCTCTCGATACGCTCCGCCTCGCGGAGCTCCGTCTCCACCCAGGACCGCGTGGCACCCCGATCCCGGCTGACGGGATCCGCCCTGGCGTCCTCGGCTCTCTCCCCCGAACGCATGGAGGCAGGCTATCCGCCTCCCGGCGCACGCGTCCCGTGAACCGGATGCGCCGAGAGTGGCTTGCGGCTGCCGGGGCGCGGCGTTCGCGATGCGTCGCCGGAACGGAGTCCGGTGGGCGGTCGTCGCGCGCGGGCTCCGGGGCCTCGGCGGGCCCTGGCGGCGTGCGGCCGGGCGCGTCAGGCCGGCCCGGGTTCCCGTCGGGGGCGGACCCGCATCAGGAGGCCGGTGGGGTTGTTGGTGGAGGTCATGACACCCCGTACCCGTGTTCCAGGCTCGGGTTCCAGGCGCCATCGGCTGACCACGGCCGCGGTCACCGCCGTCATCTCCATGCGCGCGTAGGAGTCCCCGATGCACCGGTGGCCGCCCGCGCCGAACGGGACGAAGGCTCCGCGCGGGACGGGTGGCCGACCGGGCAGCCAGCGGTCCGGGTCGAAGCGGGTGGGATCGGGGAACAGGCGTGGGTTGCGGTGCAGGACCAGGGCGCTGAAGATGAACTCGGTGCCGGCGGGGAAGTGGTGGCCGCCCAGTTCGACGTCGGTGACGGCCCGCCGGATGGTCATCCCTCCGGGATTGCGCATGCGCAGGGCCTCGTCGAGCACGCGGCGGGTGTACGGGAGCCGGGTCAGCTCCTCGGGCGCCGGGCAGCCCGCGGCCAGGTGCCGGAGTTCCGCGTGCAGCTCGCGGTCGACGTCCGGGTTCCGCCCGAGTTCGTGGAAGAGCCAGGCGAGGCCCCCGGCGGCGGTTTCGGTGCCGGCGACCAGCAGCGTCATGAGCTCGTCGTGGACCTGCCGGTCGGTCATGGCCTCGCCGCCGTCGTCGTCCTGGGCCGCCAGGAGCATCGACAGCAGGTCCGGGTCCTCCGTCCGGGGGGCCTCGCGCCGGGTGCGGATGAGGTGGTCGATGGCGCGGCGCAGGCGCCGGTGCGCGTCCGCGAGACGCCGGTTGCCCGGGGTGGGGAGCCGGTGCCACAGGTCGGTGGGGTCCAGCACGCGGGTGTACATGCCGCGCAGCACGAGGGGCATGGCGTGGTGGATGTCGGCGCTCAGCTCGTCGTCCAGCGCGGTGGAGAACAGCGTCGCGGTCACCACGGACAGGGAGAGGTCGTGCATCTCGCGCGTGACGTCGAGGACTTGGCCCGGTCGCCAGGAAGAGGCCCGCTCGGCGGCGATCCGCGCCATGGTGCGGGCGTAGCGGGCGATCTGGCGACCGTGGAAGGCCGGCTGCATCAATCGCCGCTGGCGGAGGTGGAAGGAGCCTTCGGACGTGGCCAGACCCCGGCCGAGGTAGTCGTGCAGTTTCTCGAAGGAGCGGCCCTTGGCGTACCGGGCCGCGTCGGTGACCAGGACGCGGTTGACCAGTTCCGGGGCGGCCAGGACGTAGGTGGGCCTCGGGCCCAGGTGGACGGCTACCAGGCCGTCGTACGCGGTCAGGGTGTCGAGGAATTCCAGGGGGCGGCGCAGCAGGGCGAGGGCGTGACCGATCACGGGCATCCGGCCGGGGGCGACCGGCGGGGAGGAGTGGGTGACGGAGGTGCTCATCGTCGTCCCTTCGGGCGGACGGGCCGGCGGCTCGGCCGGCGGGGGTGGTGCCGGGCAGGGGTGACGGGCGCGCCCGAGCCCATAGGGTTCTGCCCGTTCGTCCGCCGAGGTAGCCCTGCCCGGCTCCTGCCGGACCGAGTTGGGCAGGGCCCGGGTCCGTACCGCCTGGGGCCTCGGCACGGCCGGCGCCACCGATCGTCGTCCGCCCCCGGAGGGGCCGGGGCCCACCCGGTGGGCCACCGGCACCCGCCGGGGGGGGGGGGGGGGGGGGGGGGGGGGGCCGGGGGGGGGGGGGGGGGGGGGGGGGGAGCGGGGGCAGATGGGAGGGGGAGTGGAGGATGGAGGGGAGCGAGGG